>DGGY01000026.1 GCA_002392405.1 Treponema sp. UBA3862 | reverse complement strand
TCCGTGAACTTTCAATTGAACCGGGTGAATCTTATTCCTTTATTGAAAATGTTAAGGACTACATTCAGTTTGATGAACCTTCAATCTATTATCTTGAACTGATTTTCTATCCTGAACTTTATAAATCAAAATATATTGAGATCACTTCTAACCGTCTGAGTCTTGAGATACGCCCTGCCCCTTATGCTGCAGCTTCCTCTTATCTTCCTGTAGAATCAAAGTCGGCTACCCTCTTAAAACCTGAAAACATTTCACCGGATAAAGTTGTTGAACAGACAATTATTGCCCGTCAGAAATCTCTCTGGGATCAGTATTTCCTTTATATGGATGTTGAAGAAATGATGCTCAGAAATCCTGATCAGAGAAGAAGATACAATGCAACTTCACCTGATGAAAGAGCCCGCATGCTTAAAAATTACCGCGCTGATTTAATGCAGAACAGAATTGATCACGATATCGTTTCTGTTCCGGACCGTTTCTCTATTGAAAACACCTCTTACAGCCAGACTGACGGTATTGTTACTGTTCGTGAATGGTTTAAATATCCTAACTTCCATGAAGTTAAGCGTTATGTTTATAAAGTACGCCAGCGTGACGGAATCTGGCAGATTTATGATTACTCAGTAACAAATTTAGGTACAGAATAAGGTAAAAGCCATGAAAGCCCTCTTAGTTGGTGATACAGATCTTGCAAATGACAATGTTTCCCGGGTGCTTGAAAGCGCTGGATATAATGTTATTGTTTACAAATGGCTTTTAAAAGCCCTTGATAATGTTGAAGAAATTGCACCTCATCTGATTGTAATCAGCACAAAAGATTATCCGCGTCACTGGAAAACCCTTACTCAGTTTGCTAGTACTGATTTCGGAGGATACAAGCCTCAGGTTATCCTTTATGCAGAAGGCGGCCTGGATGAAGAAGAAACAAAAAAGGCTGAGGCTCTTAATGTCAGGGGAATTTTTGAATCAGTTGATGTAGAGGGGCTTGAAAAACTTCGTGAAATTCTTGCTAAAGAAATAGACATTTATTCAGGTAAACTGCTTGATTCTGAAGGTCATCCTCAGCCTGTTGAAAGCCTTGCTGTTGCTGAAGACAGTCCTGAAAGTGACGGCCTTTCTATTTTATGTTCATTTATGTTTACAAATCCCCTTTCACTTTCTTTAGTAAGCGGTTATGCACATAATTTTGACGGTAAAAAACTCAGCTTTAAACCAGATGTTCCTGATTTTATAAAAAATCTTTCTGAAGGAATTAAGATTGAATGTGCAGCATTAAAAACTCACAGTGAAATGGAAGCTGTAAGTGCAGTTGTAAAAGAATGTTCAGATGAACTTGTTCTGGAGCTCTGCTAAATGGCTGATAAAAAAACTGCCAAATTTTTTTGTGAAAACTGCGGCGCTGAAGTTCCAAAAGATGCAAAAATGTGCCGTCACTGCGGCAGATTTTTTTCAAGCGTACGCTGTCCTCAGTGCGGTAATACAGGCTCCCCTTCTAAGTTTTCAGCAGGCTGCCCAGTGTGCGGTTATGCCGTAGGAAATCCTTCAGGCGGTAATTCTAAAAGCAGGTTCTTAAAAGATAAAAAAGCATCCAGGGCATCAAAAAAAGCCTTAAAAAATGCAATTGATGAAAGATATTCTGCGCTAAACGGCCGGGAATCAAGAGGAGATGATTCTCTTCCCTGGTGGATGTATCTTGCAGTAACCGGGGCCTTATTATTAATGATTATTTTCTTTTTTAAGTTCTTCCGCTGATTGACAGCAGAGGAGATTTTTTGTTAAAATATTTGAGTTATTTTAGATTCGCCCGGGTGGCGGAATTGGCAGACGCGCTAGGTTCAGGTCCTAGTGAGGGCAACTTCATAGGGGTTCAAGTCCCCTCCCGGGCATAATTAATTTTATATAATATAATAAATTATACTTAATAATTCAGACAGTGTGAGCAGTTTTGTCAGCAAATCTGCTCATTTTTTTTGTTTATCTTCAGGTACTGTAACAATAACTTTTTTTCCAGTTAACGGATGATTAAACTCAAATCCCCAGGCTTCAAATTCAAACGAATCATTTACATCTGCATTTTTATTATAGATCTTATCGCCTTTTATCGGATATCCTGAAAAAGAAAGATGTGCCCTTACCTGATGCCGGAACCCCTCTTTTATTTTACAGAATGCAATTTCACCCTTAATACTAATTTCTGTTTCATAAACTTTATTCCCGCATTTTTTTAAATCAGCTGCTGAAGCATTTTCAAAAACAGGACGTACTTCCCTGCCTTTTTCTCCGTATGTTCTGAACTTTGAGCGCAGGGTAAAAGTCTTATTTACACCCTCTTTATTTTCAATTCCAGCCCTGTAATACTTTATGAACTTTCCCTCTTTCTGCTGAAGCTCCATGTTATCAAAGCATTCCTGCGTACAGGCAATAAAAAGAAGTCCTCTGGTGGCTGTATCAATCCTGTGTAAAAGCCCGTATTCTACTGATTTTTTGCCTTTAACATTTTTAATTTCCGGAAAGAGTTTTAAGGCCTGTGTTAAAGCACTTTCATCTCCTTCTTTTAACGGAGCACTTGGTAGTCCTGAAGGTTTATAGATAATTAAAAAAGGATTATTTTCATCAGGAGAAGAAATGATTTTTATTTCTGCCATTGCCCGTAACCTTTTTTTGCTTTAAAGAGAGGAAGAAGGTGTCCCTTTTTTGTTTTGAGGGTTTCAATTTTAAAGGCAGGTTTTTCTGGCGGAAGGGATTTAGAAAAAGTTTCGTGAAGTTTTTTTATAACTTTTTTAAATCTTACCGGGACACTGGCCCGGAAAATAACCGGCTCTTTTGATGTCGGCAGTGAAATTTTTAATTTATAGGCATGAAGCATTAATGAAGCTCCTTCAAATGAAGTGCCCTTTGTTCCTTTTGAATAAATTGAATCTCCAAGAATAGGACAGCCGATAAATTTTAAATGTACCCTTATCTGATGAGTTCTTCCTGTAAAGATTTTTACTTTCATCAGACTGTAAGGTCCGAAACAGGCAATACATTTAAACTTAGTAAGTGCAGTTTTTCCGCTTCCTTCAAGTTCACAGGCTTTAAAACGCTTTCTTTCCCTTGTATCCCTGGTAATATTTGTTTTTATAAAGCCTTCCCTTACAGGTGGATGTCCCTGACAGATGCAGATATAGATTTTTGAAAGATTTTTATGATTTTTAAACTGTGAGGCCAGGTATTCTTCTGTATTTCTGTTTTTAGCCGTAATTATTACACCTGAAGTATCTTTATCAAGACGATGAACAATGCCAGGTCTTCTTGTTTCTAAAGTCCTGGAAGGGCTTTCTTTTTCTTCATTACTGATTTTTTCCCTGCCCCAGTGATATAAAAGTGCATTTACCAGAGTTCCGTCCCAGTTACCGGCTGCTGGATGAGTTACCATTCCCTGTTTTTTATTTACCACGGTAACGTTTTCATCCTCATAGATTATATTTAAAGGAATATTTTGAGGAATTATGTCGTCCGGGATATTGTCTTCCCATTGAAAATAGATTTCATCCCCTGCACTGACTTTTGAACTTAATTTTGCTTTTTTGCCGTTGACTAAAAGTTCACAGACACCGCTTTTAAGCTTTGACCTGTTCATGTCAGGACAGGACTGGGCAATATATTTATCGAGACGAAGTGAATCTGTAAAATCTGAAGGAATTTTTTGATTAAAAAACGGCACTTTCCATTCCGCCTGTAAAATAATCCTGATCTAATTCCGGATTTTCTGTTTCCGGACTTTCGTTTCTGTCCTGAAATTCCTTTTCAGGAGGTAAAGGAGCAGGTCCTTCTTTTTCTTCCTGGCTGAAAGGAATTACCATAATTGTTTTCTGTATTTTTTTCTGTTTGTTTGATTTGATTTTTCTTGATATTAAATTGATTGCAAGATCAGTGAGGCCTAAGGCAAGACTTGCGGACGCTGCAATCGCAATTATTTCTTTCTGCTGCTGTTCTGTATAATTTGAAGTTGACTTATCCAGCGGGTTGTGGAATGTTCCCTGAACTGCAAGTCCGTATGCTACAGATGTCCATAATGTAACGAAAGGAAGTGAGCCGAAAGTTATTATTTCTGTTCTTCGAAGGTCTTTTGTCCACTGCGGAAAATTAATGTCATCATAATTAGTGGTGCTTTTTGTATCTGCATTTATAAAGCTGAAAGAGAAGAAAAACAAAATTAAAGCAGCCGTTATTTTTTTTATCATTTTGTATATTCCCTTTCTCCAAATATTGCAGTCCCGATTCTGACCATTGTAGAGCCTTCTTCAACTGCAATTTTATAATCACTGCTCATGCCCATAGAAAGTTCACTAAAATCAAAGTTGCTGTATTTTTCTTGCAGCTCTGATTGAAGACATTTTAATTCTCTAAAAGACTTTCTTATCAGGTTTTCATCCTCTGTTAAAGGTGCCATTGTCATAAGTCCTTTAATCTGAATGTGAGGATATTTATTCTCTGTAAACTCATCAAGAACCATAAAAAGTTCTTCTTTTGATTTAAAGCCTGCTTTACTTTCTTCTCCAGTGTGAATTTCAAAAAGAATCTGTATTGTTTTATTCTGTTTTGCACACTGTTTTTCAATTTCTTCGACCAGTTCTTTTCTGTCTGCAGATTCTATCATTGAGGCGATTCTAACTGCTTCTTTTACTTTATTTCTCTGGAGAGTTCCGATTATGTGAAGCTGGGGCCTATATCCTTTAGATGAAAGGAAATCAAATTTTTGAACTGCTTCCTGTACACGGTTTTCACCGAATATTGTCTGCCCTGCTTCTATAGCTTCAATTACTTTTTGAGCTGAGTGAAATTTTGAAACGGCACACAGTTTTACGTTTTCAGGCAGAGACTGTTTTATTAGATTTAGATTTTTTTGTACTTCTGTCATTTTTTATTTATTATAACCTGAATCAAGCGCATCAGACAATTCAAGAAGTTTTTCAATGCTTAATTTTTCAGCTCTCAGTGATGGCTCAATCGAACATTTATCAAGTGCATAATCACAGAGTTCTGCATTTACAAAGCGGCTTAAATTGTTTCTAATGGTCTTTCTTCTTAATGAAAATATCTGTCTTACCATTTTTAAGAAAAGATCAGGATTTTTACAGCGCGGGAAATCTTCTTTTTTAGTCATAAGGACTGCTCTGCTTGCTACATTTGGAACCGGCCAGAAATTTCCGCCTGCAAGGTCCATAACAGGTTTTACATCATAAGCCCACTGACAGATTACACTGAAAGAAGAATAGTCTTCTGTCCCTGTTTTTGCATTCATTCTTAAGCCTACTTCTTTTTGAATTGTAAAAACTGCTTTTTCAAAACGAAGGCCTTTTGTAATTGTATCTGCAATTATTGTTGCTGCAACATTGTACGGGAGATTTCCGAAAAACCTTTCAGGTGCTTTGTTTTCTTTTGCGTATTTCTGCCAGGTTTTAAGGACATCACCTTCTACAAGCGCAAAATGACTGTTTTTTACGTATTCTTCAAAGAATTCCGGAAGAAGACGGGCAAATCCGTGGTCTATTTCAAATACAGTTAAATTGACACCCCTCGAAAGCAGTTCACTTGTCATGCTTCCAAGTCCCGGTCCTACTTCCCAGACTGTCATATCTTCTTTTACATCCAGGCTGTCAATAAGTCTTTTTCTTGCATCTTCGTTTACAAGAAAATTCTGACCGAATTTTTTCTGCATGGCCATATTGTGGCTTTCCATAAATTCTTTTAATGCTGCAGGTGAATTGTAATCCGGATGTAAAATCATTAGTTTTCCTTAAACAATAAGTGTTAAACCGTTACAGCAGGAATTTTTGAGAATAACAGTACACACTTTAAAATTATATTGTAAATACAGTTCATAATAACATTAAAAGCCCCGCTGAGAAAAGGCATTATAAGGCATAAAATTGTACCTGAAAGTCCGGTATATAAAAAAATATTTGTAAGAGGACCTGCAAACAGTGTGGCAGCTGCACCGCCCGGCATGAATTTGCCGAATATTTTGAGTGTTAAAGGAGCCGTAAAAATCTGTGCCCCTAAGCTTTCTGAAAGCCTGGATGAGATTTCAGGTAAAAATAAACGTCCCATACTGAACTTTATAATCTGACCAATACTCATAATTCCTGCAAGAGCGCCATATGAAAGCATGAAGGCGGGAGTTTTTAAGTGATGAGGATAAATTAAAAGATGAATGATGAAAGTAAGGGAAAGGACAGTCAGACCCTTAAAACGATTCATTCTCAAAAGTGAATTGATATAAACGATTAAAGCACTGAGCATTGCCCTGAACAGTGACGGAGAAGCACCTGCAAACCAGACAAAAAATACTACCGCAGAGAGTTGAATTAAATCTGCAAGGTTTCGTCTCGTAATTTTTGTCCCGAAGAAAAATGCAAGTCCCCCGAAGAGATTTAAATGCATTCCTGAGAGTGCAAGAATATGTGAAAGACCCGCATCCTTAAAACCGTCGCTCAGAGTTTTGTCCGTGTATTCTTTCGAACCTGATAAAAGCGCAAGTAACAGCCCGCCTGCCTTTCCCCAGCCAAACATAAGTCTTTTAAAAGTAAGCCTTGATAGGGCGCGTATTTTTGTTAGTTTAAAAAGAAGGCCAGAGTGAGAAACAGGTGTTGCTTTGTTTACAATAAACAGATTATTTTCAATGTCAGTGCATGAAACTTCAAGATAAAAATTATATCCGCTTTCTATCAGCAAATGCTGATGGTTATTACTTTTTATTCCTGTATAAAGTTTTCCCGGATACAGAGTTTCAATCATGGTTGCAGGAAACAGGACCGTGATAAGTCCCTTTGATCCGCCTGATTGAAATTTCTGCTTGTATGCCTTTTTTGTTTCAAAAAGTGCTGTGTAATACGTTCCTTCTGAGGTTTTTACCGGACTTGACCAGACAGTACCTTCAACAGCCGTAACTTCGGACGAAAAAAACAGACAGGAAAACTGCTTCCTGTCTGATAATTTGAGTGTATCTGTATAAAAAAGTACTGCTAAAAAAAATGCTGCCGTAAAAACAGGATTAATTAAAACTGCAAAGAAAAAATACTTCAGGCATTTTTTTATTACCATTTAAGTTTTGCAAGGGAATCTCTTGCCGCATTTTTAACAGCCTCAGGATAGTTTAAATATGTTACGTAAAGAAGATTGTCAAATGCGGATTTATCTCCCAGCGCTCCCAGTGACTTAATTACCGCCAGAACTACATTCTGGGCAGGAATGTTATTCTTTTCTGTTTTAGAATTCATTTCTGCAAGATATGCAGACAAAGACTGTGCAGTATCAGGCGAAGAAAGTTTTGTAATACAGCCTATAACCTGTATGAACTGAGCTTCCTGCAGAATGCTCTTTTCGTATTCTTCTTTTGCAAGACTGAAAAAACGAACTGCAAGGCCTGCTGCCCTGGTCCAGTTTGCATCTGAGATTGTCTGCAAAGTCTGGAGCTGAAGGCTGATACTGTCAGTCATATCTGCTGAAATATCTTCTGTATTATGTATTGTCACTGAAAGTGCATTTTCAGCAATTTCTGCTTTAAAATCTTTTGAAATTTCGTCACTTTTATTGATTAATTCAAAGAAATCTCTAATTTCTCTAATTTTAGAAGAGGAAATTATCTTTATTGTTTCAGTTATGTGTTTTGAAGAAAGTGCAATAAGGGCTTTTTCTGTTTCGTTTTTAAATTCAGGAAAGGAGTTGTTTTTCCAGTTTTTATACATGATTGAAAAGGATTCTGTATTTCCTGCAGTTTTTAAACATGTAATTACCTTTCCTGTAACGGCAGAATTACGGTTTTTCTCTCCTGCTTCATTTAAATATTTATTAAGGAGTCCTGTAAAATTTTCAGAGCCGTTTAAGGCGCAGGTTGTTTCAAATTTATCGAGTACACCGATTCTTACGGTTTCATCTTCAAAAAGATTAAAAATTGAAATCAGGTCTTTATTTATTTCTGGAAAAGAAGTTTCAAGTGAACTTTTGTCTTTAGGAAGCTTAAAAAGACAGGCAACAGCAAGTGCACTTAAATCTCTGTCCTGACCTAAGGCTTCACTGTTTTCAAGAATAAAAGCCAGGCCTTTTTTTGTAAGTTCCTGTGCATCAGAACCTGAAGCTTCCTTTACGGCACTGGTTTTATCCTGAAGGTTTCCCTTAATGTATTTTTTTTGTATGTCTGAGGTAAAAGAAAAGGCATCGAATAAAGATATAAAAGTAAGTATAAAAAAGAGTTTTTTCATATTTTCCTCCGTTTATTCAGCATCATTAACATCAAGCTCTGCAAGTTTTGCTATATCCCTTGCTGAAATATTGTCCTGGGGAGGAGTAAGAATATCTGCACTTACAGCTTCTTCTCCTGACGGTTCATGTTTTTCCACATCTCCGGCTGCATTTCCTGTAAGAAGAATTGCAGGATTTTCTTCTTCCGGTGCAGTTTCATCTTCAGCCTTGTCTTCTTCTGTTGCACTGAGGGCATCAAATACATCTTTCTGATCCTGAGGAAGAACATTATAGACAAAGCTTAAGATGGCATTTTTCATATCCTTATCAAGATGAACACATTCAAAGTGAAGCCGTGACTGGTTTATTTCTTTATTGTATTCAACAGCACGGACAATTCCATACATAAGGATAAGCACATCATTAAGGGTAAACTGAAGTTTAATCTGGGCGTTTACTACTCCCTGTCCGCCGACCCTGATCATGGCGCCGTCTTCTGAAATGTCTTCAAGTACGACTTTATAGCCGGGATCAGTTTCAACAAGATTAAAATCAATTACTTCCTTTTTAATAAAGTACATGGCAGCATTTAAGTTACATTCACAGCGGACAGATTTTCTTTTCTGGGCCCTTAAAAGCTGATTTGTCTGTGCAAGATAAAGTACTGTCTGACCGTTGAAAACACCTGCATTTGTTACTCTTGTATCAAAAACGTAGGATGCGTCTCCTTTGCGCCAGAGATAAACGCTTATTTCGTGATTAACCCAGTCTTCACTCATTACAGGAATTGTCCTGTTCTGTGTAGGAAGCGTGATTATCATCTCGTAGCCGTTGTTCATTATTGTTGAAGCAAATACACCGTGTCCCGGGAAGATAATGCGGAGTTTCTGGCCTTTATCAAGATATTTTGTAGATTCAAGCCCTTTTTTATTTTCATGCTCAAGATTCAGTTTTGTTCGGAACTTATAAAGCTTGGTAAGAAAGTTCTGGATTCTGTCTGAATTTTCAATTCCGCGTCTTCTGGCGTCTGTTATTACATTGGAGATAGCCCTGTTTAAGGTTGGAACTGAAAGGAACAGGGCCTGCGGTTCTTCTATATCTCCCATTTTTGCAAGTTTCCATAAAAGCGCAGTTTCTGAAAACTTAAAGCCTGAGTCTGAGCCCAGAGTGAAAAATTTAATTTTATCCTGAAAAACGATAAGCAGTCTTACTGTCGCAAGAACTGCCAGTGCTGTAATAATTAATACTAAAATCACTTTTATAACACTCTCTTTTTTTGTTATTATCTATATTATATGAAAAAAGCCCTTTACGCTACTCAAATTTTTTTCCTGCTTCTTTTTTTTGTAGTTCCTCCGCTTTTTAATTCACCTGATTTTGCGGAAAGTCCTCTTGTAATAAAAACTACTTTTTTCTCTATTTTTCTTACGTTTGTTACGGCTCTTTTTTTATATTTAGACAGGAGCCTTTACCAAAAGAATTATAAAGATTCACCTCAGCCCGGCATATTTATGAAACATGCTTATGCACTTTGCAGTTTCGGGCTTTTAATTTTTGTATCAGTCATTTTTCAGATTATTTTTTTCGTTTTATCCAGAAAAGGAATGAATCTTCCGGGAAGTACTGCCGCCTTTGATATTTACAGACCTGTGAATGCCTTAGAATGGCTGAGTCTTTTTACTGCCCTTCTGACTGCGGTTTTTACTGAAGAAGTCTGTTACCGCTTTATTTTATGCGATGTTTTTAAGGAACTTACCGGTATTTCAAATAAGCTGTTAACTGAAATTCCTGCCCTTATTCTTTTTGCACTTGGGCATATTTATGAAGGCTTTGCAGGTGTTTTAAATGCTTTAGTCTGCGGAATTATTTTAAGGCTTTTATTAGTTAAGTCAAAATCACTGTTAATTAATATTATCGTGCACTTTTTTTACAACCTGTTCTATCTCACTCTTTTTTTAGCAGTGATTTAATTTTGTCAAAAGTATAGGTGCTGAGCTCATAAACAGCATTGTCATTTATTATTTCAGGGCTTATTTTCTGGGTATAATAATAAATGTCTCCTTCAGAAGTTTTTTCATAATAAAAATCCAGTCTGTGGCTTGATTCATACTGTCCGAAAATCGTAGCTGAAAATACAGGTTTTAATGCGGTACTCAATGATGCGTGATTCAGGACATTCCCGTGACGCAGGCTCAAAAGTGTGTGAAGTTCATCTTTTGTCAAAGAGAGGTTTGAAGGATTTTTTATTGCAAAAAATATTTCGCCCGTGGTCCAGAAATCAAGGTCTGCAGTTAAAAAAGGAGAAATGTCATTGTGTGTTTCATAGCTTATTTTTCCTTTTTCTGTGGTTACGTTTATTCTTGAGGTAAGAGAATCTTCACTTCCAAAATAAAGTTTTGTGACAGGGATCTGATTTGAATCAATCACTGTAATGATATTTGCTGACTCTTCGGTTAGGTTTAATTCGCTTTTAGCTGCTATTTTGTCTGAAATTTTATACATGTTTCGAATCTTTGTTAAGTTTTTAATCAGGTTTTCGACAGTTTTTGTATCTGCAAAAGTAACAGTGTCATAAACTGAACATTCCCACTGGTTTTCCTTTTTTGAAAGAGTAACGATTTGAGAGGGGGTCTGTATGATTAAGGTCTGAATTTTTGTCCTGTATGAAGGATTTAAAAGTGCTGACTGTATGGGTTTATTCTGCGTAAAAGTAAATTTAAATGAGAATAAAAAAAGAACAAAAGAAGCGCAGGCTGAAATTAAAAGAATCTTCTGACATTTAGTTTTTAACATTGTTTTTCCTCATCCTTAACATTCTGATTAAATTGAAAACAGCGCCTGAGGCAAGGATTAAAACTGGAATTATTATAAAAACCGTTAAAAGAATTTGATTTTTTGTTTTAATAAAATACTCCTGCGTTTCAATCTTATAAAGAGACCTTGACACCTGAGATTTCTGCATGAGGGAAGCAAGTTCTTCTTCTCCTGAGAGTTTTAAAAGAATTGAAACAGTGTAATCGTAATTCCTGAAATCACCCTGCTCTGTCGTACTTGTAAAACCTGTAATTAATGATGCATTAAAAAACTGGTCACTTATAAGGGCTGCGCTTATGTTTTTTTCTTTATTAAAAAGTTCTGCTGCAAGAACAAGGTTTTGAGTTTTTTCTCCCGCCTGGGATGCTGTCTGTGGAATTAAAAATGGATTTACAATAAAAGGCTCATTTTCTTTTGTCGAAGGACTCTGTGTCCATCCATAGCTGCTTGAAGTTAAGAGAGGCTTTACTTTTCCATAACATAAAACAGGACTTGCCCAGCAGACTGTAACGCCTTCGAAAGCCTCTTTTTGAGGGATAACATTTATCCAGAGAGGATAATTTACTGTCTGATATGAGATATTTTCGCCTTCACCTGTTGTCATTGTAAGAGGAAAATTTGAAAGGTCCTGGGCAAGTGAATAATCAAAGGCAAAGCCCCACCCATTTAATACGGGAATAAAACTGTCATTTTTATTTTTAGTAACATTCCAGTCATTTTTAATGTCAGCAGTATAAGGCGAAGTCATTACAAGAAGCGGACAGCCTTTTTCAGCAGCATTTTTAATCAGGTAAGAGCCTTCCGCTGTTAATTTTTTTGTTCCTAAAAGCAGAATCGAAGGTTTTTGTTTTTTTGAATAGTCAAAAGTCTGAAAAGTTTTTTCTAATTCATAAGGATTAAGGCTTTGTGCATGAAAACCTCTTGAATTCAGCCACGGAAGAAGATAAGCGTAGTCTTCTTCAACTGAAAAACCGTTGCCCGAAATTACATAGAGTATTCGTTCTTCTTTGGTAATTATCTCCTGAATTCTCTGAGCAAGATCGTATTCTAAAGTTTTTGTTGAAATTACAAACGGGATTACAGTTGATTTATCAAGATACTGTAGCAGGACAGCTGAATAAACAGTGGTATATTCAAGTTTTGAAGAGTTTTCTGTTTTTAAATGGCGTCCTGAAATACCGTAATTTTTTAAGCGCTCTGAGTCTGCATTTTCTTTTGAATATGTTATGTAAGGAGAGTTTTTTGCAAATGTGTTTAAATATTCACTTATAAGACGGGTCTGCGGATAGTATTTTTTTAATTCCTTTGACTGGAAATATGTAATCCTTAAAGGATTTTCAAGACCGCCGGTCAGTTTTTTTGTTAAGGGAGAAACTGTGTAAAGTCTGTCTTCTGTAAGGTCTAAATTAAAACAGATTCTTGAAAAAGAAACTGAAAGAAAAATAAAGGTCAAAAGAAAGAGAATAAGGTTTACTCCGGAGATTTTTAATTCTGTCCTCCGGTATTCTGCAAGTCCTGACAGGAAAATAAAAAATACTGACGAGAAAATAAAAAAGATAAAATCCCTGGAATCAAGGAGACCTTTTGAAGCACTGTCAAAATGCCAGACAAAACTGACTTTTTTAAGAAGCTCAGTTATAAAGTCACTTAAGTTTATAAGCGGAAGTAAGATATGTATGTAGTTAAATGTGCTGAGAATTATGAGGGCTGCAAGAAGGCTCAGGGCACTCTGGGAGTTTTTTAAGACTGAAAAAATAAATACAGTAAAAGATATTGCGGCAAAAAGGTAAAAAATTATTCCTGCAAATCCGCCTGCACACTGTCCTGCATCAGTTTTTCCGAAGAAATTAACTGAGACCGGTATGAAACTTAAAAATAAAAGAGGAATCAGGCTGACTGTAAATACAGCTAAATTAACGGTAATAAAACGGATAAAAGCATTAACAGGAAGTGAGTCATCTTTTATAAAATATCTGACTCTGTAAACAAGAAGAGGAACTGTAAGGACTGAAATTCCTGCAATAGAATTAAAAAAAAGAGTTAAATCTGAACTTCCCTGGCCTGGAATAAAAAAGCTGTTTGTAAAATAAAAGAAAAATGCAGTAACAGTGACTGTTAAAATACTCGAGACATATATGAGAGGATCTATTAAAAATGAATAAAGAATATGTTTATAAAGGGAGGGTTTCATCATCTTCTCCATTTTTGTCATGGCTTGAAGTCAGTTTAAAAAATGCTTCTTCAAGTGAAGAACACTCAGTTTTACTGCATATCTGGTCAATTGTACCTGAAATAAGTGCTTTTCCGTGATTTAAGATAATAATTCTGTCACATAAAGAAAGTGCTTCCTGCATAAGGTGTGTTGAAAGAATTATTGTATGATTTTTAGAAAGCTCTTTTACAAGGGAGCGCATTTTTACAATCTGAGAAGGATCAAGGCCTGAGGCAGGTTCATCAAGAACTAAGACTTCACTGTTGTAAACCAGGGCCTGTGCAAAATTAACTCTTTCTTTATAACCTTTTGAAAGCGTACGTATTTTTTTATTTTTTACTTCATCGAGCGAACAAAGTTCAATTGTTTTTTCTATGTTTTTTTTGCTGCAGCTATGAAGGGAACAGATAAAACCAAGGTATTCAAGGACCGTATATTCTTCCGGGATGGAAGGTGTTTCTTCAACAAAACCTGTAATGTCTCTGACTGCTTCTGGATTTTCCTGAGCGTCAATTATTTTTCCGTATTTTTGAGATTCAAGGAGGACTTTTCCTTCTGAGGCAAAATGACGGGCTGTAAGAGCCTTAAGAAGGGTTGTCTTTCCTGCCCCGTTGGGGCCTAAAATGCCTGTAATTAATCCTTTTTCAAATTTGTAAGAAAGATTTTTAACTGCCCTATAATGAGAATAATTTTTTGAAAAATTAACCAGTTCTATCATTTTATTTTAATCTTCATAAGGAATGTCAAAAATCATTCTGTCCTTAGAAAGAAGGGCAGCAGGATAAACTTCCCTTGCCTGCTGTAAAAGAGGTTCGAGTTCCCTGTCAGTATAGCGCGGACTGTAGTGAATCATAGCCATACGCTTTGAATTTGAATCTCTTGCTATTGTCCCGCATTCTTTTGCAGTCATGTGTTTTTTTTCTTTTGCCTGGTCTTTAAGGCTGTCATCAAACATGGCTTCGCAGATTAAAAGGTCACTTCCCTGCACTTCCTTTGCAATTGAAGGCAGATAAAGAGTATCTGTTACAAAACTGAATTTTCTTCCGTGACGCTTTTCACCCATTACATCTTCTGGTTTTACTGTTGTCCCGTTTTCCAGAGTAATGCTCTGTCCTTTCTGGAGTTTTCCGTAATCAGGGCCGGGCTTAATTCCTAAGGACATTGCTTTTTCTACATTGAACTCACCAGGGCGGTCAAGTTCTTCCAGTGTGTAGCCTACGCAGGTTTTTGTATGCTGGAGAGGAAAAGCACGTACGTAAAAATCTTTTCCTTCGTGAACCATGCAGGGCGCTGTAATTTCTTTTACTATAATGGGATAGTTAATATACATGTCGAGAACTTTTCTGCTTGATTCAATGTACTCTGCGATTTTCGGCGGTCCGTAGATGTAAAGAGGTTCTGTTCTGTCAACCTGGCTGTTGAGCATTAAGATTCCCGGGAGCCCTGTTACATGGTCTGCATGAGTATGAGAAATAAAGATTGCGTCGATTTTTTTCCATTTGAGGTTCAGCCTTTTCAAACTGACCTGAGTTCCTTCCCCGCAGTCAAATAAAAAAAGGTCTCCGTCCCTTCTTAAAAGTACTGAAGTTAAGTGTCTGTATGGAAGAGGCATCATTCCGCCGCAGCCTAAAACAAATGCTTCAAGATTCATTAACGCCCCCTTATCTTTTTTAAGAATTTTTTGTGATAAAAGGCACGCAGTTTTTCAGCAAAAGTATATAAACCGTAGAGTGAACTCATAGGAATATCAAAACTTCCTGGTCTGTGTACCATTCTTCCGCCAAAACCTGTCTTAAAAAGATAAAGGCCGTGCATCGGATGCCCTTCATCCCCTGTCGGCGGAATTCCGTAAAAGTCGTATATTTTTGAGCCGTATTTTTTAGCATCAGTAATTGCTGTCCACTGAACAGCGTATGCAGGCATCAGGTTTCGTTTTAAATTACCTGAACAGCCGTAAAGATAAACTGCTTCGTTTTCGTTGAAAAGCGTAATAATTGCTGCAAGGTCGTCACCTTCATGGCTGGCAATGTAAAGCGTAATTTTAGTGTCAGAGTTAAGGCTTTTTTCAAGAAGATGTTTATAATAACTTTTTGGATGAAGTCCTATTCCGTCTCTGGCTGAAGTTGCTCTGTAGAGTTCATAAAAAGAATCAAGGTCCTTTTCAAAATCCGCAGAAGAAGCGTCACAGGCTCTGACCGTAACACCGTGTTTTTGAGCATAGCGAAGATTATACCGCCATTTATTTTTCATGTTTGAAAGAAGCTGTTCTTCTGTCAGTGAAAGATCTAAAAAAGTGCTGTCAGGCGGCTGAATGTCTACCGGAGCTTTTTTGATTTTTGTATGTGCAAAAGAATTAAGTTCATTAAACCTTAAAAGATAATCATCCCTTATCTGGGTTTCTGGAAAATCAAGGGGAAAATCAAATCTTACGCAAAGAGTGTCAGAGGGAAGATTTGATTTTATATTTTCTGAAAAGGACTGTATTTTTTTGAGGTAATTTATTTCATCTTCTGCCTGCTGCTCAAATCCTGGTACAGTGCCTGCCGGTATATACTCCGGTGCCATAGGAACATAAGCAAGTGAAAAATGAAGAGGTCCTTTTTTAAATTTTCTGATTAAAATATTTATATTATCTGAGGTGAGTTTCTGCCAGCCGTGGGCACACTTAAAATCACACCAGAAATCTGTCTGCTGGAATCGTTTCTGCATATATAAAATATATTAGCAAAAATAAGGGTTTAAAACAATTAAAGACAAAAATACACGATATCGACGCTGCATGAAGGCTTTGATGCCTGGATTTAAGAATTTTTTTTAATAATTTTTTTAAAAATTATTGACAAATTTTTTCAGTAAGTTTATAAAGAAACTATCAACGACAAAGGCGTCGCAGATTTTTATGTTCTGCGACGCTTTTTTTATTTAAAATTATGCAAAGGCGCTGAAAAGTTATTCCGGTGTACAACGGAAGGGTTTTTCAGCGCCTTTTTTAGTTTTAAACAATCCCTGGAGGTAAAAAATAATGGACGAAGTAACACCAATTTTTGGCGAAAACGTTTTTAACGAAACGGTTATGAAAGCAAGGCTGCCAAAAGAAACTTACAGGCAGCTTATGAAAACAATTGAAGGCGGCGAAAAGCTTGATGCTTCAGTTGCTACAGTTGTTGCAAACGCAATGAAAGACTGGGCTGTTGAAAAAGGTGCAACACACTTTACTCACTGGTTCCAGCCTCTTACAGGCATTACTGCAGAAAAACACGACAGCTTTATTACACCTGTAAGTGACGGAAAAGTAATCATGGAATTCAGCGGAAAGGAACTTGTTCAGGGCGAACCTGATGCTTCTTCTTTCCCAAGCGGCGGTATCCGTGCAACTTTTGAAGCACGTGGTTATACTGCATGGGATCCGACTTCTTATGCATTCATTAAGGACGGTACTCTCTGTATTCCTACTGCATTCTGTTCTTACACAGGTGAAGCTCTTGATAAGAAAACTCCGCTTCTGCGCTCTATGCAGGCAATTTCAAAACAGGCTGTACGTGTTTTGAAACTCTTTGAAGGCAACGAAAATGTAACTTCAGTAAAAACTACTGTAGGTCCTGAACAGGAATACTTCCTCGTAGATAAATCAGTTTACGACAAGCGCGAAGACCTGATTTATACAGGCCGCACTCTTTTTGGTGCCAAGGCTCCTAAAGGTCAGGAACTTGAAGACCATTACTTTGGTATGATTAAACCTCGTGTTCAGGCTTTCATGAAAGATTTAAATAAAGAACTCTGGAAGCTTGGAATCCTTGCAAAAACAGAACATAACGAAGTAGCACCTGCACAGCATGAACTTGCACCTATTTTTACTACTACTAACCTCGCCTGTGATCACAACCAGCTCACTATGGAAATGATGAGAAAGGTTGCTTCCCGCCACGGAATGGTTTGTCTTTTACATGAAAAACCATTTGCAGGTGTAAACGGAAGCGGAAAACACAACAACTGGTCAATCAGCACAAATACAGGAAAGAACCTTCTTGACCCGGGTGCAACACCTGACCAGAATGCACAGTTCCTTTTATTCCTCTGTGCAGTAATCAAGGCTGTAGACGAATATCAGGATCTTCTGCGTATCTCTGTAGCAAGTGCAGGAAACGATCACCGTCTTGGTGCAAACGAAGCGCCGCCGGCAATTGTTTCAATGTTCCTTGGTGATGAACTTTCAGCCATCCTTGATTCTATTGAAAAGGGCGTTCCATACGGAAAACATGAAAAAGAAAAGATGAAGATCGGTGTTACTGTTCTTCCTGATTTTAACAAGGATACTACTGACCGTAACCGCACTTCTCCGTTTGCCTTTACAGGAAATAAATTCGAATTCCGTATGCTCGGTTCAAACGAATCAATTGCCTGTGCAAACGTATTCTTAAACACAGTTGTAGCAGAAGAACTCAGTCAGTTTGCTGACCTTCTTGAAAAGTCAAAAAACTTTAAGAAAGACCTTCACGATCTTATCTTAAAGACAATAAAAGAACACAAGAGAATCATCTTCAACGGCAACGGTTATGATGATTCATGGGTAAAAGAAGCTGAAAAACGCGGACTTTATAACCTTAAATCAACACCTGAAGCACTTCCTCACATTCTCGACAAAAAGAATGTTAAAGTATTTGAAAAGTTCGGAGTTTATTCTAAGGTTGAACTTACAAGCCGCTTTGAGATTCATAATGAAAATTACTCAAAGATTATCAACATTGAAGCTGAAACCATGCTTGAAATGGCAAAGAAGGATATCCTTCCTGCTGCAAGCAAATATGCTTCAAAACTGGCAGAAGCTATCAGCCTTAAAAAATCTGCACTTGGCGCATGCGACACACCTTATGAAAGTGCAATGCTCAAAAAAGTTTCAGAACTTACAAAGAATATCTTTGTAAAAACAGAAGCTCTTGAAAGCGAAGTACTTGAAGCAAAGAAAACTGCTGATAAGGGCGATTCAAGCAAGACTGCATTCTTCTACCGCGAGAATGTATTCGCCGCAATGAACGAACTGCGTCAGTATGCTGATGAACTTGAGACAATTACACCAAAAGAGCTCTGGCCGTTCCCAAGCTACGGTGATTTGTTGTTCAGCGTTCGTTAATTGTAACAGAATAAAAATACTCACAGAGTGAGAAAAATAATAAATGGCAATGGCGCCGCAGAAGTTTTCCCTGTTACGGGAAAGTTCATCTGCGGCGTTTTTTTATTTCGGGGCGTTGCGGGGTGTCCCCGCAGAGGGGGCAGAGAGCAACGCAGTGAACTGACCCCAAAAAGTTAGA
>DGGY01000030.1 GCA_002392405.1 Treponema sp. UBA3862 | reverse complement strand
GACGGATTTTTTATTGCACAGGGAGCAAAAGATATTATTCTAGAAGACTGTGTAGCTGACTGTAATTCTGATGATGGATTTGATACCTGCAATGCTTTAGGTAATATTGTTTTTAAGAGGTGTGCTGCAAGATATAACGGTTTTAGTGAAGAAATGGTACTTTCTGGTAAAGCTGATAATATCTTAACGAATTCAAAATGTCAGAGAGCGAATAACAAGGAAAAAGGTGCCCTTGACTTAAGATGTGATGGTGGTGGTTTTGGAAGCCCTTTCTGGGGAACGACTTTTGCGCCGAAAGTTTTGTCTGGTCAGGCATTGATAAAGCCACAGGATTTTCTGGAACCGGTTTCATTTTATGAATGTTGTGCAATCAATAATTATGGCGATGGATTTACAAGACGCTCTGCGCCAAATCCTGTCTATATCGAAAATTCTTATTCGGTAGGAAATGGCCTGAATAGTTACAGATTGAACTGCAGCAAAGATGTGACTGCAAAATTCTTAAATTATGGAATAAAACTGAAAAATACTGTAAAAAATTCTTTCCAAAGAAGCAGTTCTTTTGGAAATGACTTTGATAAAGGCTCTGGAACAGCAGAAATTGATGATTCCAAAATAAGTATAAAAACTACAAATAAAACACCGGAAGAAATAATGAAAGAACTGCAGATTTTTTTTCCTTTCAAGTCTGCTGTGAACGAATATATAGCTAAACGGGGCGGGAGCTGACAGGATGTCAGCGACCAGAGCCCTTCAACTCCCGTTGGAGCTAAACAGTATAGGACTTCCGGACGGAAGTCCTTATTTTAAACCGTTATTTCTTCCTGAAGTTTAAGTACTTCTTCAACCGGAAGAGAAACCGCCTGCGAAATCTGCTGTGGTGTCAGAATATTCATCTGAAGAAGATTTTTAGCGTTTTTTACTGAAGCATTTTTTTCACCCTCTGCACGCCCCTGCTCAAGCCCTTTTTTTTCTGCTTCTTTTGCAGCTTCTGCTCTTGCCTCGGCTTTTGCTTCTTCAAGTTCTTCCTTAAACTGTTCTCTGAATGTCATAAACTGATTCCTCCACTCAAGATTTTTCCTGGCAAGAAGTAATTTTTCAGAAAGCCGTTTTGTAAAGTTAGTGTCAGCGCTTTTTCCTGTAAGAAAATTAAAAAACGCTCTTTCTTCCTGCGATTTAATTTTATCACAGGCTGACGCATTAAAAAAGACTTTGTATGTCCCGTCATTAAGATTTACGGATTTGTCCTCTTCACAGATATTCTTAAAAGAATAGACTGGAAGTCCTTTTCCAAACAAGTCGTTAAGGCAGATAAAGATAATATAAGTATCCTTGAGTTCATCGTAGTCCATACCTGTATTCAAGTTACTTACATCAATAATCGACTGATAGTAGCGCGCTCTCTTCGGCAGATTCGATTTATTCACGGTCTGCATCTCCACATCAAAAACCCGGTTATCATCTTTGGTATAGACATCAAATCTAACTGATTTAGACGAAATCGATTCCTGCAGTGTCCTTTCTCCAACAGGCTTTTCAAGGCGGTCGATTTTAATGTGCAGCAGAAGTTCAAGAAGTTCCCTGCAGAGTTCAGGTTCTGATTCCATAATTTTACAGAACATAAAATTGTTCGCCAGGGTAAGGTTTTCCCAGCGCTCTGAGTAAGTACTTGTGTAATTTGCCATATATACATCCTTTTGAAATAAATTTTTCTCCCGATATATATATTGTCAGTGAAAATCAAAATCGACACATTTTTGCGGAAAAATTAATTTAAAAACCGCATCCGTGCAGTTTTTTAATTGACACAATTGCTTCGCAATTCTGTCACTGGTTTTATTCAAAGTGGCATCCGTGCCACAAACACTACATCCGTACAGTTTTTTAATTGACATAATTGCTTCTCAATTCTGTCACTGGTTTTATTCAAAGTGGCATCCGTGCCACTAACACTGCATCCGTGCAGTTTTTTAATCGCGCAACCATGGATTTCTGTGACGGTTCCTGGCGGACGTAACATTTTTTTTCTCAGCCCCGATTGGAGCGGCCGCGAAGCGGGTGGACAGGCCGGACTTGTACGGACTGTCCACCGGAGGCGCACTGACGCCGGAGCCGCGCAAAGCGGGATTTAAGATGCAGTTTATACTCGTGAGGAGCAGGTCTTTTGATTTTAGAGTTGATTTGCTCCCACGTTTTTCACCCTTGAAAAACACGCATTTCTACCTTACAATTATTTTATATGAATCAATTAACAGGCACCGTTTTAAGCGGTTCTAATAACGTTTTTGAAGTTGAATCCGTTTCTGACGATGACGGCAGCTCCTTTATACGAAGCTGTACACTCAAAAGCAAAAGACTAAAATCAGACCAGAGGTATTACAATCCGCTCGCCCCTGGTGACATTGTTGAAATTGAAGTAAACGAAATTGAAGACAAAAAAGGCCAGATAACAAATCTTCTTCCACGCAAAAATTCTTTTGTCAGATGGAATGTAAAAGGCAGAGCACCCCAGCTTCTGGCAGCAAATCTTGATTACATAATCTTAGTTACAACTCCTGAAGAACCTGATTTCCGTCCCCGTTTTATTGACAGGGAACTTGCCCAGGCCGAATACCAGGGAATTGAACCTGTAATTCTTGTAAATAAATGTGACCTTCCGGGCGCACAGACTCCCGACTTTATGAACCGTCTTTCCATCTGGGAAGAACTTGGCTACAAGGTAATGAGGATTTCCGCAAAAACAGGCGAAGGCATGGTTGAATTTGCCGGCCTCATCCAGAACAAACTTTCTGCCCTTGTGGGTCAGTCCGGAGTTGGGAAATCTTCCCTTGTAAATGTTCTTGACGACACCGTTGTCCTTAAAACAGGAAGCCTTTCAAAAAAATACGGCAAGGGAAGCCACACTACTACAAAGGGCACTTTAATGCACATAAAATTAAATGAGTCCCTTACAGGCGGAATTCACGGACCGGTTGCATCAATAATCGACACACCCGGAGTACGGCGTTTTGTGCTTCACGACATTACTGCAGACAATCTCGCCCTTTATTTCCGCGAAATGGCGCCCCTGGTGGGAAAATGCGCATTCGGTATGAGCTGCACCCACAGCACAGAAAGCGGCTGCAAAATTCAGGAAGCTGTATATTCAGGCGTTATAAGCGAAGAACGCTTTGACAGCTGGAAGCGCATCTGCGAAGAACTCAAAACCGGAAGCTGGACTGATTAAAAAATGTGGCACCGGAAAACTCTTGAAGACCTCTATTATTTCCGCGTACGGGATTCTGTCGCATCTTTTTGTGCATCAGAAGAAGGACGGGAACTTTTAGAAACAAAACTCCCCTTTACAGAAAGCGAACGGTATGAAGAACTGAAGGATTTAAGCCGTAACTGGGAAACTGTCCTTACATCTTCTTCCGGTACAGGCCTTAAAGGCTGGGAAAAGCTTCACAGTTTTTTAAAGATTTTAAGTGTTGAAGGAACTACTCTTGAACAGGAACAGCTTTACGCTGTCTATGAGTTTGCCTTCTCTGCCCTGGACATAATAGAAAGCATTAACCGCTGTTCAAAAACTCTTTCAATTAAAAAACTCCTTGCCTTAACAGAAAGCCTTAACAAAAGTGAGCTTTCACTCATCTTGAGTGAAATATCAAAAGTTCTCGACAAAGACGGACAGTTAAAAGACCTCCCCCAACTCCGCGAAATCCGTGCCAGTATAAAAAGTCTTCAGGGCGAAATTGCTGCCGCCCTAAAAAAATACACCTCTGACTCAAGTCTTTCTTCTGTTCTTGCAAGCAATGTTCCTGCTTTCCGTGCTGACCGTCAGGTACTTGCCGTAAAAGCGAACCAGAGGGCAAGGATTTCAGGCATTGTTCACGAAGTAAGCTCGTCAGGACAGACAATTTTTATTGAGCCTGATGAGGTTGTAAGGAAAAATAACGAGCTTATTCAGGAAGAATTCCGTCTTGAAAGCGAAAAACGAAAAATCTTTACTAAACTTACATCAAAAATCAGCCCTTACAGTCAGGCACTTAAAAGTTCCCTCAAAATAATGATAAAACTCGACCAGACTCAGGCTGCTGCCCGCTGGGGAATTTCAAACGGCTGTACCTGGGCTCTTTCCTGCACAGATAAAAACGGCGCTGCACTTCCGCCTGCACTCATTAAGGCACGCCATCCGCTTTTAGGGGAAAAAGCCGTTCCAATCGACATGGCATTTCTCCCTGAAAAAAACGTACTCATTATTACAGGCCCGAACACAGGCGGAAAAACCGTAAGCATCAAAACTTTTGCACTTTTTACACTTCTTAATCAGACAGGATTTCCTCTGCCTGCCGCTGACGGCACAAGACTCCCCTGCTTTGATTCTTTATTTGCCGACATAGGAGACGAACAGTCAATAGACCAGAGCCTTTCAACCTTTTCTGCCCACATGAAGAATATTGCCGCAGCCGTTAAACACGCTACTGAAAACAGTCTTGTACTTCTGGACGAACTTGGAAGCGGAACTGATCCTCAGGAAGGGGGCGCAATCGGTATGGCAGTTTTAGACCAGCTGATTGAAAAAAAAGCTTTTACGCTCGTAACGACACACCACGGAATCTTAAAAAATTTCGGTTATACAAATCCATCCTGCATTAATGCAAGCGTTGATTTTGACACCCAGACTTTAAGCCCCACCTACTCTCTTTTAATGGGCGTTCCGGGGGAAAGCCATGCCCTTGACATTGCCAGACGCTCAGGTCTGCCTTCTTCTACTGTAAAAAAAGCAAAGTCCTACATCACAAACCAGCAGGCAGATGTCAGTTCTCTCATTAAAGGCCTTACAAAAAAACACGCCGAACTGGCAGAAATTGAAAAAACTGTAAAACAAAAAGAAATAAATATTTCTGAAAAAGAATTAAAACTCGAGCAGAGAATTATAAACTTAAAGGAAAGAGAAATTCAGCTCAAAGAAACTGAACAGCGCTCTGAAAGCATCTGGATAAGCGAAACACGAAAAAAACTTGAAAACCTTGTCAGGACACTGCGCGAAGGGGAAATCACACGCGAAAAAACTCTTGCAGTCAAAAACTTTATATCAGAGCTTGGAAGTTCACAAGAAGAAAGTGAGAAACAACTGGAAGAAGATAAACTTTCCCTTGAAAAGCTCAAAGAAGCAGTACGAACAGAAAACGGGATTCTTCTTTCAAAAGATAATTCAAAACACGCCTCTAATAAAAAAACAAAAAAGAAGCTCAGCAACAAAGAAGCCCTTTCAATGGCAAAAAGTACCTGGACAGACGAAGAAGCACGGGATCTTGAAGCCCGCTCATCCTCTGCCTTTGTTACAAAATCACAGACTGTAAAAACAGTTCCGCTCACTTTTGAAGCAGGAGCTGAAGTTGAACATATTCAGACTAAAGCAAAAGGAACTCTAATCGAAAAAATCAAAAACGGGGTCTGGAGCGTTCAGTTTGGTTCCATGAGGATGAACATAAAGGAGAAAGACCTTCGTCTTATTGCCTCTCTCTCAAAAGGAACTACTGTAACCTTAGAACTTTCAGGCGATGCTTCGGGTCAGGCAAAACCGGTATTTGAACTCCGTCTGTTAGGTATGCGTGAGGAAGAAGCCTTAAAAGCACTTGCCCGCCAGCTCGACTTATGCCAGATCCACAGTTTTAAAAACTTTTCTGTTATCCACGGAAAAGGAAACGGAATCCTCCAGCGCTCAGTTCACGATTTTCTTGAGCACTACCCTGCAGTCAAAGACTATCACTTTGCCACACCTGAAGACGGCGGGTTTGGAAAGACTTATGTTGAACTTATTTAGTTTTGTGATTGAGTTTGACACTGGCACAATTTTTATTCATACTAGGTTAATCTTACAGTTATAGGCTGATTTAAAAAAGGAAATACTCTTGAAAGAACGCACAACCAGATTAAAGTCGATTAAAAAACTCATCAAAAACAACCGCATCAAAAGTCAGGATGAACTTTTAGGTCTTCTTACAAAAGAAGGCTACGAAGTAACACAGGCAACTCTTTCAAGAGACCTTAAACTCTTAAAGGTTGGAAAAGTAAGTGACGGCCATGCAGGCTATGTCTATACTCTTCCGGGTGATGAAGAGCGAAGCGAAAATGAGTCACTTTTTGTCCAGGACTTTATGAGGGGCTATGTCAGCATTGAATGGAATTCTTCCACAGTTGTAATCAAAACCTTTTCTGGACAGGCAGACTCTGTTGCTAACGCCCTCGACAGCCTTAACATGGACGAGATTTTAGGAACTGTAGCAGGCGACAACTGTATTTTTGCAAGCCTGCGTCAGGGTGTTACGGGCGAACAGTTCATGAAGGCACTTGAAAAACACATTCCAAACTTAGACGACTAAAAAACATTTGTTTATTTGTAATGCGCCGATGGTCGTGTTAAAATAAACGTATGCTTACACTTATAATTAACAACAAAAAAATCACTGTTGAACCTGGCACTACAGGCTCACAGTTAGTATCACATTTTGAAGGTGACACTTCAAAAATCATGGCTTTAAACGCAAACAACCAGATTGTTTCGCTTACAGCACCCATCTATTACAACGAAACCATTGAACCGGTATATCTTGAATCAAAAGTCGGAACAGCAGTTTACCGCCGTACACTTACCTTCATTCTTGCAGCCGCTTCTCATAAACTTTTTCCTGAATCACGTCTTTTAATAGGACACAGTCTGGGCTCTGCCTACTACTACACCTTTGACGGACAGACTGTAACAGATAAGCAGATTAAGCTTCTAAAAGATGAAATGCTTAAAATAATCGAAGCCGATTCACTTATTGAGACAAACGGTATCAGTTATGCAGATGCCTGCAAACTTTTTGAGGAACACGGTTTAAAAGAGACCCGTCATCAGCTTGAATACCGCTGTCCGCCGAATATTTACGTGAATACTCTCGGTGATTTTTCTGACCTTTATCAGGGCCCGTGCGCTGACCGGACAGGAAAAATCAAAGTATTTGATTTAAAAGCTTATGATACAGGATTTCTCCTTCAGTTTCCGACAGAAAAAGAACCTGAAAAGCTTCCGACTTTCACCGACAACCCGAAAATTTTCAGCGTTTATAAAAACTACAAGGAATGGGGAAAAAGAATCGGTGTTTCATCGTCTGCAGACATTAACAAATTAATTCTTGACCGTAAAATCAATGACTTTATTGATATTACGGAAACCTTCCAGTCACAGAACTATTCTAAAGTTGCTTATGATATTTACCTGAGGGGAAACGTTAAGGTTGTACTTATTGCAGGTCCTTCATCTTCAGGAAAAACAACATCAGCAAAAAAGATTGCACTTCATCTTCAGGCCTTTGGTTTTAACCCGAAGATTATTTCACTGGACAACTACTACGTAGGCCGTGACAGAAATCCTAAGGATGAAAACGGAAACTATGATTATGAATGTCTTGAAGCCCTCGACATTCCTCTTTTAAACCAGAATTTAAATGATTTATTTGCTGGAAAAGAAGTTCAGATACCGTCTTATAATTTTGACCTTGGACAGCCATATTACACAGGCGAAACAATGAAACTCGAAGAAAAGGATATCCTCATTATGGAAGGTATCCACGGTCTTAATGACAAACTTACACCTAAAGTAGACAGTAAATACAAGTTTAAGATTTATCTTTCTGCCCTTACTCAGCTCAACTTAAATGACCATAACCGCGTTGCTTCAAGTGACAACCGTCTTATCAGAAGAATCGTCCGTGATTCAAAATTCCGCGGCAAGAGTGCGGCTGCAACAATCGGAATGTGGGAAAGTGTTCAGAAAGGTGAACGCCTTCACATTTTCCCGTTCCAGAACAATGCAGATGCAGTTTTAAATACTGCACTTGATTATGAGCTTCCTGTATTAAAGGTATACGCAAGTCCACTGCTCCGTGCAGTAAAACCGACACAGAAAGAATACATTGAAGCCTGCCGTCTTCTTCGCTTCCTCGACAACTTTGACCAGATTCCTGAAACATATGTTCCTAAACAGTCAATCGTAAGGGAATTTATAGGCGGTTCAAGTTTTAAATATTAAAGAAAGCCCTGAAAAATTTACTTCGGTAAATTTTTAGTGATATGTCTGAAAGCAGAAAAAAAGCGGCGGAAAGCAATAATTTTTTTCGCCGCTTTTTTTATTCCCTGTAAATCTTACTGTTATTAATATCATCAATCTCTGCCGCTTCTTTGCGCTTCTGTTCGGTTTTCCATTCTGAAAGACGTGACTCTTTAAGTTTTTCAAGGGCTTTTACTTTGAGCATGGCCTGTTTGAAAACTTCTCTTTTCTGTTCCGTTACCATCTGTGCCTGCACAAGGTCTTTTAAAAGCTGCTCTTTTCTCTGGTCTAAAAGAGCAAAATAATTACTCAGACCGTAAAGTTCATTAACTCCTGAAATTTTTCCTGCTTCACTAACCTGCTGTACGCGCTGACGGGCTATAAGCTCAAGTGTATCCTTTATTTTTGTTTCTTCTGCTACAGCTTTTCCTAATTCTGCCTCAGCCTGTTTTTTTTCAAATTCCCTGAGGTCAAGAATCTTCTGCATGTTAAAAACAAATTTTTTCATTTATTCCGCTTAACTGTTAGAGTAAACCTGTCTTACTTTCAGTTCCTGAAAGACCAAAAGCTTTTGAGGCCTTGGAAAGTGACTGCTCAATATCTGTACTATACTCAGGTGTATCTGAAGAAACCGCATTTGACGTCTTTACATCATCAACTTTCTTTTCACGGACAAGTTCTACTGTAGTTTTTGTGTCCCTTCCTGCATCTTCTTCATATTCTTCTTCAGGAATTTCTATTCCGGCGATTGCAGAAAGCATCTGCAGAGTTGAATCAATCGTACAGTGTTCCGTTTTCTGCTGTGTTAAAAGGGCTTCTATTGCAGCATGCTTATCGATTGCTTCATCAATTTCAGGGTTATTTCCTTTCTGGTAGGCACCTGCATTAATCATGTCGATATTTTCATCATATACAGAAATCAGTCTTGAAACTGCATTTACCGCTTTCTGAGTCTGAGGTCCCGTTACATGATCCCAGAGACGTGAAATTGAAGCAGGAATATCTATTGCAGGAAAATGTCTCTGACGGTAAAGGCGGCGGCTTAAAACAATGTGCCCGTCAAGTGTACCGCGGACTTTATCGCTTACAGGTTCATTTAAATCATCACCGTCTACAAGAACAGTGTAAATTGCAGTAATGGAGCCTTTATCATTTGTACCGGTTCTTTCAAGAAGCTTAGGAAGAATATCCCATACACTGGCGGGATAACCGCTCTGAGTCGGCGGCTCTCCGTTTGAAGTTCCGATTTCCCTCTGGGCATGACAAAAACGCGTAACGCTGTCCATCATAAGCATTACGTCTTTCCCCTGATCCCTGAAATATTCAGCAATCGCTGTAGTTGTATAGGCAGCACGGAGACGTGCAATTGAACTTTGATCACCGGTAGCAGTAACTACGACAGAACGCTTCATTCCCTCAGGTCCAAGGTCATTTTCGATGAATTCCATAACTTCACGGCCACGCTCGCCGATAAGACCGATTACATTTATGTCTGCATTTGTGTTGCGTGCAATCATAGAAAGAAGAGTTGATTTTCCGATTCCTGAACCGGCAAAAATACCCACACGCTGACCTTTTCCCAAAGTTAAAAGTGCATCAATTGCCCTGACACCGGTAATTATTCTGTTTTTAATCTGCTTTTTTGAATAAGGATCGGGAGCTCCTGCAATGACAGGATAATAATCATCATTATTTAAAGGTCCCTTATTGTCGCAGGGACGTCCAAGTGCATCGATTACACGGCCAAGAAGTTTATTTCCGACCGGAACCTGGAGTTCCTTGCCGCTTGCAACGACCTCACTGCCTGCCATAATTCCTTTGGTATCTCCATAGGCCATGAGGTTTACGATGTTTTTTTCACGGTTGAATCCTGTAACTTCTGCAGTAATTGTAGAACCGTCTGAATTTTTTATAGTACAAAGTTCACCGATTTTTGCATAAGGCCCGCGGCTTTCAATCATAAGACCACGTACTGCAGAAACGGAACCTGTATAGAGAATTGTCTCAGTATCAACAACAGTTTTTAAGTATTTTGTAAAGAATTTTTCCATGCTCCCACCCTTTCAAGCGTCCCCACGCTGATTTTACTTCTGACTTAAGGGGTCACTTTTCTGCATGGTCTTAACCGGTGACATTTCAAGAATCTTTGTTTCAAGTTCTGTAAGCTGGCTTGAAATGCGTGCATCGATAGCACCGAAGTCTGTCTCAACAATACATCCGCCCCTGTCAACAGAACTGTCTTCAACAACAGTAATTCCCTTAATATTTTCAACCTGACCTATAAAGTCTTTAATATGTTCGGTAGTAAGTTTTACGTCTTCAACATTAACACGGATTGTAACATCACCACGGCCCTTTACCTTTTTTAAGGCAGAAAGAACATTTGCCATTACAACCTGTTTCTGATTTTCTGACATTATTTTAACAACTTTACGGCTCATAAGAAGAACCAGTTCAACAATCTGCTGTTCTGTTTCATTAAGGATTTCTTCACGGCGGCTCATTACCGCTTCAAGTATTTTATGAGAACGTTCGATGAGACGTGTAACTTCTTCTTTTCCTGCGTCAAAGCCGGTTTCCTGCCCTTCTTTGTAGCCTTCATCGTAAGCAGTTTTCTTTAATTCTTCTTTTTCAGACTCTGCCTGTTCACGGATGCGGCTTGCTTCTTCCTGCGCGTTTGTGATAATTTCCTGGGCTTTATTTTCAGCATCAGTTTTTATTGTCTGTGCTTCATCTGTCTGTCTTTTTACTTCTGCGAAGGCTGCTTCTTTTGCCCTGTCAACGATTGCATCAGCTTCTTTCTGAGCATCGTCCATCATCTGCTGCTTTTCTGCTTCCCACTGAACTTTAAAAGCTTCAGCTTCACGCCTTAAATCATCTGCAGTAGGACCCACATACTGAGGAACTTCTTCAACTTCAACTTCTTCGACAGGCTGTTCAAAAGAATGTACGAGACCAAGTTTAAATTCGCCCTGCTTGTTTTTTACTTCGTTGGGTTGAAATAAGTTTTTATTCATACTTTTAAAATCCTCTGCAATAATAATCGGCAGAAAGGGCGTTTTTGAACACCCTTAAGCCGCATTATACAACAAGTTCGTCTTCTCCACTGCGGGCAATAACGATTTCACCGGCATCTTCAAGACGGCGGATGGTTGATACAATTTTCTGCTGGGCTTCTTCAACGTCCTTTAAGCGTACAGGACCCATGAATTCCATATCTTCTTTAAGCATACTTGCGGCACGCTTTGACATATTGCGGAAAATTTTGTCCTGTACTTCCGTATCCACGGACTTGAGGGCTTTTGCAAGTTCCTGTGTATCGACTTCGCGGAGAACCTTCTGAATAGCACGGTCGTCGAGCATAACGATATCTTCGAATACGAACATTCGCTTTTTGATTTCTTCTGCAAGGTCAGGATCGTCTTCTTCAAGAGATTCAATAATTGATTTTTCAGAAGAACGGTCAACAAGGTTGAGGATTTCAACGATTGACTCAACACCACCGGCAGCAGTGTAGTCTTCTGAAGAAAGAGTTGAAAGTTTCTTTTCAAGAACGCGTTCAACTTCACGCAGAACGTCCGGTGATGTACGGTCCATTGTTGCAAGACGGCGTGAAACTTCAGGCTGAATTTCTGCAGGAAGATTCTGCAGGATTACGGCAGCCTTACTAGGTTCAAGATAAGCCAGGATAAGCGCAATAGTCTGCGGATATTCTGTCTGAATGAAGTTTAAAAGGTGTGCCGGGTCTGTACGGCGGATAAAGTCAAAAGGACGTACCTGAAGACTTGAAGTAAGGCGGTTAATGATATCAATTGCCTTCTGTGAACCCAGGGATTTTTCAAGGAGTTCACGGGCATAATCAATACCACCGGTAGAAATGAAGTTCTGGGCATTCATCAGCTCCTGGAATTCTTCCAGAACCTGGTCCTTAAACTCAGCATCAACTGTTTCAAGACGGGCAATTTCAAAAGTAAGTGTTTCAACTTCATCTTCACGAAGATGCTTCATGATTTCAGAAGAAACATCACTTCCTAACGAAACAAGGAAGATAGCGGCTTTCTGACGGCCAGTGAGGCTTTTATAGTCTTTTGCCCCGCCCTTTTTGTTTCCGGCAGGTTTTAAATTAGGTTTTGCTGCAGGTTTTGCTTTTTCTTCAGCCATAACGCTATTCCTCCATCAGCCATGTACGGATAAGCATAGCAACGTCTTCCGGATGTTCCTTGGCCATTGCAATTGCATTTTCCTGAAGTTCAGCACGTTTTCTTTCTTCAACGGACATGGTAACTTCCATACCGTCCTGTTTAGCATCCCAGAGAGCCTTTTCACGCTCTGCCTGCTGTCTGCGTAAGATTTCCTCTTCGCGGAGACGTCGGCGGCGTTCCATTTCCCTGCTGATAAACCTGAAGATAATAAATGCAAGAAGAACAACAGTAATACCTGCAAGAACAAGAAGAATCGTAGTTTTTGTCTGCTGTGCCTTAAAATATGCTTCTTCTTCGATTTCCCATTCACCTTCGCGCGGAATTGAGAAACTTGTAATCGTTACGCTGTCCCCGCGCTTTTTTGAATAGCCGATAGCTTCCTGAACAAGCCCTGTTACCTTTTCAATAACACCCTGGTCTACAGGATAATAAACACGCAGGAAGTGTCCGATGCTGATGCGGGCATTTACAGGAAGAATATTGTTATCTTCAAGGTACTTCTGCCAGGTTTCAAGGTTTGCATTGTCAATTACAATAGGCTTACGGTTTTTATCGATAATTGTTTCCCAGCGTCCGTCAATATTGGCAGATGCAGTAATGCGTTCAAGTTTTGCATTCTGATCTGTATGGCGCTGTTCTGTATTTACAACGTTATTCTGAGTTACACCGGTTTCGGTTGATTTACCGATTACATTGGACATATCTGAATAAACCGGAGGATTCTGTCCTTCTACACCGGCAGGACCTTCTGGATTATAGCCTGTGCCAGTCCATTCCTTTGTTACAGTCTGTGAAGAAATCGGAAGATAATCACGTTTTTCAGTTGTATCATAAGGTTTATCAGGATCCTGTTCTGTAATCATTACAGGAGTATAAATTGTCTGATCACGTGTTACCTTATCAAGATTTTTTTCGATACGGACATTTAAATCCCTGACACGCTCTGCACCGTTAAAGTTAGACTGAAGGAAGCTTAAAATCCGGTTTTTAAGGGCTTCTTCTTCAGCTGTAACCATCTTCTGTTCCTTACGGATATTATCAAGACGGTCACTTTCAGCAAGAGATTCGAAATCATTGAGGGTATTAGAATGATTGTCTGTAAGGGTAAGGTTTTCTGCAGTAAGTCCTACAACCGAACGAAGAATTAAATCCTGAAGGCCTTTTAACTGTTTGCGGTTTTCAGGCATTGTGCTGTTCGGCTTAAATGTGATTTTTACTGAAGCCGTTACAGGCTTCTGGTCTGCAGCAAAAAGTTCTTTTTTAGGGGAAGTAATGATTACATCTGCATTTGCAATGTCATCGATAGATTCAATATGCTGCTTTAACTGTTTCTGAAGTGAACGCTGAAGTTTAACGTTACGGTCAAAATCTGTTTCCGACCAGCTTGTCTGATCAAAAATACCCCAGGCATCAACTCCGCCTGGAACAAGGCCTTCAACAAGAAGAGTGGACTTCATCTTGTCTGCAGTTTTTTTGTCATCGACAATGATGAGGCCTTCAGTATTAACGCGGTAATTTACGCCTTCTTCATCAAGGCGAAGAGTAATTGCATCACGGGCTGTTTCATCCCTGATGACTGTATTAAAAAGCGGATATCCTGACGGTGCTGAATTCACCCGGAACATTGCAGCAACTGCGACAATGACAAGAACTACGATACCGATGAAAATACCCTTCTGAACAGGTTTCCATTTAGTCCACAGCTCTTTAATTTTATTTGGCAACTGTTTAAGCCATTCGATCATCTGACCCCTCCTCAGGACCGAATTTTCTTATAAATTCATATTATTTTAGCACACTATCTGAGTAAAGAAAAGTGATAATTTTATACTGAGCAAAAAATTACGCTTTTAAGCGGCATCAGCGGGTTGTCTGAATTTCATTCCAGGCAGTTGTAAGACGGTCAATTACAGTCTGCGCAAGATTAAGTGACATCTGAGCTTTTGCCATTGCAGTAGTTACATCATGAATATCAACAGAATCCGGATCTGTAATGAGTTTGTTCTGAACTTCCGAAACTTCAAGCTGTCTGTCGTTTACACCGTTTACAGCTTCAAGCAGAAATGATTCAAAAGTACCTGTTTTGCGGGAATTTGAAGAATACTCTGTTTTTTTACCAGGAGTAAGGTCTGTGAGAGGTGCCGTACCGCTATGGGCAGGATTTGTTCTTGTCATAGACTGGGCACTCATAATATTTAAAACGTTCATTAAATTATCCCCCTTTTTATAATACCCTTATAAAATTTTAACCCAAAGAATTTTTAATGTCTATAGTACAATTTCTAAAAGTTAAATTTTAGTACAAAGGATACAGGGCTGGAAAACTTAATTTCTAGGCCCTTCCAATTTCAAGAGCGGCAGAGAACATGTCTTTTGCTCCCTGAACAACTGTAGAGTTTGCCTCATATGCACGGCTTGCTGAGATGAGGTTTACCATTTCATTTACAATATTTACATTTGGATATTCAACATAACCTTTATTAGGGCCGGACTGAATGGCATCAGGATTTGAAGGATCATAAACAAGGCGTCCCTGTGTTGTGTCTTTTACGATTTCGCGTACGCGTACACCTTTTCCAGGTCCGTTATCCTGCTCTGCATTAACAAAAGGCATTCTCCAGGTCGGATGACTTGAAGCAACAGATTCAAGAATTACCATTGATTTTTTGAAAGCTCCGCCTTCCGGTGTTCTTGTGGTAGATGCATTGGCAATATTATTAGAAATTACATCTGAGCGGAGACGTTCAACGCTCATTCCTGTTGCGGCAATATTAATCGATGTAAACATTCCCATATCAATAACCCCCGGGGCGAATTTATTTGTAATTCTTAATGCGTAATGCTTAATTAATTACGAATTAAGAATTGTATGTTACTTTCTCATTGCAAGTTTAACCTGGCTGAATTCAAAATTCTGAAGCTGTGTCAAAAGCCTGTAGTTCATCTGAATTTTAAGGATATTTGTAGCTTCAAATTCTGCATCAACGTTGTTTCCGTTTGCATTTGAACTTGTTGTCCAGTCAGTTACACGGCGCGGTTCGACATCTCTCCAGTCATAGGGCTCGTTAAGGGCAATATGACGGCTGTCAGTGCGGGTAAGTTCAAAGTTGTGCTCAGTATCTGCAGCACTTTCAAAAGCGCGTTTCAATTCACTTTCAAAATTTACTTCCTGCCTTTTGTAGTTAGGAACCTCTGAGTTTGCAATGTTGTTTGCTGCTACCTGATAGCGCAGTGAGCTTACATCCATTGCTCTGTGTAATAATTCTACTGACCGTGTAAATGTATTCATACTTTAAATATCGGTGAGTAAAAATTATTGTTTAGAAAAAAAAACTGAGAATGAGCGGAAGATAATTACTTTAAGCCTTCAATCAAAAAAAAAAGCTTCAGGCTTTATTTTTCATTAAAGCGCTTTAAGAATTCTGCCATGCGTTCTGTTTTAGGGTTAGCTATAAGGTCTTTAGGATTTCCCTGCTCCACGATTACTCCGCCGTCCATAAATATAAGATTATCGCTTATATCACGGGCAAAGGCCATTTCGTGAGTAACTACAATCATAGTCATTTTTTCTTTTGCAAGGTCCCTTATAACGGAAAGAATTTCACCTGTAAGTTCAGGGTCTAAAGCAGATGTAGGTTCATCAAACAGAAGCACTTTAGGTTTTAAGGCAAGAGAACGGGCAATTGAAACACGCTGCTGCTGTCCGCCAGAAAGTTCACACGGATAAGAATTTTCTTTACCCTCAAGCCCCATGCGTTTTAAGAGTTTTCTGGCAGTATCCGCTGCTTCATTTTTTGAAACCCCAAGAACGCTGACCTGAGGATCAACAATATTTTTTAGGACTGAATAATGCGGGAAAAGATTGAAATTCTGAAACACAAAGCCTAAATTAAGTCCGATTGAACGGAGAAGCGGCTTTGATGCATAAAGGCCGTCTGTTACAAGATTCTCACCGCAGATTTTAATTGAACCTTCGTCTACTGTCTCAAGCTGGGCAATACAGCGTAGCATTGTAGATTTTCCGGAGCCAGAAGGCCCGATAATTCCCAAGACCTGCCCTTCTTTAACTTCAAAAGAGATGTCTTTTAAGACTTCAATTCCGTCATTAAAAGATTTTTTAATATGTTCAACGCTGATTATGCTCATTTTTTTTCCCTTAAAAAAAACAAAATGCGTCAGGGACTGGAGCGGCGCGAAGCGATGCTTAAGTTTGCAAAGCAAACTTAAGCATTGGAGCGAAAGCGAAACCGCGCAAGGCCCGGCCGCCTTAAAAAGGCGGAGACGCCCGTCTAATTATAATAATCCATCTTTTTTTCTATAAGAATAAAGACTGCAGTTACAATCCAGTTCATTATAAAATAAAAAAGTCCTGCAATAAAAACAGGTGTTGTACTGAAGAGTCGGCTTGAATGAGTCTGTGCTGTACGAAGAAGTTCAACAACGCCAATTACACTGACAAGCGCCGTGTCTTTTACCAGGGTGATAACTTCATTTCCCATCGGCGGAACAATACGCTTAACAACCTGGGGCAGAACAATCTTAAAAAAAGTCTGAGCCTTAGAATAGCCTAAAACCTTTGCAGCCTCATACTGTCCGCGTGGAATTGACTGAATGCCTCCGCGATAGATTTCTGCAAAATAGCAGGCATAATTCACTGAAAGAGCGATAATTGCCGCTGTAAAACGGTTCCATGAAAAATTAAAGATATAATATGGTCCGAAATAAACTACAATCAGCTGAAGCATCAAAGGGGTTCCACGGATAATCAGGAGAAAAGCATTTGCCAAAATTGAAAGCGGCTTAAAACCAGACATGCGTGCTGCTGCAATCGGAAGACCAAGAGGAACTGAAAACAGAATTGTTAAAAAGAAAACTTCAACCGAGACAAGACTCGACTGAAGCATCGTAAGGATTAATTTTGTCATCTGAAAATAAAAAAACTGCCTGAAAAGAGCAGCTTATTTTAAACAAAAGCCCTCTTCTCAGACAGATTAATAATTTATTACTGGCCGATTACTGTGATGTCAGAACCGAACCATTTTGTAGAAATTTTTTCTACTGTGCCGTCAGCTTTCATTTCTTCGAGAATTTTCTGAACAGCATCTGTAAGTTTTACATCATTTTTACGGAATGCAACGCCATATTCTTCAGGAGCAAGACCTTCTGCAAGAACAGAGAAAGGTTTACCTGATGCAGCGATTGCATAATTTGCAACTATAAGATCCATTACAACGCCGTCAACACCGCCGATTTCAAGGTCATTGAGTGCGAGAATATTGTCTTTGAATTCTACAACACCTTTTAATGATTTTTTGAAATCTTCTGCAGCATCAAGTGCGTCAGCAGCTGAAGAACCAGCCTGGATTCCTACAGTTTTGCCTGCGAGGTCTTCAAGTTTTTCAATTCCTGCATCTTTGCGTACAACGAGAACCTGGGCATTGTTAAGATATGGTTTTGTAAAAGAAAGTGAAGCAAGGCGGTCTTCTGTGATTGTAAGGCCGTTCCAGATACAGTCGATATTGCCTGTAGCAAGTTCCTGTTCCTTTGCATCCCAGTTGATTGGCTGAGCGCGGAAGTTTACGCCGAGGCGTGCAGCAACTTCTTTTGCAAGATCAATGTCAAACCCAACGATTTCGTCAGTTTCGTTTCTAAATCCCATTGGAGGGAATGAATCATCAAGACCAAGTACAAATTCACCGCGTGACTTAAGTTCTTCAAGAGAATTGTCAGGAGCAGCTTTTTTTGTACAGCCGGCAAGAAGGGCGGCAGCAGTTACCGCAGCAGCAAGAACAAAAAGTTTTTTCATCTGTTTCTCCATGTGTCAGCAGCCCCCATTTTTTTGTAATGGAAGCCGCCTTTATTTTTTGCTGTATTAACAGCATATTAAAACCGCCTTAAAAATTATCTTTAAGACAGCCTATAACCTATCTTTACAGAAAGAAAGGAGTTTTTCAATCTGTTTTTCTGTCTGCTCAGGGCTCGGACCGCCTGTTGTGCGGCGAGCTTCCATGCAGGCGCGCGGAGTAATCTTATTGAATAAATCTTCTTCAAAAAGCGGGCTTATTGTCTTTACTTCAGAAAGTGTCAGTTCTTCGATTGAAGAGCGCCCTGTATCGATTGCAAGGCGTACACACTGGGCAGCAAGGCCGTGTGCAGTTCTGAAAGGAACACCTTTTAAGACAAGATAATCTGCCACATCCGTTGCATTGGCAAAACCGCCGTTACAGCTTTCTGCCATCTTTTGAGTATTCCATTTTGCAGTAGAAATCATCGCTTCAAAAACAACGATATTACCCTGTACTGTATCAAGTGCATCAAAAAGAGGTGCCTTGTCTTCCTGCATGTCGCGGTCATAACTCATCGGAAGGCCTTTCATCATTGTCAGAAGATTAACAAGGTCTCCGTAAACCTTTCCCGTACGGCCGCGGATAAGTTCTGCAAAATCAGGATTTTTTTTCT
>DGGY01000053.1 GCA_002392405.1 Treponema sp. UBA3862 | reverse complement strand
GTCTATTATATTGACTTAGGTCCAAGGTGATACAACTACAACTAACTAACGGTCTCCCTGCAGAAATAGAAGCACGCCAGAAACAATACGAACAGTACCGCGACGAATCTTCTGACCTTGAGTTGTAAATTCTTCAATTATCTGAATCAGTTTTGCTCCTCCGCAGTTTAAGCTGATGTTGAATATGATGAAGAGTTTGTGAATCTGATTTCTGATAAGGCGGAAGGGGTCACTTTCCTGCATATTAGCCGATTTTTTCTGCATTTCTGCAATTTTTTCTGGTGGGAAAGCGTGGCACTATATCCTTGCACACTGGCTGACGCTGGTGCGCAAGGAGTTATAAATGAAAAAATTGTTAAACTTTGCTGTCGTATCGCTTCTTATCGGAAGCGTTTTCTGCTCGTGTGCATCCGTAAATAATGTAGAACCTAAAAAGGTTGAGACGCCGGTTACGGTTACTTTTCCTTCTCAGGACGGGCTTCCGGTAACGGCTGATTTGTACATGGCTTACGGAAATGACGCACCGCTGATTCTTTTGTGCCATCGTGCAAACTGGTCCCGGGGAGAATATCTTGAAATCGCCCCAAAACTTAATCTTCTCGGCTTCAACGCAATCGCAATTGACCAGCGCTCAGGAAAAACAAAGAACGAAATTGACAATGCGACAAAACTTGCTGCCGAAACTGCCGGTAAGGGAACGACTTATCTTGATGCCGTTCAGGACATTCAGAGCGCAATCGACTACGCTTCAAAGCTTTCAAAGAAAAAGATTATCCTCTGGGGCTCATCATATTCTTCAAGCCTTGGCTTTGTACTGGTAAAATCTAATGCAGACAAAATCTCCGCTTACCTTGCATTCTCTCCTGGAGAATATTTTGCGGACCTGGGAAAAGCAGCTGACTGGGTTGCATCAGAAGCAAAAGACGTAAAGCTTCCAGTGTTCGTAACTTCACGCCCGTCTGAAAAGAAAGACGCTCAGCCGATTTTTGATGCAATCGCAAATACGGACAAAACTTACTTCGTTCCGGAAACTGACAGTAAGCACGGTTCACAGGCTCTCTACGAAGCAACCGAAGGAAACGCTGCAAGCTGGAAGGCGGTAGAAGCCTTCCTTGCAAGATTTTCAAAATAAAAAATAAACATATGCTCCCGGAGTTTTGCAGCGTCCGGGAGACAAGATGGTCTTTGCAGTAGAAAAATACTGCAATTTATCTCCCCCACTTTTTTTGCCTGCGGTGAGTTCCCTCCTTACCTTACCGCAGGTTTTATGTTTTAATAGAGATAAGGATCTGCGAGGAGAAACGTTTATGGAATATTCAACAACTGCCATCAATTCATCAAAACCAAGGATCGAACCGGTTTTTGTCACTGCTGAATCTTGCGGTACGGAAATTGACGAAAAAGTGAGCGAAAGATTCAGAATCATTCTTTTTACGGAAGGAAAATTTTCGGCTGAGATAAACGAGCGGATTGTTCAGGTGATTTCTCCGGCCGTTCTCTGCCTGAACGAAAATGATTCCATAAAAATCCCGCCCGAGGTTCAGGACTCAGTTAAATGCAGGGTCTTTCTTTTTAATCCCCGCTTTCTGAATAAGAAACTTGATTTTGAAAACATACGCCAGCGGGGAATGGATGCCGAAAGTGAAGTTGTTGAAAACAGGATGATTTTAAAAGCCTTTGTAAACAGCAGTACCTTAAATTATGTACGCTTCATCAACCCGGAAGACAGGCAGCACATTCTTGAACTTATGGATAAAGCACAGTTTCAGCTTGAAAAACAGGATTCAGGCTGGTGGCCCTGCAAGACCCGCTCCTTTTTGACGGAAATCCTTTTTTTTCTCGCCCAGCTTTTTGAACTCAGGCAGGACGAAAACAAGGTCGTGAATGTGACGGCGGTTTCACCTTTCTTAAAGCCTGTCCTCGACTATCTTGCCCGTTCATACGACAAGAAAATCACCCTCTCTTCACTGTGCGCGCAGTTCGGCACAAATCGGACGGACTTCAACCGCCGCTTTAAGGAAGAGACCGGCATGACAGCCATCCAGTACCTGATTGACCTGCGCCTGACGATAGCCCGCTCCCTTTTAAAAGATACCGACCTTCCCGTAGAGCGCATTGCCGAGCAGACCGGCTTTGCAGATTCAACGCATCTGGAACGATATTTCAAGCAGAAGTATCAGAAGACGCCGGGAGAAGTGAGGGGTTAGATTTCACCTCTTATAAGAATATCAACCAATTCGGCGGGTGTAACAATGAATGGTTTTTGCGGAAAATGTTTTCCGTTACCGGTTACAAGAAATGCTTCTTTATCTTGTGCGGACAATGTTACAGCATAGAAGACAACATCCTTCGGATCTGGCATGGTTTCTTGAACTTCAGAAAGTTCCGTAATTCTTAAACCGTTGTCCATAATATCTTTTATAAGGCTGATATTTCTGCATTTATTTCATCCAGTGACATTTCAGGAACATTGTTTTTCTGAATGGAATCTCGTGCTTCCTTATAGATATTCCATCTTTCTGAGCGTGTATCGTTTCTTAATTCAAACGGCAGTCCGCCTACTGCAATGCTTTTTTTGAAGAAGATTCTAATGGCCGTAGGTAAGTCTAAACCAAGAGATTCATAGATATTTGTAACCTCTGTTTTTGTCTGCGAATCAACCTTAACCTGAACAAGACTTGCATTTGCCATACTAATACCTCCAAAAGTATTTCATAATAATACTTTAACATACTTTTGGAGAATTATCTAGAAAAAAAGATTATCCTAACTGCCCGGGCAGAACCAGTTTTTCCTTGTGGGGAAATGCTGTGTTTTGAGCGGAAATCTCTGCTATAATAAACCGAGGCTCAAGATGAAAAACGGAAAACACCCTGACCCGAACACGATTCACCCGATTGCGGGCTACGACAAGGAAATCTATGTAAAACCGACTCTCAAAAATCCGAACATCATCGTGGGGGATTTTACCTATATTGCGGATTCTGATTTTGAAAGCCATGTGACTCATCTTTATGAATGGAACGGTGATAAACTGATTATAGGAAAGTTCTGCCAGATTGCTGCTGGCGTTGAGTTTGTAATGAATGGTGCAAATCATCAGATGAGTGCTGTGAGTACCTTCCCGTTTTATACACTTGAAGGCTGGAACATGAAGCCGCCAGCTGCTGCCGACTTGCCGTTAAAAGGCGACACGGTGATTGGAAATGATGTCTGGATTGGGCAGAACGCAACAATCATGCCGGGAGTTCACATTGGAGACGGCGCAATAATCGGAGCAAATGCGGTGGTGGCGAGAGATGTAGATCCTTATTCAATTGTTGCGGGAAATCCGGCACGTCTTATTCGAAAGCGTTTTGATGATGAGATGATTGAACTTCTCGAAAAGTTCGCGTGGTGGGATAAGTCAATTGAAGAGATAAATGAACTGATACCGATTTTAACCAGCGGTGATTTTGAAATGGTGAGACGAGAGCTGATGGTAAGGAAATAAATGAAAACAGTTTTATACATCCACGGAAAGGGCGGCGAGCACTGGTTTCACACAGAAGAAGAAATGAAGTTCCTTGATGAATGGATTGGGAGTGATAAATAAATTCGATCAAAAATAATAACAGACAAATTATCGTTGAGGTAAAATAATGAATATTTCAATCAGACAAGTAAAAATAGAAGATTATGAGGGAATCTATTCTCTATGGAACAGCACGGAGCAGTCAAAAAGGGCTTTGAATCCTGTTGATGACAGCAGGGAAGGAATTGAACGCTACTTAAGACGAAATCCCAATACATGTTTTCTGGCACTTTCAGAGGAAGGTTCGGGGGATGAGCCAAAAGTTGTCGGGGTGATTCTAACAGGTCATGATGGAAGGCGGGCAATTATTCATCATTTGTGTGTGCATCCTTCGTTCCGGCGACAGGGAATTGCAAGTCAGCTTGTAAAAGAAGCAGAAGAGGCTTTGAAAAAAGAAGGCATCAGTAAAATTTTTGG
>DGGY01000031.1:898-7617 GCA_002392405.1 Treponema sp. UBA3862 | reverse complement strand
ATATCGAATGTAACTTCAATCTGAGGAACACCGCGTGGAGCAGCAGGAATACCTACAAGGTCAAAGTTTCCGAGAGTCTTGTTTTCTGCAGCCATTTCCCGTTCACCCTGGAGTACATGAATAGTAACGGCAGTCTGACCGTCAGCAGCTGTAGAGAATACCTGGCTCTTCTTTGTGGGAATTGTTGTATTGCGCGGAATAAGTTTTGTCATTACGCCGCCCATTGTTTCAATACCAAGTGAAAGAGGAGTTACATCAAGAAGAAGAACATCCTTTACATCACCTGCAAGTACACCGCCCTGGATTGCAGCACCCATTGATACGGCTTCATCAGGGTTAATTCCCTTAAGAGGTTCCTTGTTAAAGAAGTTTTTAACAACTTCCTGGAATTTAGGCATACGTGAAGAACCACCGATTAAAAGAACTTCATCAATCTGGTCTTTTGTGTAGCCTGAATCTTTAAGTGCATTCTGACAAGGAATAAGAACCCTGTCCCACAGATTCTGAGTCATTTTTTCAAATTCTGCACGGGTAAGTGTCTTCTGGAGATGTTTTGGACCTGTTGCATCAGCTGTGATGAACGGAAGGTTGATATCTGTTGTTGTCTGGTTAGAAAGGGCGATTTTTGCCTTTTCTGATTCATCCTTAATACGCTGCATTGCCATCGGGTCTTTTGAAAGATCGATGCCTGTATCAGCCTTGAATGAAGAAACAAGCCAGTCTGAAATTGCGTTATCCCAGTCAGCACCACCAAGGTGAGTATCACCGTTTGTTGCCTTTACTTCGAATACGCCGTCTGCCATATCAAGAATTGTAACATCCAGTGTACCGCCGCCTTCATCGATTACAGCAAGAACTTTTTCCTTGCTCTTGTCTTCTTTAAGACCGAATGCAAGGGCTGCTGCTGTAGGTTCGTTAATAATACGTTTTACGTTAAGGCCTGCAATTGTACCTGCGTCTTTTGTAGCCTGACGCTGTGCATCGTTAAAGTAGGCCGGAACTGTAATTACAGCATCCGTTACTGTTTCACCAAGATAATCTTCTGCAGTTTTCTTCATTTTCTGTAAGATGAAGGCAGAAATTTCCTGAGGTGTATATTCTTTTTCCTGTCCATTGTCTGTAACTGTTACAACAACGTTTTCACCCTTCTGTTTGATTCCGTATGGAACACGTGAAAGTTCATCCTGAAGGTCACCGAAACGTTTTCCGATAAGACGCTTTACTTCATAAACAGTGTTTTTAGGATTTGTAATTGCCTGGTTTTTTGCAGACTGTCCTACAATGCGTTCTCCTTTTGAAGTGAAACCTACGATTGACGGAGTAATGCGTCCGCCTTCTGAGTTCTGAATGACAGTTGCCTGTCCGTTTTCCATTACTGAAACTTCTGATGTTGTTGTACCAAGGTCAATACCAATAATTTTTCCCATTTTAGATTTTCCTCCGGAAAACCAATCCGTAATTCATAATCCGTAATTGATTTTCTTATTAATTACAATTTCTATTTTTCAAATGCCGGCCGCAGTCAGCATTGCCCGCTTACAATTACTTCTCCGCCGGTTTTACAACCATAACTTTTGCGTGACGGATAATTCTGTCTTTTAATTTATACCCCTTAAGGTATACCTGAAGGAGCTTTTCTTTTTTAACATCTCCTTCCTGCATGCCGATTGCCTCATGAAGTTCAGGATCAAAATCATCACCTTCCTTTCCAAAGGCAGCAAGGTTATATTTATTTTCAAGCATGCTGACAAGGGATTTGTTAATCATCTTTACGCCGTCAACAATGCTTTTTGCCTCTTTTATGTCCTTTGCAGCTTCAACAGTGCGGTCAAAGTTATCAAGACTGTCCAGAAGATCACACAGAAGACTTTCATTGGCATAAGCTACAGCATCTTCTTTCTGCTGCATCATTCTTTTACGCCAGTTGTCGTTTTCTGCAGCTTTATAAAGGGCATCCTTCTTTAACTGCTCAATCTGGGCTTCAAGTTCAGCAATGCGCTCTTCAGGAGTTTTTGGAGCAGCCTCTGTTTTTACTTCTTCAGCTGTTTCAGCATTTTCCTGCTGTGCATTATCTTTCTGTTCTGCATTCTGATTTTCAGCAGATTTTTCTTCTGCTTTTTTTTCTTTCTTTTCCATACTTAAAAACTAATAAAACTCCCGTTTAATCGTCAATATTTTTTATAAAAATTTGCTTTTTTTCTAACAATACTTATAATCCGGACCGTCTTTTCCCATAAAAACTTTAACGGAACTGTACTCCATAAAGGAATTGTCAAAAAAGGACTGAATGTTCATTGCAGAACCGCTTAAAACTTCATCCGGATTGTATGACATTTCAACTATACTCTCCTCACCTTCTCCGTAACAGCGGGCAAGAGCGCCGTTTAAGCGGACAATATTGCTTACGGCTTCAAAAAGCTGGCCTTTGTTTTTTTCTTCATATTTAAATTTAAGGAAAGCAAGCTGCATTTTTTCTATTTCACGGTGATTTGCTTTTAGTGAAGAAAAGTTTTTTTCAAGCTTATAATTATTTATCTCTGACCATTCCCAGAAATCTTCAAAAAACTTTGAGGCATTAATTTTTAAGGGGCGGAGTACTGCCAGAAACCAGGTAACTGCCCTGCCGTAAGAATAAAAAATTTCCGCCGCAAGAGCCGCGCGGAAAGCCCGTTTTATATCCTGTGTTGAAAAAGTTGAATCAGGCCTGGGCTGCAATTTTTTTGATTCTGCACAGTCTTTTTCAAGCTGAATAAAATCCAGGTGATTAGGATACAGGCTTAAGGCAAAATCAAGGCGGTCTAAAAAAAGCTTTATGCCGTCTCCATTTTCCAGTGCAAAGTCAAGTTCAAATCCAAAGACAAGCCCAAGAGTATTGAGCATCTGTGCGCGGCGGCTGTAGAATTTTTTGTCAAAAAGATATGTTCTTCCCTTTGATGTACCTTTAAGGGGAATTTCAAGGGTACAGTAAAGCCGTGAACAGGCCCTGCACACATCCATATCAAGAAGTTCTGCATTTACAGGAAGAGTCAGAAAAACTTGTGGGGCTTTTTTTTCAAAGGCATTAAGAAAAGAAAGAAGCCTGCCTTTATGGGACAAAATACTTTCATCCTGAAGAACAAACTCAGTTATTCCCTGCTCTGCAAATGAAGAAAGAGAAGATTCAAGACTGGAAGATGAAAAATGAAGGGCTTCGTCCATCAATTTTTTTTACGGCAGCTTCCCCCGCTTTCAGTAATTTCTGCAGGGGAATGCATTTATTGCCTATAAAAGATGAATCCCGTGCTTTGCACAGTCAGCCTTCATTTCAGCAGGCCACATGCTTACCTGGATTTCGCCGATGTGAGCTTTTCTTAAGAAGAACATGCACAGACGGCTCTGTCCGATACCGCCGCCCATTGTGTAGCTTAATTCACCCCTTAAAAGGCGCCTGTGGAATTCAAATTCTGCCCTTTCAGGACAACCCCGCTCTTCAAGCTGTTTTTTAAGGCTTTCAGGGCTTACACGGATACCCATTGAAGAAAGTTCATAAGAGCTTTCAAGGACAGGGTTCCATACAAGAAGGTCTCCGTTAAGGCCTGTGTGTCCTTCTTCGTTTACAGAAATCCAGTCGTCATAGTCAGGAGCACGGCCGTCATGGATTGTTCCGTCAGGAAGTTTTCCGCCGATGCCGATTAAAAAGACTGCTCCATATTTTTTTGCGATGATGTTTTCCCTTTCTTTAGGAGTTTTATCAGGATATTCCCTCTGTAAATCATCTGCATAAACAAAGGTGATTTCCTCAGGCAGAACAGGCTTAATTGCCTCGTAGCGGTCATAAATATAAAATTCAAGATGCTTGAGGCAGGCATAGATTTTTTTGACTGTTTCTTTAAGGTAAGCAACCGTGCGGTTTTTAGGGTCAATACATTCACACCAGTCCCACTGGTCAACATAGAGGGAATGGATGTTATCAAGTTCTTCGTCTGCGCGGATTGCGTTCATGTCAGTGTAGATACCAAAGCCGGGAGCAAGATTAAGTTCACTTACCTTTACCCTCTTCCACTTTGCAAGGGAATGAACGATTTCCATTTTTGCGTCGTTCATGTCTTTTACAGGGAAGGTAACGGCTCTCTCAATACCATTAAGATCATCATTCAGGCCTTTGCCGCTCTCAACAAAAAGAGGAGCTGTAACTCTGGTAAGATTCAGGGCAGTTGATAACTGACTCTGGAAAAAATTCTTAACCATTACAATGGCATGCTCAGTTTCCTTTGCGCCGAGCAGGGATGAATAACCTTTTGGAAATACTACTTTTGACATATTTTTACCTCGATTTAGTAATTTTAACGAATTTTATAGTGCTTATTCAATTATTTGATTAAAATGAACTTATTATGGCAAACAGAAAATCAAATAAGACAAAATCATCAAAATCATTTCTGCTGTTACTCGCAGCACTTTTTATCGGAATCTGCTTGTATTTTTATTTTACGGACAGCGCTTTTAAGGCAGAAGTTAATCAGGGCGTAAAGACTTTTGTAGCACAGATAACCGGCGAAACAACCTCAGTCGCTGAGAGAGCGGCGGGCACAGAAATTGATGCGGACACAGAAAACGGCGGAACTGAAGAAAACACAAAAGCCGCAGAAAAGGCTTCCGGAAAAACAGGCGCAGCAGGCAAAGCCGGAAAAAATACAGACACCCCGGCAGCAGAAGGCCTTGTTTACACAGAAGAAGACCTGTTTTTTCCCCTCTGCCCCGCCTCAAAACATACTCCTGACCATGAAATAAGGAACTATAAATATTATTCCATCTGCTACAGGGAAAACTACGAGCAGGCAGAATGGAGCGCCTACTGTCTTGATGAAGAAGAGCTTGTAAAAAATGCCTCCCGTTCGGACGACTTTAGGGAAGACCCGGAAATTTCAACCGGCTCGGCAACACCTGCTGACTATAAAAAAAGCGGTTACGACAGAGGCCATCTGTCACCTGCGGCAGATTTTGCCTTTTCCCAGGAGGCCATGAGCGAAACTTTTTACATGAGTAATATGAGCCCCCAGGCAGGAAGCTTTAACCGGGGCATCTGGAAAGACCTTGAAAGCCAGGTACGGGTCTGGGCAAAAAAATTCGGACGGGTCTTTGTTGTTTCAGGACCTGTGCTTGATGAAAAACCTGAAAATTACGCCACAATCGGGACAAATAAAGTAAGCGTTCCAAAATACTATTACAAGGTGATTTTAGCCCCCCTCTACAGCAGTGAAAATGACCGTGCAACAAAAGATGACGCTGAAAGAATCACTGCCATCGGCTTTATCTTTCCCAACAAAAAATGCGATGGAAGTTTTTTTGACTATGCTTGCAGCGTAGACGAAGTTGAAAAGCGCACGGGAATTGATTTTTTTGAACGCTTAGAAGATACGGTGGAAGACGAGACGGAAAAAGCATTTGATGTTACGCTTTGGAAGTAGACCGCAGGATAACTCCATTTTTATCAAATATTTTTTTGTCTCCCCTTATTTTTTATAAATAACGCGTTATATTTAAAAGGCAATTATTTATAAAAATAGAGCAGCATTAATTAACAGCTGCCCTTACGGGAGAGAAAAAAATGAAAAAATCATTAAAAACAGTTTTTGCCGCAGTTATGGCTTCGGCAATGCTTTTTACTTTCGCTTCATGTGCTGAAGAGGAAGAAGACGGTCCGACAGTAAAGGCTGCAGAACTTCCTGCAAGTGCTGGAACAAATGTTCTGTCAGAAAATACGTTTGTTTCAGATTCAGAAGACGCGTCAAACTTGCTGACATTCAAAAATGACACTTACACCAAGATAAGGGAAAGTACAAAAAGCGGCGTTACAGGTCTTTATGACGACTATATCGTAAACAAAATCAGCACATACAAATATACATATAATGCTGAACTCGGCGTTATTTACAGCAGAATAACAGAAAAAAAGACTGTTTATATTAGAAACGGTGAAATTCTTTACACTGTTGATCATTCAAAAATTCCTGCTACGGTTTCAGCTTATATGGACTACCTGATGGAAGAATCAAAAGCAATTGTTAATGAAAATATGAAGAACTCGATCACTATCGATATGATAAAACAAAACCGTGGCACCGAAATCTACAAAACATTTAAGAAATTCGGCTACACAGACACCTCTGGCATGACCGAAATTCCTTCGGAGATATATGCAGAATTTTACAAATATGAGACTGCACAGCGAGATTACAGTTTAAGCGAAATTATTATTTCAGCATACAGTATTGAAGGGGACAATCTTAAAATAACAGAAAACGTATACCAGTATCCGGAAGGATTTAAATTCAGTGATATTTTTAACGGCACTTATTATTTCCATCTGAACGGTGAAGAATTATCCATTTTGCTTGAGGACGATACATTCTGTAATTCTGAGGCACAGATGAGAATCCGTGGAACTGCATACAAAATTCTTTCAGTATCAGATAACAGTATTACAATTGCTCCTGAAACTAAAGGCGATTTTTTATATGAAGTTAATAACTCAGCAAAAGTTACAATTCCTCTGACATATGAACCGGGCACAAATAAAACCACGGCTAATTTTACGTATGAAGGAAATAACTACTCATTTGACATAGACTATTTTACTTCTGAACATCTTGAGAATATGCTTGCTTCACCCTATGCAGATACATATACAAAATGGACACCTGTAATGTAATCTGCAGTGCGTAAAAACATCCGTGTTT
>DGGY01000031.1:0-751 GCA_002392405.1 Treponema sp. UBA3862 | reverse complement strand
GTTTTAACGCACTGGCCCGCCAGCTGCGCTGCCGGCTTTTAAGGCGCACGTCCGTGTGCGCCAGGGATTGGAGCACCGCAGGGCGTTCGCCGCAAAGCGGCGAATGGAGCAAAGCGCAAGTGCGGAAAGCCCGGTCCGTCTGCAGTAAGGCAGGCGGAGGCGCCCGCTGATAAAAAAAGTTAAAAATCCCTCTCTATATACTTTAAAATCAATTTTCGATATTATATTAAAACAATTTTCATATATAAGAGGCTGTTAAAAATGGCAAAAGACATTTATGACACATTCCGTGACATCGGTATTATTCCGGTTGTTGCAATTGAAGATGCTTCAAAAGCTGCAGACCTTGCACACGCTCTCGTAAAGGGCGGTCTTCCGGCTTCAGAAGTAACATTCCGCACTGCATGCGCTGCAGAAGCTATCGAAGCTATGATTAAAGCAGAACCAGACATGCTGGTAGGTGCAGGTACTGTACTCAACATTGAACAGGCTGAAAAAGCTGTAAAAGCAGGTGCTAAATTCATCGTTTCACCTGGATACAATCCTGATGTTGTTGACTGGTGTATCAAAAACAACGTTCCGACAATGCCTGGAATCTCTAACCCTTCAGAAATCACTGCATGTGTAAACAAGGGCGTAACACACCTCAAACTCTTCCCTGCTGAACGCAAGGGCGGATACAAAATCATCGACGACTTCGGTGGTCCTTTCCCTCAGTGTACATTCATGCCTACAGGCGGCGTTAACACAG
>DGGY01000055.1 GCA_002392405.1 Treponema sp. UBA3862 | reverse complement strand
TGTCTAAAAAAATGGGGGCAGTTCAACCGCCTGCGGCGTTTTCCGCTGCCCCTTCTAACGGGGACACCCCGTAACGCCCCGCGGGGCTTGCTGTTTATCAGTTTCCGTCTTTTAAGCTTTTAAGGGCCTCTAAATCAATAATTTCTATTTTCCCGCGGCTGTTTTTTATCAGACCTTCTTCTGCAATGTATTTTAGTGTTCTTGAAACGACCTCCCTTACGCTGCCTATTTCTGAGGCGATTTCTTCCTGTTTAAGTGTGAGCACCTGAGTTTTATGGCGGAGGAACTGTTCATATAGAAAACGGGCAAGACGGACATCAGTTTTTAAGAATAAGATTTCCTGCAGTGTAAGAAGAACCTGCGAAAATTTTTGAGCTGCGTTTTTGTAGATATAAAGTTCAAGGGAGATGTTTTCCTGTTCAATTTTATGAAGTGCGTCTGAAGGAATTATGCAGACTTTTGTGTCTTCTGCTGCTTCAATGAGTACATCAAATACAATCGAGTCCATAAGGCAGCTTGCTGAAAGAATGCAGACTTCATTTTCTGTAACGCGGTAAAGGGTAACTTCCCGGCCTTCTTCAGACAGACAGTAGACGCGGAGAGAACCCGAAATTACGGACATTATTCCGCGGCAGCTCTGGAGTGCGTCTTTGATTATTTTCCCTTTATTGAAAACTTCTGTCCTGATGCGCTCTGATAAAAAATCTTGCTGGAGAACTGTAAGTTTTTCCCAGAAGGGGAAAGTGTTCTTGTAACTGTTCAGAAGCTACTCCAGAATCTCATCAGCGAGTTTTTCAAGCTGGGAATTATTTTCGTCTGTAAGCGCAATTTTAATGGTTACTTTTGTCTGGCAGAAAGTAAGGTTTGTGCTTCCTTCAAACATTGAGAGCATTCCCTTTGCGGCCAGGGGAGCCCAGCTTCCGTTTTCAATAAAACCGATTTTTCTGTTCTGGTAATTTCGTTCTTTCAGGTGGTCAATGAATTCCCGCATTTTAGGAAATACACCGCCGTTATAGGTTGTTGTGGCAAGAATGAGTTTTCCGTAGCGGAATGCATCTTCCACACATTCGTATGTATCTTCGCGGGCCAGGTCAGCCAGTGCCACTTTAGGGCAGCCTTTAGCCTTTAAAATATCTGAGAGCTTTTCTGCTGCCTTTTTTGTATTTCCGTAAACTGAAGTGTAGAGGACGCAAACGCCTTCACTTTCAACTCCATAAGATGACCAGGTATCGTAAGTTTTAAGATAATAAGCAATGTCGTCAGTTAAAACAGGTCCGTGGAGCGGAGCGATGGTTTTTATGTCCAGGGCAGCTGCTTTCTTAAGGACTGTCTGAACAGCAGTTCCGAATTTTCCGACAATTCCAAAGTAGTAGCGGCGTGCTTCACAGGCCCAGCCTTCAGGATCTTCTTTATCATTTGCTCCGAATTTGCCGAAAGCGTCTGCAGAGAAGAGGACTTTTTCTTTTTTGTCGTAAGTAAAGATTACTTCAGGCCAGTGAACGTTAGGTGCAGAAATAAAAGTCAGACTGTGATCGCCTTCGTTTTTTCCAAGTTCAATTGCTGCTCCTTCTGTAAGGACAAACTGGCGTTCAGAAAAATCTGTTCCGAAGTAGTTTTTCATCATTGTAAATGCCATTTTTGAAGCGGCAATTTTTGCTGACGGATATTTTTCTGCAAATTTTTTGATGTTTGCAGAATGGTCCATTTCCATGTGCTGTACGATAAGATAGTCAGGAGTGCGGCCGGCGAGGGCTTTTTCTATATTTTTAAGCCATTCGTCACCAAAGTTCTGGTCTACGCTGTCCATTACTGCAGTTTTTTCGTCTGTTATTATGTATGAATTGTAGGCCATGCCAAGCGGTACTTCAAACTGGCCTTCAAAAAGATCTATTTTGTGGTCATCAACACCGATGTATTTGATTGAATCTGTAATTTTCATTTTATTCCTTTCCTGTTATTTCAGCCCTGAGGCCAGTGAGTGAATTAATTATAGCATAAAAAAGGTGCAGATCGAAATAGTTTTTTAGTTGTCGTTTTTTCCAGAGAGTATGAAGCGGGCATTGATTTCTGTTTGCTTTTCGATTTTGACTGCAGGGCAGTTTTTTATTACTCCAATATCATTTATTATCCGTTGTATTAAAAGCGGAGAATTCTCTGGATTTTCAATGCCTTTGTTCCGGCATAGCCATGGTTCTCCTGACGGATTGTCGGTTTCTGTGAGAAGGAGTTCATCCGGACAGAAAGTTAAAAATTTCTGTATTTTTTTTGAATAGCGTACTTCGCAGCCGAATGTCTGATAAAAGCCCCTGTCTGTAAAAGTATTGAAAATTTTTTCATTACCGTCATACCAGTGGATTATTGGTTTAGCATCAGGAAAATCTTTTAAAATATCAGCAATTCTTTCTTCTGCGCCTTTTGTGTGGATTACGGCATATTTTTTATAGCGGTTACAGTGGTCAAGAATTGTTAAAAAGACCAGTTCCTGAAATGCAGGCGGTACTGTTTTCTCCCAGTAAAAGTCGAGGCCTGTTTCTCCGATGATTTGGGACTGTTTAAGGTAAGATTCTAAAAGATTTGAAAGTTCATTCGGTGTCTGTGGTAGTCCCTCGCAGAATGAAGGGTGAATGCCGAAAGTCGGAATGATTAATCCCTGTACTCCCGGCATCTGTGATATTTCAAGATTTTTTTTGAAAGAATCAATGCTGCAGGAGGCAGCCACAGTCAGTATTTTGTTTTCTTTTATACAGCTGACCGCGGCTTTCAGTTCAGCCGGCTGGTAGTGATCTAAATGTGTATGAAAATCAATCAGCATCGGCCGGTTCTGTTAAAAATCTAAAAGTTATCTGCACACTCGTAGATGGCGCTGTAAACAGTTTCGATAAGACTTTCTTCCACGCTTGAAAAAGCAACGCGGAGTGTTGAAGAATCGATTGAAATTGTGCCGATCTGTTTTTCGTTTAAGATTTTCTGGCGGAGGGCTTCTGCATCAACTTTTGTATGGAAACTCATAAAGTAGCCTGAGTTGAATGGAAGCGGCTCGAGATTCTTACAGCTGTGTGCTGAAACAAATTTTTTTACTGCCTTGTAGCGCTTTTCAAGAACTTCGCGGAAGATTTTTTTCTGTAAATCAATTGCAGGGTCCTTGAATGCCTTTAATGCAAAACTCTGGCTTGGAGTAGATGAACAGCTTACTGATGAACGGATAAGTCCCATGAGTTTTTTCTCGAGGGCAAGATAATGTTCTTCTGTAAGGCCTTTGCCGCCGAAAGTTAAGAAACCTGTACGGAAGCCCCATACAAAGTCTTCTTTTGTCGGACCGTCAATTTTAACGGCCAGAACGTTTTCGTGGAGGGCTGCAAATTCTGCAAAGAGTGACTGCGGATAAATATCGTTTTCGTAGTTGAGTCCGAAATATGCGTCATCATCCCATACGAGAACCTTTGCGCCTTTTTCTGCAACAGAGCGGATGATTCTTACAATCTGGGCTGCTTCTGCGTTTGTCGGTGAATAACCGCTGGGATTCTGCGGGAAGTTTAAGAGCACGCGTACAAAACCTGTTTCTGCTTCTTTTTCTACGGCTTCTTTAAATGAATTGAGGTCAAAGCCGTCGTCAGCAAAGAGGTTGAATGTATGCAGGCTTGAATTGCGTCTTGTTTCTACAACGAGTGAATAGTTGTCCCAGCTTGGATTTGCAGCAAGAAGAGGTTTGTCTTCATCAATAAAAAGATCTGCAAGGTAAGAGATTCCTGCAGTGAGTCCAGGAACTACTACCGGTGTTGAAATTGATTTTCCTTTGAGACCCGGGTTTTTTGCATAAATCATTTCTTTCCAGAGGGCGCGGAGATCAGGATTACCTGCTGTAGGTGCGTATGCTACAAGTTCTGCGTTTGAAAGTTCCGGTGCATATTTATGCACGGCTTCGAGAACTGCAGGTTTTCCGTCGATGATGGTAGTTCCGATTGTTGCATTTGCAACCTTACCGAATTTTTTTGCTTCTCCACCCTGGGAAATGATTCCTCTCGGGAAGAAAATTCTTTTTCCCAGGTCTGAAAGGAGTTCTCCCGGAGTTGTATTTTTGAGTGTATTGTTCAATTCTTGTGCTAAAGGGTTCAACATGATAAAGTATCTTATCCTTATAATATGGGTGCGTCAATCGGAGGGCGTTAAAAACTGCATAAATATACAGTTTTAAGGTTTAAAAATGGATAAAAATAACATTAATGATAATATTGATTCAGAGGCTTTTGACCGCTGTAAAAAAATAATTGCCGCCGCAAAAAAAGAGGCTGCAAAAAGAATTATAGGTCAGTCTGAGGTAATCGACGGCATTTTAACTGCAATGATTGCAGGCGGACATCTTCTTCTTGAAGGTGTTCCGGGGCTTGCAAAAACTCTTGCCGTAAAAACTTTTGCAGAAATCTCAGGCCTTGATTTTAAGAGAATCCAGTTTACTCCTGATCTTCTTCCTGCAGATGTCAGCGGAACCTTAATCTATGAGCAGGGAACAGGGAAATTCAGCGTAAGAAAAGGTCCTGTTTTTGCAAACGTAATCCTTGCGGACGAAATTAACCGTGCACCTGCAAAAGTTCAGTCGGCTCTTCTTGAAGCGATGGCAGAAAAACAGGTTACAATCGGAGAAGAAACTTATCCACTTCCGTCGCCATTTTTAGTTCTTGCAACACAGAACCCGATTGAGCAGGAAGGAACCTATAATCTTCCTGAAGCAGAACTTGACCGCTTTCTTTTAAAGGTTGAGGCTTCATATCCGACTCCTCAGGAAGAAATCGAAATCGTAAAGACTGCAGGTAAGGCAGGAGAGGTCCCTGTAAAGAAAGTCCTTTCAGCAGAAAAAATCGAAGAACTCCGCTCACTCCTGGAAAAAGTTGTCTGTGTAGATAAAATCATCGAGTATATAGTAAATATTGTTTCTGCAACCCGCTTTTTTAACTCAGGCCGCAAGACTGATTTTTCTAAATATATTTCCTTCGGTGCTTCTCCGCGCTCAGGAATTGCGCTGCTTCAGTGCGCAAAAGTCAGGGCCATGTTTGAAGGCCGTTCTTTTGTTCTCCCTGAAGATGTAAAGGCTGTTTCTCCTTCTGTTCTCCGTCACCGCCTTGTGCTTTCATATGAAGCTGCCGCAGACGGTGTTACGGCTGACGAAATTATTTCTAAGATTTTAACCTTCGTTCCTGTTCCGTAACTACAGTCAGTTTTCTGGTGGAAATAATGCCGAAAATTCTGGATGAAAACAAAAACGGATTAGTAAAAAAAGCCTCTCTGCTTAATCTTGCCGCCGTAACTCTGGCAGATAACCTGCGTTCCGGAAATTTTAAATCTCTGTACCGTGGACAGGGAATTGAGTTTAACGGTGTCCGTGAATATCATCCGGGGGATAATGTCCGTGCGATTGACTGGAATGTAACGGCAAGAATGGCGCGTCCTTTTATAAAACAGTATGAAGAAGACCGTGAACTTCAGGTTCTTTTTGTCTTAGACCGTTCTTTGTCGATGTTTACCGGCTCAAACGGAAAAACAAAAATTCAGACTGCTTCAGAAGCCGCTGCTCTTTTAGTGCTTGCCTGCCTTCAGAACCAGTCTTCAATCGGAGCTGTTTTTTTTGACGGAGCAATCCGTTTTTCAGTAAAGGCTAAAACAGGTAAGGATCAGGCAATGATGATTTTGAGCCGCCTTGATGAACTTGAATATGATATTGATGCCGGTTCTGTCCTGGGCAGTGCCTTAAGCGGTGCTCAGAAACTTTTGAAACGCCGCGCAATGGTTTTTGTCATTTCTGACTTTCGAACTACAGACTGGCAGGATTCTCTTGCGCGTCTTGCTTCTAAGAATGATGTGATTGCCTTAAGAATTACAGACCCTACAGATTCAGAGCTCCCTGAAATCGGTACAGTTGCTTTTGTTGATATGGAAAGCGGTGAGCGCAGGAGATTTTCGACAGCGTCTGCATCGTTTAAGGCTGAGTGGTTTGAAGATAACCGCAGACGCCTTGATTCCTGGAAGGAGTTCTGTGTCCGTCACGGTGCCTGGCCATTGTGCCTTTCAACTTCAGAAGAACCTGCTTTAGTCCTGAACAGATTTTTTTCAGGGAGGGAGAACCGGTGAAAAAGTCTGTTCTTAGTGCCCTGCTTTTTTGTGTCTGTTTTTGTGTTTTCTCTCAGGCTAATTCAAATTCTGTCATGCAGATTATGATGCCTAAAAATGCATTTACTGGTGACCGCTGTGAATTGAAATATGTTTTTCATTCAGATGCTGATCTTTTCAGTGATAAAATTACCGGTAAAAAAACTTCTCTTCTGGAACTTGCAGTTGACTGGCCGGTTTTTGAAAGTCAGTCAGAAAAATGTTTTGTTTACAGGGCAGTTCTTGAGCATACAGGTTATGAGTATGCCCTGACCCTTTATTTTATTCCCTGGCACAGCGGAATAATTGATTTCCCGCCTTTTAACCTTTCATCCCTTGTCCGTCATTCTCAGTCGCTGGAAGAGGGCGGGGCTGTTTTTAATGTTGATCTTTCTCCAGTTGAAATCAATTCGCTTGTTGAAAAACTTGGAGTGTCTTCCCTGCGTCCGTCAAAGGGGCCTTTTACCCTTCCGGGAACTACTTTTATTCTCATCTTAATTTCATTTTTATTTTTAGCTTTTGCAGCGCTTGTAGTTTTTGTTTCTTTTAAGATTCCTCTGCTGCTTGTGTATTTTATGTCAACAAAAGAGCAGCGCAGGTTAAAAAAGATTACAAGACAGACTTGCCGCTTATTAAAAAAACTTCTTCGTTCAAAAAAAGACGATGAGTTTTTCTGCCAGCATCTTTCAGCAGTTTTAAGGGATTATCTTTGCATCCGCTTTACTGATGATTTTAAAATTCTTACTACAAGCCGTTACTATGAAAAATTTGAGCAGATTGCAGTCGGACAGCTCACTGAAGTTCAGAATAATGCCGTAATGGACATAATTGAAGTTCTTCAGCGCTGTGATTATATCCGTTTTGCAAAAGGTTCAATTGATTCAAGAAGACAGCCTTCTTCACTTTATGAGACTGTTCTGGGAGAGGGAGAAAGGAATCTTCTTGTAAACCGCTGTTTTAATGCACTTGAAGTTTTCAGTACAGATCAGAAAGAAGGGGAGAAAAGAGAATAGTTATGCCTGAGTTTGAAAATCCTGCCGCATTTTTATTTCTGCTTGTAATTCCTTTTCTTTATATAATGCGTGCATTAAAAATCTTTAAGAGAACTGCCTTTCCGCTGGTTTTTGCAGACTGGAACGGTAAAAGCTTTGGCTGGAACGGAAAGCTCAGTCATATCTTAAGTTTTCTGGCTCTGTTTTTCTGTGTTTCTGCCTATGTTCTTTTAACATTTGCCCTGGCAGAACCTGTAATTCATCATCAGGAAAAAGTTTACACTTCAAAAGGTGCAGATGTTCTTTTTGTGCTTGATACAAGTCCTTCCATGGCGTCCCGGGATATCGGCGGAATGACACGCCTTAACGCTGCAAGACAGGGAATTCACACTCTCGTAAATAATAACAGGGGTGCCGCTTTCGGTCTTATTGCAATGGCAAGTGAAGCGGCTGTGGTTGTTCCTCCGACAGCAGACCACGAACTTTTTCTGAGGCGTCTTGATTCGCTTGTAATCGGCGGACTTGGAGAAGGCTCTGCAATCGGAACCGGCCTGAGCAGTGCTGTCTATCACCTTATTTCTTCTAAAGCTCCGCGAAAATGCATTGTTCTTATTACAGACGGAGAAAATAACGCAGGTTCTGTTCACCCTGATACTGCAGCAGAATTAGCCGCACAGAATAATATTACGCTTTATACTTTTGGAATCGGAACAAAAGGTTCAGTTCCTATTGAATATATTGATCCTAACACAGGAAAAGTTCACTCAGGATTCTATGATTCTGATTTTGATACGGCTCCTCTTGAGTCAATTGCCTATGCAGGTGGCGGCCGTTATTTTGGAATTGAATCGACAAATGCCCTTTCAGAGGCGTTAAGTTTAATCAGCCGCAGGGAAACTGTAATTCAGACTTTTCACTATAAAAGCTCAGATCAGGCTCTATATCCATACTATCTTCTTGCGGCGGCAGTTCTGTTTGCCCTTGCCTGGCTTTTGCGCCGTGTAATTCTTAAGGAGGTTTTGTAAAGATGATTTCGATTGAACGTCCTTATGCATTTATTGCCCTGTTTGTTTTAGTTCCTGTAATTCTTTATACATATTTTCGTTACAGAAAAGTTGCAGGATGTCTTTCCGGAATGACACTGAATTCTCATTTCAGGGATTTAAAAAATATAAGGGACTTCCGTTTTATACTGATTCTCCGTACTGTATTCAGGCTTATGGCTGCCGTGTGTGCTGTCCTTGCCTATGCGGGAATTTCCTGGGGGACAAAGACGATTTCTGTTCAGAAAAGCGGAGATGCTGTCTGCCTTGTTTTTGATATATCTTATTCCATGACTGCGCGTGACTGTCCTGAGGGGCTTTCACGGCTTGATGCTTCAAGAAATTATGCCTTAAAACTCCTGGACAGAATGGAAGACAGCCCGGTGAGTGTTGTACTTGCAAAAGGAGACGGTGTAATTGCAGTTCCGGTTACACAGGACAGACAGAGTGTTGAGCAGATTATAGACTGTCTTTCGCCTGAGCTTATGACTTCTTCAGGTTCTTCAATCGGGAAAGGAATTCTTGCCGCAATGCAGTCATTCCCGAAGAACATGAGTCAGGCAAGTCATATCTGGGTGTTTACGGACGGGGACGAAACTGATTCTTCTCTTTCTTCTGCTCTGGAAGATGCCGCCCGTTTTGGTTTTCCTGTTACTTTAATCGGTTTTGGTACTGCAAATCCTGTTGAAATTACCGCGGGCGACGGTAAAACAAGAGTAAAAACTTTTCTGAATGCGCCTAAAATGATTGATGCGGCAGCAAATGCAGGAAAAAAAGCAGCCGCAGGACGCGGAACAAGAGCGTCTGACATTATTACTTACGTCGCGGCAGATTCTGAAGGTTCTGCCTGGGTTCTTTTAAAACAGCTCACTGGAAAGACTGCCGCAGGAGAAGTCTGGGAAACTCAGGGTGTTTCACATCATCAGCTTTTTATTCTTCTTGCAATACTGTTTTTTATGGCTTCTTATTTTACGAGTGAATTTGACCTTATGCACATCATCACTATGCGTTCTTCTTCCGTCATGATTCTTGTCTGCATGCTTTTTTGTTTTACATCCTGCAGTTCACAAAAAGAATCCGTTCTTTCAGGGGTTTTCTGCTGGTATCAGAAAAAATATCAGAGTGCAACCGCTCAGTTCCTGCGCTCTTATAACCAGGCAGATTCAGAAAATGACAGCATTACTAAACAGTATTGTGCCTATAATCTTGCCTCAACTTATATAATGCAGGATGAATATGAAGCCTCACTTTACAGGCTTGGACTCATTTCACCTGATGCACCTGAAAAGTTAAAAAGCGCCGCATATTACAACATGGGAATTATAGCAAACAGACGCGGACAATTTGATGCGGCATGTGAATATTTTAAGAAAGCAGTAATTGAGGATTCTTCAAACCTTGATGCAAAAATAAATCTTGAGTTTACGCAGCAGCAGGTAGAAAGCCTCAGGTCAAAGTCACTTGAAAAGCAGATGGCACAGGCTTCAATCGACAAAAATCAGGACACTCTTGCTCAGGGCGTGTTTAATATGATTCAGCAGGAGGAAAAGGAACGATGGAAAAAACTTCAGTCAAACAAAAAAGAAAGTTCTTCTGTGGATTATTAATTTTTCTTTTTTACATTTTTAATGCAGACGCAAAAGGCCTTTCTCCTTCTGTAATAAAAAAACTTACGGTAAAACCTGACAGCACTCTTTTTTTTACGGCACAGGAAAACGGCTATACCTTAAAAATCCCCGGGGCAGATCCTTACATGGTGCAGACAGATTTGCCGCAGCTTCCTCAGGGGGTTGTTTTTGTATCATCAAAGCGCGAAGAATATCTTGACCCTGACGGAACGGGTGGAACTGCAGTTCATCTCTGGTTTACTTTTAAGGATACGGGACCTGTAAAAATGCCTCCACTTATTGTAATGGTGGAAAACAGGACTTATTATCTTTCGTTTGAAGATGTTACGGTTTATGAAAATCCTGCCCTCATAAATCCTGAAACTGTGGTTGAATTTGAATCTGAAGTTACTAAGATAAAAACTTCTGACGGTCGCACAGTGATAAAAGTCCGTGAAGGTGAAGAAATAATTTTTTCTGTCGGACTTAAGTATTTTGTTCAGATAATTTCTTTTGACTGGCAGATTCCAAAAAATTCAATTTTTACTGACCTTGAACGTTTTGATACCGAGGTGAATGCTCAGGTGAATCAGGCAGCAGGCCGTGAGTTTTCCAATGAGGTAAAAAAGCTTGCAAGATTCAGCTGGAAACCGCTTGCTCAGGGGGATTACCAGATGCCTGAAGTAACGGTCACAGCTACTTCTTATAACGGAAGCAGAAAAACAGTGCGTTTACCGGGTTATATTGTCAGGGTAGAAAAAAGAAGCGGAAGCCTTTTTTCACAGAAAGGGCAGAAAAACAGGTCAGATTCTGTTTTCTCTTCTGCTTTTTCAAAACCGTCTTCAGTCTCTAACGAAGTAAAGTCTTTAAAAATATCAAAAGAAGACTGCATAAAGCTTGCAGAGCTCCGCTCGAGGGAACGCAATACTTTCTACGGTTCTTCTGCGCGGAAAAACAGAATTGAATTTGAAAAATCCCTCGGTTTTTCTGAAGGCAGTAAGGAAGCGAGAAAGCCTGCTGTTGCACTTGAGTTTGTTTTTATGGGGATTTTTGTAATTGCCTTCATTGTTTTTATTGTGTTAGGCCGTGTAAAACTTTCCCTGACTTTTTTGACCCTTGCTGTCGTTGCGGCGATTTTTTCATTCAGGGGTGCATTTAAATTACGCACCAGTTATGGAATTTTTTCAGGCGGAGTTATAAGTCCTGTGCCTGAAAATGTATCCTCGTCATTTTTAAAAGTAGACGGTGGAATCCGCGTTAAAATTACAGAGAAAACAGGTGATTACTTTTACATTGAATCTGAAGATGTAAACGGCTGGGTAGAAAAATCGCTTGTTATTGAGATAGAGTAGGAGTTCTGTGTGGATTTTGGTGATATTTTAAATCAGTGGGCAGAAGTCCAGAAAAATGAAAAAACACAAAAGAAGCCTGCTTCACCTCAGGTTAGTCATAAAAAAGCCAACGCCCCGACTCCTGAGGAAAAAGAACTTGCCCGTCAGCGTGCCATGAATACTGTCCGTGGAAAAATGGAAGCAGATTCAAAAAAACAGATTAATCCAATGGAACTATGGCTCCGCCGCTACGGGACTGTAGATAAAGACAGTCTTTTAGAAGAAAGTGAAGAAGCTGCCCGCATGGAAAACCGTGAGTTTTTAAAGACAATGCGTGCAGAAGATAAAATAGACCTTCACGGCCTTACAAGGGATGAAGCCTGGGCTAAACTCGAAGCTTTTGTTAACAGATGCGTGAGGAACGGCCTTAAAAAAATAGAAATAATCCACGGAAAAGGCATTCACAGTCATGGCAGTGATCCTGTTTTAGGTCAGATGGTCCGCACTTTTATTGAACAGAATAAGCATATGGGAACAAGCGGACATAATGACAGAAATCATGGCGGCAGCGGTGTTACCTGGGTTCTTTTAAAGTAGAAAAGCTTTTACAGGACCTTTTTTTCTTGTAACCGCCTCTTTTTTTTATTATTTTATAAGTGTCATATCATTGATTAAGGAAAAAATATTGGAAGATTTATACGCAGTTCTTGGTGTTTCAAAAAATGCTTCCCAGGACGAAATTAAAGCTGCATACAGAAGGCTCGCAAAACAGTATCATCCGGACAGAAATCCCGGCGACAAAAAAGCTGAAGAGATGTTTAAAAATATTTCAGCTGCCTATGATGTCTTAGGTGATGCAGCAAAGAGACGTGATTATGACAGTTACGGCGCATATGGCAGAGAAAATCCGTATTCAGATTACAGTTCAAATCCGTGGGGAGACAGACAGTATTCAGGAAGTGCCGGATATGATGATGACCCTTTTGCACAGTTTACAGGCTACGGAAGACAGTACGGGCAGGGCAATCAGAGAAGAACATGGTATTACAGGTATGAAGATCCGCGGAAAGATTTTACAAAATCGGACTGGGCAGGGGAGCTTGTCCGCAGCATAGGTATTACTGTTGTAAGCCTGTTTTTCTTACGCATAAGCTGGATTATTCTTCCAATAGGACCGGTTTTGTGTCTTGCAGGTATTGTAAAAGGACTGAGTGGAATCGGTTTGAGTTTAAAAAAGCTTTTTGCTTTTAATAAAAAGAATCAGTAAAAGTCCAGTTTAAAACTAAAAGACCTGCCGTAAAAAGCAGGTCTTATTGTATGCCGGATACATGCAGCGCAGGTGTGCAATGTACTGACAGGCAGGAATTCTCGAAGAAAATTGCTTCGAATAAAAAATCCAGGATAGACTATTTTATTCTAGCGCTCACGGAAAATAATGCGTCCGCGGTTTAAGTCATATGGTGAAAGAGCAACCTTTACGCTGTCGCCAGGAACAATTCTGATGTAGTGCTTGCGCATTTTTCCTGACAGGTGTGCCATAATAACATGACCGCCGTTTTTTAATTCAACTCTGAACATAGTATTTGGCAGAGCTTCCTTAACGATACCTTCAACTTCAATAGCTTCTTCTTTAGCCACATTTCCTCCAAAAAAAAGTTTGCCTTTTTGTTAGTTCTTAATTATACTTATTATCTACTTAATAAAAATCTTGTCAACGGGAGTAAGACAAATATGGAAAACTCGTTTATTAAAAAAATGAAAAAGGAACTGCTGGACCAGAGACAGACAATCCTCAGTTCCCTTGCTGCACAGAGTGAAGAGTACAAGAAGATTGTTGAATCAGGTGAATCAGGAGACGAAATAGATGTTGCTTCAGATGTTGTAGACGGACGTCTGCTTGAGTCTCTCGGGGCCCAGGATTCCAACCGCCTTCAGATGATAAACAACGCTCTGGACCGCATCAAGCAGGGAACTTACGGAAAGTGTGTTGTCTGCAAGCAGGATATTCCTGAAAAGCGCCTTGAGGCTATTCCTTATGCATTTATGTGTATTGAATGCCAGAGCCGCAATGAACGCCAGAACCGTTAAATCATCCGGAACCTCCTGTTCAGGATGATTTGACAGTAACTTCGTTACTGTCGTTAATTTGCTGTGTGCCGGCATCCATGCCGGCAGCATTTTTTTAAATCGGATAAGTCTTAATATTTCCGTTTTCAGGGTATGCAAGTTCTGTGTACCCTGCTTTTTTTACAAGGGCAAGCGCCTGGTCAAAGGCATAGGTCAGATGTTCACAGTTATGTGCGTCTGAATTAATCATTACCGGGACATTAAATTCGTGAAGAAAATATAAAAAATATTCAGAAGGGTAAGGTGTCTTCTGGTAGCCCCGGGCCATTGCGCCAGTGTTGATTTCACAGATTACACCTGCATGACTTATTGCGCGTGCCGTTTCCTGAAGTTCATTGCGGTAAAAGCGGTCAGTTTCATCAAAGAAGTGAATTCTGTCATTGAATTTTCTGATAAGGTCAGGGTGGGCAATTATGGAAAAATTACAGTTTGCAAGCATTTCGCGCTGTGTAGAAAAATAATGGCCGATAAGTTTGTTTACGTCATCATCATAAAGTCTTTTAAGGCCTTCCATAAGTTTTTCTGCACTCCAGTCAACTGCAAGAATATCTGTAAGCTCTTCTTCTCCGTTGTAAAGGTAGTGGACTGAGCCGATTAAATAATCAGGATTAAATTTTTTATAGGCAAAAAAGTCAGGACGGCAGATACCCGGAATATAGTCTGCTTCAAAACCCGAGCGTATGTCGAGCTGCTCAGAGTATTTCATTTTAAAGAATTCAAGGTTAGTGCAGTAATTGTCAAAGTTTTCTGTACTGATGCTGTCGTTGAACGGACGGGGCCAGGTTGAGTGGCTTGAAAAACCTAAAATCTGCATGCCGTCTGCTATTGCCCTCTGGATGTTTTCTTCAAGAGTGTTTCTTCCGTCACAGTAACTGCAGTGTGTATGGAAGTTGATTTTGAATGGTGATGGAATTCCTGTCATTTTTTTGCCCCCTCTATTTATCTGTAGCTTTTATGTATTGCGAAGTAAGTTTTTTAAACTGATTATATTCATGGCGGAATTCTGCAAGGTTGAACTGGCAGGAAGAGATGTCCATGTTCTTTGCGGCAAGATTCAGGCGGTTTCCGTATTCAGAGAGTTTTTTTGCGCTGACAGTTCCGCTGCTTCCGCAAAGAGAATGTCCCAGTTTCCTTAGCTCTTCAAAATTTTGTGTCTTAACGGCTTTGTCTGCTTCTTCCAGAAAAACATCAGTCTGGCTTATGTAGGTTTCTATTATATTTAGGGAAAGTTCCCTGTCTCCGCCGGTTGTATCAAGAAAGTCTTCTTTATCCCATGCACTTCCTTTATTTACGCTGTCGCTTTCGAGCGTTGTGATTGAAGTTAAGGCTGGAAGTTCCATTATTGCAGCCCAGTTTTCAAGTACCTGTTTAATAGTCTGGCTTTTGAATGGTTTTACAATGATGTCATTAATTCCGATTGTTTTATAGTAATCAAAATCGTTCTGGTCATTATTTGCGGTACAGGCAATTATAATTCCGTTAAAACCGTCCCTGCGGATCTCGCTTGTCGCTTCAATTCCGTTTTTGACCGGCATCTGGATATCCATAAAGA
>DGGY01000038.1 GCA_002392405.1 Treponema sp. UBA3862 | reverse complement strand
AAAAAAAGTTCCTTACCACTTTGGAGAAAAAATCCGTGCAGTCAGGGAGCGCAAAAAGCTTACACTCAAGGCTGTAGCAAAAGAAAGCGGCGTTTCTGAAAGTCTCGTCAGCCAGATTGAACGCAACAAGGTAAGTCCTGCAATTGATACTCTTTTAACTCTTGCTGATGTTCTTGATATTAACCTGGAATTTTTATTCGAAGAATACCACAAAAAACTTCCCGTAGAAGTAATTTACAGGGAAGAAAGACGCAAAATAAAGGAAGGGGAAATCACCTACGAAGAAATCGCTTCTCCAGTAAAATCTGAAGGCGAACACGCACTTGAATGCTATGAAATAACCATTCCTGTAAAAGAAAAAACTCACCGCGGCTCTTACGGACACTCCGGCCGTGAAATAGGCTACATTCTCGAAGGAAGCTGCCAGCTCCAGTACGAAAACCTCACCTACGATTTAGAAGCAGGTGACAGTGTTACTTTTTCTGCAAGCGCACCGCACACCCTCATAAATACAGGGGCAATTCCGCTTAAAGCAATCTGGACTGTCACTCCGCCGCAGCGTTTTTCCAACAGATAATGACTCTGAGCTATAAAATAATTCAATCCAGCCTGAAAAAACTCCTGCTTTTATCAGCGGCCGCATTCTTTTTCTTTTCCTGCACAACGCTCGAAAAAACGCCTGTTACAGAACGGGGAGAAAGGCTTTTTGAAAACTTTTCTCCTGAATGGACTGCACTTAATCCATATGTTTCCTATTATTTATTTAAAGATAAAACCCTTCCCCTTCGCGCACACTTTGTAAAAATCGATTTAAGCGCACCTTCCCTTTCAATCAAAACTTATCCTTCAAAACCTTCAGACTTAAAAAAAGGCATAACAGCAGCCTCGTTTGCAAAAAAATCGCAGTCATTTATTTCGGTGAACACAAGCCCTTTTAAAGGCAGGTTCGTATCTCCTCGTACAATCTGTGGTATTCATAAAAGTGATGGCACCGTTCTGTCAGAAGAAACACTTCAGTACAGCGCCCTCGCCTTCTGCAAAACACAAAACGGAATAAAAGGAAAAGTTCTCCAGAATCAGACTAAACATGAAACTCAGGACTGTGAATGGTGCTTCGGCGGTTTTTACACAATCTTAAAAAATAAAGAAATACAGAAGTTTAAGCACACCAGTTTTGACTCAAGAACTGCCGCAGGCCTGAGTGAAGACGGAAAAACTCTTATTCTTCTGTGCGCCGAAGGAGAAAAGTCTTCTGAAAGCGCAGGCCTGTCCTTCCCGGAATGTGCAGAACTTCTTTTACGGCTCGGCTGTGTTGACGCACTTGAAATGGACGGCGGAAGATCAACTTCCCTGTACATAAACAAAAAAAATGTTCTTTCCTACACTACTTACAGCCGCTGCGCCGCATGGCTTGGTTTTTGTTTCGACTGACAGAAACAATTAAAACTTTTAGTTTTAGTAATATTTAAAAGTGCTAAATAATTGACCCCTGTGCCGTTATAAAGTATTATTAAAGTTATGGGTATTGCAACCAGTCAGCAGATACAAAAATATTACGATCAGTATCGTGACACGGAAATCACTTTTACAAAAGACATCATCCGCGCCATAGGGCTTGACCCGCGCCAGATTTACATAAAATGTAACCAGGGGCAGTGGCCTTGTATCGTAAATTCTACTTCTTTTCAGCAGGCAAAAATTATTGTCGGTGCAAAAGGCGGCGCTTTCCAGGCACTGTCAAACAAAGACACAACCGGCATTAACCTCCGCTTCTGCTTTCTGGAATCAGAAAACAACCTGATGAGTTTCTTTGTTGCAGGTCATGTTACAAACATCGTTCCATACATGAACTCAACTGACCTTGCAATCATTACAATCACCTTTACCCAGCGTCCGCCTGATGACTTAATCGAAGTTGTCGGCCGTCTTCTCGAGGCAAATTCAAACGCAATCCGCCGCCGTGAAGAACGCATTATCATCAATGAAGATTCAAAACGCAAGCTCGGACTCACAAAAGAAGAGGCAATCATCATAGTTCAGAACGTTCCCCGCCACTGTATTGTACGCGATCTTTCTTTCTCTGGTGCAAAAATCATTCTTTTAGGGCTGTCACAGTTTCTTACAAACAAACCTGCACAGCTGCGCCTTCAGTTTGAAGACCCGAGTGAAATCATCACATTAAGCGGAGTTATTGTTGCCGCAGAACTCATAGAAGGCCGCAAGGACATTGTTGCCTGTTCAATGAGTTTCTCAGAAAAACTCACACCGCTTTCATATAAGCTTCATGTAAACTCATTCCTGACAGCAGTACGCAAAACACAGCTTTCAGCAAGTGACCAGATAGCACAGCAGAAGGCCGCACAGGCAAAACTTGCAGAAGAACAGCAGAAAAAAGCACAGGCCGCTTCATCAGGAACACAGGCCGCAGCCCAGGCAGTAAAAGCCGCAGTTGCACAGGCAAAAGCAGCCCAGTAAATAACTTTTCCGGATTTTTTAACCGGGATTACTCTCATACAGACACTCAAGGACACTTATGAAACAGACAAACCCTCTTGAATCAGTTTATTTTATCCAGCTGCCGGAAGATTTTAAATTCACAGAAAAAGCAATGCATATTGACCAGACAATTCCTCTTCCGGTGCAGAAAAAAGACAATGAAGATCCGGGAACTTTCAACATGGATGAACTTACCGAAGAGCAGATTCTTGCAGGTCTTCTTACAGTAATGGCTTACGACCAGGAAAATAAAAACATCCTCTACTACCGCTCACTTTTAAATAAAGCACGCCCTAACCTCAAAAAAGAACTCACTGAAGCGGCAATCTTAAAAACAAAAAACGCAGACTGGGATTTTGCTGAAGAAATCTACGCTTCACTCCGCGGTTTTGATCCGGAAGACATTGCAACAATCCTCAATACCGCCCTCTTCTTTGACCAGAGGGCAGACTCATACAGAAGTTCAGGGCTCACGGAAGATGCGGACGCCTATGACAGCGATGCTCTTTTTTACTACAGACAGGCAATGGATGCTGAACCTGCTGTCCCTGATGCATTTTTCAATTCAGCTTTTTACTACTTAAAAAAGCATAACTTTAAGGAAGCACGCAGCTGTTTTGAAACCTACCTTGCACTCACCTGCGAAATGAGCGATGACGAGATGGGAGAAAACGGCATCTACAAAAAGAACCGTGCCCAGCAGCTCATTGATGAAATCTCAAACCGCAACATGGAAGATGATCACTTTATTGCCGCACATGATTTAATCAGCAGAGGTGAAGTTGATAAGGGGCTGGACGAAATCCGCCTCTTCCTTGAAAAAAATCCAGATGTCTGGAACGCCTGGTTCATGCTGGGCTGGGGTTTAAGGCAGAAAAAACGCTGGAGCGACGCAAAAATGGCTTTTGAAAAATCGCTCACCCTTGAAGGCGGTAAAAAAGCAGACACATACAACGAACTTGCCATCTGCGAAATGGAAGAAAACAATCTTGCAAAGGCAAAGGAACACCTTCTTGCAGCCCTTTCCCTGGAAGCAGAAAATACAAAAATCATTTCAAATCTCGGCTACCTCTGTCTTAAAGAAGGAAAACCTTCTGAAGCAGCAGCATATTTCCAGACCGTACTTGAAATTGACCCGTCAGATGCTCTTGCAGCCAGTGAACTTGCAAAGATGGATGTATAGAAAAATGAAAAAACTTTTTTCTCTTGCCGCAGTTTTATACCTGTTTTTTTCTTTTACAGCCTGCGCACATAAACTCCCTGTTCAGGAACTGTCCATAACGACACAGGACGGCCGCCTCATTAAAGTACAGGCAGAAACAGCACGCACTGCACAGGAAAGAAACTTCGGCTTTATGGAAAGGAAAAATATTCCCGAGGGAACGGGGATGATTTTTATTTTTGAAAAAGACCAGATTTTAAGTTTCTGGATGAAAAACACCCCTCACCCGCTTTCAATTGCCTACATAGACAGCCACGGAACAATCCGCAATATTTTTGACATGACACCTTTCAGTCTTTCTGACATAACTTCTACTGTCAGCGTGCGCTATGCTCTTGAAGTTCCGCAGGGCTGGTTTGAAAAAAACAATATCACCACAGGCGACAAAATAAGCCTTCCTCAATAAAAAAAAGCCCGGAAGCAAAACTCAGCGCATCCGGACATCTTAAATATTATTCAGCAAAGTTCTTATAGACTTTCTAAAAACTCATCAACAGCTTTTTCTTCATAAGTTTTCTTAACCCCGCTTTCATCCTGGATTTTCTTAAACACGGCTGCGTCAATATATTTAATTGTCAGCGGCCTTTCAAGCGACATAATGACAGAATCATCTTCCCAGGAAGAGCGTTTGGGATTTATTGAAGAAGGATTTCCGTATTTTGAAGTAAGGGTGGAAAAAACACTGTTATGGTCAAGGCGTTTTTCATTTAAATTAAGTGTAATTGAAAAAAGCTTATCATCCACAAACTGAAACCAGCAGCGGGTAAAAAAGGAATAGGAAGCTTTTACAGCGTCAGTTTCGATTATTACCTGCTTTGTTTTTGGAGACAAAGTAACATCCCTGTCACCCCGGTAACCAAAGTCAGGATTCTTTTTTAATTCAGCTTTTACTTCGTCAATTCCCATTCCAAGTTTAATGGAACCATATCCAGAAGGAAGGGCAGAACAGAGAGTGCAGACAAAAAAACACAGAAGAACAATGATGCTGCGTTTCATAAAAATCCCCGTAAAACTACTTTGAGCGCTGCTTGCGGTAGAAAGCACTAGTCTTGATAAGTTCAAGGCAGTCAGGAACCATAATCTTATTGCCGGGAGCCATTTTAATATGCGGGTCATTCATGAACTTTGAAATATTTAAGTTCTGTTCATTCTGTGTAAGACCGCACATTGTAGCAATATCCTGTGGAGTAAGATCAGTAACATAAGAAGTCTTGAGTTTAGGATCAATGGTAACCTTTGCTTTTTCAACCTGAAGGGCCAGCATATCAATCATCTTTTCAAGAGGATTATGCAGCTGGCTGTTTACAAGCTGGCGCTGAGTCTGGAAAAGACGCTCGGCGAGCATTGTTGTAAGGCGGGCAATCAGCTGAGGCTGGGTTGCTACCATCTGGTCAAAGTTGGAACGGTTTACAGTCATAAGACGGCAGTTGTCTTCAGCAATGGCACAGGCAGAGCGGGGTTTGTTTTCAAGCAGGGCCATTTCACCGAACATGTCACCTTTTTTAAGGATTGCAAGAGTAATTTCAGTTCCGTCAACAACCTTTGAAATTTTTACCCTTCCTTCCTGAATAATGAACATGTCTGCTCCGCTCTGCTGTTCAGACATAATCATTGTATCCTGAGGATAAACGCGCAGAAGGTCCTGGTTTGATTCAAAATAAACGGCACGGCTCACACCCCGGAGTGCCTGAAAACGCTGTTTTGCAACAGGAACATTCATTCCGTTTGGATTTGCCTTTATGTACTGATAGTATGCATAAATTGCAATACTTGGTTTTTTGATTTTGTCATAATAAGAAGCAACGCGGAAAATCTGCTCGGCAGTCTGGCTTGCAGAATTATTCAAAGTAGCCTTCATGAGGGTGTCATTTAAAAGACGCATGCGGTTGGCAAAAGTGCGGATAATCTTCATGGCAACAGGAGTATTGCGTTCAATTAATTCAGGGTACTGGTCCCGCCTTACGGAAATACATACAACATCAGTTACTGCAAGGGCAGTATCAATCTGGGAATGATTTGACATACATGAAATTACACCGATGAAGTCTCCCGGACCGAACATTTCAGGCTGCTGCCCCGGAATGGAATCTTCCCTCTGTACACGTACAGTTCCGCACTGAATAATGTAAAAAATATCGTTCTGCGGTTTTCCTTCTACAACGATATATGAGCCCTGTCTGAAATTAACAAATTGTAACTGAAGCACTTTTTTCCCCGTCTCTTATAATTGTAACAAAAAATTTCCTCTTTGTAAGTATCGGACGCAAAAAGTTTCATTATTAGATAATATTTTTTTAAGGAAGGCTTAAGTAAATGCCCGGATTTTAGGATTCCGCTCCCCGTATGCAATCAGACAAAAATTATTTCACTTTCAAGGCGGATACCGGTCTTTTCAAACACTGTTTTCTGAACCATTTCAGAAAGTTTTTTTATGTCAGAAGCAGACGCCTTTCTCTCAGGGTTTACAATGAAATTAGCGTGCCAGGGAGCAATCTGAGCCCCGCCAAAGGAAAGCCCCTTTAAGCCGCACTCATCAATAATTTTTCCCGCGATAATTCCCTTAGAAGCATCATTTTTAAAGGCAGAACCGCAGGAAGGCGCCTTAAAATGTCCTTTTTCCTTTCTGAAAGCCATGCATTCCCCTGACTTTTTGCTGTCAAAGCCGTCATGAACCGTGAACACAGCCGAAAGAATTATTTTTTCGGGGAGAAGTCTCTCCCCGCGCTCGCACTTCGTTGTTCGCTCCCCTCTCTGCGGGGAACTCCCCGCAACGCCCCTGCCTTCATCAGCTTTTAAATCAGTGTAATCTGTGTTCTGGAAGGGAGACTTTTTATAAGCCCAGTCGGCTGCATTTTTTTTATATGTATGAATTTTAAGGTCACTTAAATCAAAGTAATCACAGGAGACAAGTTTATCGCAGGCACTTAATCCAAAACAGGAAGCATTCATGTAGAGGGCGCCTCCTGCACTTCCGGAAAGCCCCGTAAAGCCTTCAAGTCCGCCCAGATTATTTTTTTTACAGAAAGAAATCACGCTGCCCCAGGAAGAACCTGCCATGACCTTTATTTTTTTTATGCCCTTACTTTCCCCTTCATCTTCAGAAAAAGAAACTCCATTTAATTTACGGGTAGAGACTACGGCAGCAAGGCCCTCATCACGGACAACCGTGTTTGAACCTCCACCCAGAAGAAAAAAAGAAATCTTATTTTCAAGAAGACACTTTACGGCAAAAACCAGGCTCCCTTCATCTTCTGCTTCAATGAATAAAGAGGCAGGTCCCCCCGTGTGCATGCTTGTATGAGAGGAAAGATTTTCGTTGAATTTTATGTTTCCCTTAAAGGAGGGGCTGTCTTTAATAAGAACGGCAGTTTCAGTAAGTTTTTTCATTCACCATAATTTTAATACTAAATCAGCAAAACGGGAACCATTCACAATTAATACTTTATCCTACATTTTTTCTCTTTTTTCTCCACAAAAAAAATGATTTTTCAAAAAATTGTGTTATATTTTTTTCTTGAAAACATTTCAATTTAATTTTAATAAGGAGTAAAAAATTAATGAAAAAGTATTTCAAAATTCTTGCAACAGCCCTTATGGCTGCAGCTGCACTCTCGTTTCTTTCCTGCTCGGAAGAAGATGATAATTCCTCTTCTCCAAAATCTGCACTGGATATTGCCAGTGACAGTCTTTTCATTGCTTCAGAAACCGCTGATTCATATATTGAGCTCCCCCTCTATGCCGCTTCCTCGGAAACTGTAACAGTAAGCTGGGAATCCTCTGACGATAATATCATTTACCCTAATGATCCTCCGGCCTATGCTACGGTTCAGTGGACAACAGTTGTTCCTAAAGAAGGTAATGGAAGCGACAGTGTAAAGCTTACTGCAACCCTTACTGACACACAGGGAAACACAAAGACAAAAGTTTTTACTGTAAAGGTATACCAGGCATCTGCAGAACTTTCTGATGATACAGTCCTCAAGCTTGCTTCAGAAAAACTCGCTGCAATGTTTACTGCCCCCGGCCTTGCATGGGAAACAAGACCCCTCAACAATGGTTTCATAACAGCAGGTACAAAGGATATTGCAGTAGATATCGAAGAATCTGACTATGTAAAGGGTGAAGCTGCAGCTTACGGTGTACAGCCCCAGCCTCCTGTAGTAATCGGAACCTATAACGGAATATACATTTACCGCAACTACATAGACCAGAATGTAAGCATTCAGGCACACCTTTCATATAACGGTAAAACAGTGGATAAAACATATAAACTCTTCCTGCCTGCAGTAAAAGAATTCAACAACGGTTCTTCTTATTACAAAATTGACAATGATTCAAAAACAATCACAGTTGAAGAATATGAGGAAGATGAAAACGGAGTACCTGTACTTGAGATGAAGAAAAAATATTCCTTTATTGCAGATTACAAAGGCGCCTCTGCCGTAATCAGCTTTATGAAAATAAGTTCCCCTGATTATAAAAACGGTGCATGGGTTACTCTGGAAGAAGACACTCTCCGCTACTACACAAAATATGAGAACACGATAAATGCCATAATCGATTTTGAAAAAATTACTGCCCCGTCTATAAACGATCTTTATAATGTATATAAATATTTAATACCGCTTTTAAATGGTACAGAAGGTATTGCTTCCAGGGAAGATTTTTTCAGTTTTATTGGAAGTCAGTCTGGCATCAGCGGACTTACGGAAGAAGTCTACAACTCTCTTCCTGCTGAAAACAAAGCACAGATTATTGCAGGCCTTATTTCCGGAATAGACACTGCAAAGGATACTCTTGTAGAGAAAGAGCATAAACTTGGACTTTCAGCCGGAGCAACAATCTCCGAAATTGCAGAAGCACTGGAATCCTATAAACAGGTTGAGCTTGCAGCAAGAAAGGCTGAGACACCTGAAAACGTCAGCTTTGACTTTTATATGGCTTATACCACACCGACTGACACAAATAAGACAGGGGCCTATATTGTATGCAATGCAAAATATGACAGTTCCAGGGCCTGGTATGAACAGTACGCTGCCTACAGATTTCATGATTATAACACCGATAAAACTTACAGTGTAAGCCGCAATAAAATCGAATTTGAAGACAAAGACTACAGTGTATATAACGGCTGGAAATGGAACGAAGACTATACTGTCTTTACCAGCAGAAACGGTTCAAGTTCATATAACGTAAGCTATAACAGCACAGACAATACAATTACCTTAAGCAACGGTACTGTTACAAAGGTTCTTGAATACTCAGGCTGGGCTTTCGACAAATAAGGATACACTCCTAAAATCAAAAAGGCCGCAGGGCATGCCCTGCGGCCTTTTTTTGTCACAATTACTCAGCCTTAAAACCGCATGAAACACGTTTTTTCTTCTCATTGAAAAAGCCCCGTTTTTATTCTAAAATTGCACTGATAAAAATATTAATTCTCCGGGTCTTTTGTATTCCTAAAAGCCCTCTGTGAGAAATTCTTTGAGGTTAATATGAGTTTACGTCTGTTCAATACAATGGGTCACAAAATGGAGGAATTCGTTCCTGTAGTTCCGGGACATGCGGGATTTTACGGCTGCGGTCCAACCGTTTACAACTATGCCCACATCGGAAATCTCCGCGCCTATGTATTTTTAGACATCCTCGACAAGACCCTCTCCTACCTGGGCTATGACATTAAGCACGTAATGAATATTACTGATGTAGGCCACCTGACAGGTGACTCAGACGAAGGCGACGACAAGATGGTAAAAACTGCAGAAGAACGTCACCAGTCTGTTCTTGAGGTTGCAAAATATTACACTGACGCCTTCATGAAAGATATCGACGCCCTCAATATCCGCCATCCGGACGTAATCTGCAAGGCTACCGAGCACATCAATGAGATGATTGAACTCATCAAAAAACTCGAAGCCAACGGCCACACTTACATGGCAGGCGGAAACCTCTACTACGACATTTCAACCTACCCTGACTACGGCAAACTCGCTAATCTTGACCTTTCAAAACTCATCGCAGGAAAAGGAAAGCGCAAGGAAGTCGTAATCGACGAAAACAAGCGCAATCCCGGCGACTTTGTTCTCTGGTTCACAAAGTCAAAATTTGAAAATCAGGCTATGACCTGGGACTCTCCATGGGGAAGAGGCTATCCGGGCTGGCACATCGAATGTTCTGCAATGAGCATGAAATACCTGGGAAAGCATTTTGACATCCACACCGGCGGAATTGACCATGTTCCCGTTCATCACACAAACGAAATCGCACAGAGTGAAGGAAGTTTTTCTGAAGAAGAACGCCAGGCCGGTCCCTGGGTCAAATACTGGATGCACAATGAGTTTTTAATCCTTGAAGGCGGAAAAATGTCCAAGTCTTCTGGACACTTTATCACCCTCCAGACTGACTTACCTGCTGAAAAAGGTTATTCCCTCACAAGCAAAGGCTTTGCGCCTCTCGACTACCGCTTCTTCCTTTTAGGCGGTCACTACAGAAAACCGCTCATTTTCTCTATGGACGGTCTCGAGTCTGCTAAAAACGGAAGAGCCGCCTTAAACGAACGCGCCGCAAAACTTATAAACAAAGCCGGTGATGAAGAAAAACTTTCACTCACAAAAGAAAACTATGCCGAAGTTCTCGGAAAAATCGCATCCGGCCTCGGCGAAACTGAAAACTTAAAGCGTTTCCGCGAAGGTCTTGAAAACGACCTTGCAACTCCTGTTGCCCTTTCTGCCTTGCAGAAAGCTTCCAGCGGAAAAGGACAGAAAGCCTCACAGGCACTGGCTGAAATCTTTGTAATGGACAAAGTAATTTCCCTTTCTGTAATCGAAAATGCCCTTGAACTTGCGGAAAAGCTTTCCCTTAAAAATCCCGGAAGTGCTGATGACCACGCAGGCGATCCTGAAGCTGCAGAAATTACAGCCCTTGTTGAAGAGCGTACTGCAGCAAAAAAAGCAAAGGACTTTGCCGCTGCAGATAAAATCCGTGACGAGCTGGCAGCACGGGGAATTACAATTATAGATACCCCGCAGGGCCCTGCCTGGAAGCGCGGCTAAGCGTCAGGGACTGGAGGGGCGCGAAGCGTTGCGGAGCAATGAAACCCCGCAAGGCCCGGCCCCGCAGCAATGCGGGGAGACGCCCGTAAAATAATCTTTAAAATATTCTGTAACTTTCTGGAGATAAAATGTTTCTTAATAGTGTGGAAGGAAGTGAAAAACCCCTTAATGCTGCTGATCCTGCAGATTTTCGCCGCATTTACAATGAAACAATGATTCTTCTCTTTAAAGTATCCTGGCGCATTGTAAACGATGAAGACGCAGCTGAAGACCTGGTTCACGATTCTTTCATAAAAGCCAGTGAAAAAGGCATGACATTTCCTACAATGAACGATGCTAAATTCTGGCTTATCAGGGTAGTTAAAAACGCTTCGCTCAACTATGCGCTCAGAAAAAAGCGTGAACGCAACGCTTATCAGAAAGCACTTTACGAAGACAAGCGCCAGCAGACTTCAGGCGAAACTGATTATCTTAGAAAAGAAACTCAGAAAATCGCTTTATCTGCCTTAGAAAAACTCCCTAAATCTTTAAAAGAAGTAATTATTCTCCGGGAATACGGAGACTTAAATTATAAAGAAATCGGGAAAGTTCTCGGCATAACGGAAGGAAATGTAAAAATCCGTATGTTCCGTGCCAGGGAACAGTTAGAAAAGCTCATTGGAGGCGATGATGTCTGGTTGTCCTGAAAAAGATCTTCATTCCATTTATCTTGACGGTGAAATGCCGGAAGAATTTGTAAAAGAGTATGAATCTCATCTTGCATCCTGCGAAAAGTGCCGTAAGGAACTTGAACGCATTAAAAGCATTTCTGACATGCTCAAAGAAGATGCACTGTCTGTAAAACTCAACCAGGATTATCTTGACCAGAGTTTTGAACGTCTCCAGACTAAAATGCGCTTCGCTAAAAATACCGCCTGCCACGAAGAAAAAAATATTCTCCGCTCATACACAAAATGGGTATCAGGCTTTGCCGCCGCTGCCGCAGTTCTTGCACTTATTGCAGGACCGCTCAGAATCAACAGACAGCAGATTCCTGAAGTAAAGGCAATTGCACGCACAGAAATCAAACCGATACGCGAAAACAAAGTTGTTGTTGACGGAAACCTTGACGCATCTAAAATTTCAGGAGCTTTAAGTTCTGCTAAAAAAACACAGGCTCCTGAAGAAAACAGCACGGAAGAAGCAAAAACTTCTGCAGTAAATCCTAACCAGAAAGTTGTTTCTGCCACTACCCTCGCATCCAATTTTTCTGATATCGATGTTTTCCGCCCCGACTTTAACAAATCTCCTGCCTCTGTTAGAATAGAAGTACCAGGCATGCACACTATTCCATTGGAGCGCGCAGATAATTTTGAAAGCAACTGATATCTTTAAAATCCTTTTCCGTAAATATCCTGTTTTCAGGGTATTTTCTGTCATTCTCGTAATTTTCATTGTTCTGACTGCAATTTCAGGCATTACCCTGCAGGCAAGAAAGATTCCTGAAATTTATACTGTAAATCCTCCTGTCGGAGCTCCGGGGGATATGATGATTATTACCGGAGAAAACTTTGGTGATATAAGAAATCCTTCCGATTATGTTGAAGTCGGAGGCTCAAAGATTACCGCTTCAGGTTATCTTGGCTGGGAAGACACTCAGATTAAGCTGATTCTTCCTCCGAACGTTCAGGACGGACTTGTAATAGTTTCTACTAAAACAGGAAAATCAAAACCCAGCTTTTTTGCAAATGCCGCAGGAATTCCTGTAGAAGTTCTTCCGGACACAAAGACTTCACTGCCAGTAATAACTCAGCTTTCTGCTGAAAAAGCGGCTCCGGGAAGTTTACTGATAATCAGCGGAACAAACTTCGGTACAATCCGCAGTAATGCCCAGGTTTTCTTTACTGCAGGCTGGGAGACTAATTCAGAACAGACAGAAGAGATTCCCTGCATCGCCGCAAGTGAAGACAACTATGACTATGAATACTGGAGTGATTCTGAAATTCACATAAGGGTTCCGGACGGTGCTGTTTCAGGTCAGATTTATGTCCAGACAGAAAAAGGAAAAAGCAACCTTTCCTATCTTGAAATTTCGCTGCCTGCCGGCACAAAAGAATATAAAGACAAAAAGACTTATTTAATTCAGCTCAATGCTGATATTGAAGACATCAATTCCCGTTCTAACACAACACTTTCCTTAAGGATTCCACGTCCGCCAGTTATGGCAAGACAGCCTGCTGCCTATATTGCAGAGTGCCGCCCTGAGCCTGTATTTGAATCCTATCAGAATACAATCATCCATCAGTTTGAACTTTCAAAAGCAGGGTCAAAAAAGCTTCGCTTTAATCACAGTTTTGTAGTTGATGAATACGCACTTACAACTTCAATAAATCCAAAATATGTAAAGCCTTTTACCGATAAGAGCAGAGTTCTTTACACAACCTTTACTTCTCCTGACAGCCTTATTAAATCAGATGATGAGGAATATGTTAAACTTGCTGCTTCCATCGTAAAAAATGAAACAAATCCTTATCTCGAAGCAAAACTGGTTTATGAATACCTTCTCAATACATATAAACTTGTTTCTGTGCGGAAACCAGGTTCTGATCCAAAAGACCTGCTGAAAGATAAAAGCGGAGATGCCTACGATTTTGCTGTTACCTTTACAGCGCTTCTTCGTGCCCTTAAAATACCTGCAATTCCTGTAAGCGGAATTCTGGTTGATGTTGATTTAAAAGCCGTAAGCCACTGGTGGTCTGAATTCTATCTGGAAAACTTCGGCTGGGTTCCTGTAGATCCTGCAATGGGACTTAAAATGGAATACAAGGCATTTAAAACCATTGAAGATCCTTTCCAGTTCTACTTTGGAAACATAGACAGCCAGCACATTGTTTTCAGCAGAGGCTACAACGAACTTAAGCCTACTCTTTCTAACAGTAACATCGTATACAAAGAGAGGACTTTTGCTCTTCAGTCAATCTGGGAAGAAAGTTCTTCTGGAAAAGTTAATTACAGTTCTTTATGGAACGATCCTGTTATTGCAGGTATATACTAAAAGAAAAGGCAGATACTGCGAATTCATGTGAGTGAACTTAAGCGGTAATCTATTGGAGGAAATATGTCTACTAAAGTTTTATCAGTAGGAGGCTCTATTGTAGCGCCTGAAGGTCCTGATGCAGAATTTGTAAAGAAATTTGTTTCAATGATTAAAGATTATCTTTCATCACACAAAGATGACAGACTGATTTTTGTAGTCGGCGGCGGCGGTCCTGCACGCATTTACCAGAAGGCTTTCCGCGAAGTCACCTCTACTCCTGATGACCAGGGCACACAGGCTGCTGACTGGATCGGTATTATGGCAACAAGACTTAATGCACAGTTTGTAAAGGCAAGTTTCGGAGAACTTTGTAAAGAAGACGTTGTAACTGACCCGACTGCGGCAAAAGATTTTACAGGTTCAATTCTTCTTGCAGCAGGCTGGAAACCGGGCTTTTCTACTGATAACGACGCCGTTTTACTTGCAGAAAAATTTAATGCAGATACAGTCGTAAATTTAAGCAACATTGAAAAAGTTTACACTGATGATCCTCGCAAAAATCCTGATGCAAAACCAATTGACAGCATTTCATGGGCTGATTTCAGGAAGATTGTCGGAGATGAGTGGACCCCGGGCAAAAACTGTCCTTTTGATCCTGTTGCTTCTAAAAAAGCCCAGGAACTTGGACTTACTGTAATCTGTGCCGGCGGCAAAAACCTTGATAACATCAGGGCAATTCTTGAAGGCAGGGACTATACTGGAACAACCATAAAATAGTTTCCCCAATAATAATCCGAAAAAAATACAGGGCCGGTTTTTAAGATTATAAAACCGGCTTTTTTTAGAATAAGGAAAGACGGCTTAAAAGTTCATCAAGCTTGTTTCCGTATTCTTTATCCATGGCCCAGGTGCCCGCAAGGTCAAAAACGGTTTCAGCATATTTTGTTCTGTGAGGCCATGAATAACGCGGATCTACAAGCGGCTGATTGAGTTTTATATCTTCTGTTGTAGCATAGGCATGAAGATGCTGGATATGAGCCCTTACTCCAAGTTCTTCCGTTTCAAAGCGTTCTCCCGGCTTTTCAGGGCCCTCAGCACCAAGACCGCAGTAATTATGCCATTCACTTTTTACAAGATTTCCGAAACGCAAAAAACCAGTTTCAAGGCACATCTGAACAAAAGCGGCATCAGAATTAATTCCTTCTGCAGCCCCTTCTTTTATGTAATATGAAGCAAGACGCTGTACTTTTCCAACAGGAAGCTCTGGATTCTCCGCAAGAAAAAACCTCGCAAGCTGAAGGTCAGATTTTATTCCTCTGGCGCGAAGATTCCTTGAACATTCTTCACGAACAGCCGGAACAGGGCGGGCTGTACTGACACATGAAAAAAACAAAATAGAATTGAATATTACTGAAACTGACACTAACAATGCTGTCAGAACTCTTTTCTTAAAAAATTTTCCCATCATATAAAAAATATCGGTGTTTTTTTCACTTTTTTTCTTCAAAAATTGTAAAAAGTTGAATTCTCACGTCAATTATTATAGTGAAGAAAAAGAGGTACAAATGAACGAATCAAAAGAACAGATTGACATCAGAAGGCTCACCCTTAAAAACGGGCTTTCCTGGCCGAATGACAAAGAACTCATCATGCTCATTCTCGGGACAGGGACAAGAAAAATGCCCGTGGAATACATGGCTGAAAAGATTCTGGATGTAATCTGCGCGACTAACCAGGAACAGTGGGTAAACGAACTCCAGAAAATTGACGGTGTCGGAAAAAGCAGGGCTTTAAGCATTGCTGCCGCCCTTGAACTTGGAAAAAGGCACAACAGAAGTCCCCAGGCTCAGGTGCACAATCCTAAGGACGTTATTCCGTTTATAAAGCATATTGCAATGCAGAGTGCTGAACACTTTGTCGCAATCACCTTAAACGGCGCAAAGGAAATAATGAATATCCGCGTGCTTTGTGTAGGGGCTGGTAATATGGCAGTTTTAAAACCCAGCGAGATTTTTTCCGAAGCGCTCAAAGAGCACGCCTCAGGAATAATCTTAAGCCATAATCATCCGGGAGGACACGCCGAGCCTTCGGGGCAGGACCTTGCAACAACAGAACATCTTTTGAGGGCCTCAGAACTTTTAGGACTGGCACTCCTCGACCACATAATAATAACAAAGAACAGTTACTTCAGTTTCCTGGAACACGGCTTATTGCCGACCTTAAAATAATCGGGTAAATTATTAGTATGCAAAGATTTAGGATTTTTATATCCGCCTTATTGTACTCATTTTTTCTGTTTAATCTTTACTCACAGGAATCTTCATTCAGCATTGAAGAAATGCCAGCCCTGGAAGAATCTTCTGTTTCCGGCGGGGAATTTAACTTACTTGAAGCAGAAAAGTTTTCCCTTACAGACACAGGCAGAACAAAAATCACAGTCAAAAGCAATGTATCTGACGCTGCTGTTTACTTAAACGGCCAGCTTGAAGGTAACACCACTTTAATTATAAATGACCTGCCTGAAGGAAGATATAACCTCAAAGTTGAAAAAAGCGGCTGGGAAACAAAACGCTGCAGGATTCAGGTAAGAAAAGGTCAGGAAGCAGTTTATTACATTGAACTTGAAAAATACCGGGGACAGGTAAGTTTTTACAGTGAGCCACAGGACACACAGCTTTACATAGACGGCCAGAAAATCTCTGAACAGACAGTTTTTCTCCAGGAAGGAAGCCATACCTTAGAAGCCAAAAAATTCGGTTTTAAGACACAGACAGCAGACTTTTATGTTTACAGGCATTCTTACCAGCTTATAAGAATTAAACTTGCTGAGGCACCTTTTGAAATCTCAAACTTAAGGGTGAACAGGACTTCCTTTAACCCTGCCCTGCCCGGCACTCCAGGTAAGATAAAATTTTATTTTTCCGTAACGAACAAAGGCAGTGCAGACTTTAAGATTCTCGATTCCAGTAAAAACGAAGTCCTGGACTGCTCTCTGCCTGATTTTAATTTCTGGGAACAAAGCGTTACCTGGGACGGAAAAACTTCGTCAGGAATCTGTTCTGACGGAACCTACACTGCAGTTATTTCATCCGGGGACAAATCTTTAAGCATAAATTTTAATATTGATTCTTCAATAAGGCTGCCCTGGACTTCTGTAACCTCTTCAGGCTCAGGAAGCGGAACACTTCCCCAGGCACTTCATTACCCTAAAGACACGCTCAACCTCGGCTTTTCATCAGGCGCCTTCTTAACTGACAAGGAAAACACTTTTTACGGTTCTCCGGTAAACTTTCATCTTCTCTATTCACTTTCAGAACACGCAGAACTTACACTTAAAGCAGGCACTCTGATTAAAAAAGAAAACAGTTCTGCAAACTTCAATACAGCACTAAAATTCACTTTTGAAAACAAAGGTGAGGCTGTTGATTTTAACTGGGGCTTTTTACTCAGGGCAGGAGGAGCCTCAAACCGTCCTTACCCGCCTTACGGAGCAGACAACGGAAGCGGTGCCGGCGGAGGAATTGTACTCGGACTTAAAGGAAATGCCTTTTATACAGGCCTTTCCTCTGAATTCGTTTTTGCCCCTTCAACTTACAATACCGCTGACAGTAACTATGATAAAGTCTGGAAAAACGGAATCAGCTTTACGTTAAGCGCAGACAACTTTTCTGCAGGCTTGTTTGCAGCCCTTCACTCTTCTTTTGGAACGACAGGACTCTCAGAAGATGACAGAAAAGACTCTTCAGCTGATTTTACCCGCGCTGTGGAAGGCGGAATTGACCTTCACTTCTCCCCTTTTTCATATCCGCTGTTTTTTAACTTAAAAAGCTCTCTGCAGATAATTAACTGCCGCAAATACTTTAAAACAGAAGCAGGAATGTATATATTACTTTAAGAGGAATAAATAATGAAATTATACTCAAGACATCAGATGGTTAAGGCTGTTTTTACAGGACTTATAACAGGTCTTGCTGCCGCATCCATTTTTTTCTATTTTACATACATTAAAAACTCAGATTCTAAAGAGCAGTTTAAAATTTCAGAATCAGAAAACTCAGCTCAGTCAGAACTGATTTCTGAAACAGACGGAGAACTTCCTGATGAAATCATAACTGAAAAACCTTCTGCCACTCCGGCTTCCTCTTCTTCAGGACAGTATACTCAGGACGAAGAACAGAACATTTTTGTATACGAAAAATGCAACGAAGCTGTTGTAAACATCACGACTCAGGTCATGGGAATAAACTGGTTCTTAGAACCTGTAGTCCAGGAAGGCGGTTCAGGCTCAGGTTCAATAATCGACAGAAGGGGCTATGTTGTAACAAATGTTCATGTAATCTCAGGAGCAAATAAAATAAACATTTCCCTTGCAGACGGAACAAGTTACCCCGGAGTCGTTGTCGGAAAAGACGTAGAAAGCGATATTGCTGTCTTAAAATTTGATCCGCCTGATAATGTCAAACTCAAGACAATTGATTTCGGCGACGCCGACAGCCTTAAAGTAGGACAGAAAGTTATTGCAATCGGAAACCCTTTTGCGCTTGAAAGGACTATGACCACAGGAATCATTTCAGGGCTTGGCCGTCCTATTCAGGAAAGCAACAATGTAATCATCCGCAATATGATCCAGACAGATGCTGCCATCAACCCGGGAAACTCAGGAGGACCTCTCTTAGACACAAAGGGCCGCATGGTCGGAATCAATACAATGATAATTTCAAACTCAGGCTCTTCAGCAGGAATCGGTTTTGCAGTTCCAGTCAGTACAGCCCGCCGCGTTGTAAATGATTTAATCAAATTCGGAAAAGTAAGGCGCGGTACAATAAATATTAAGCCTGTTCAGATGACTTCAAATATCGCACAGTACGCAGGTCTCAAAATCTCTTATGGAATTCTCGTAAGTGAAGTTGAATCAGGCTCAAGTGCAGAAAAAGCAGGCATCCGAGGCGGTACAAAAGCCGTTCAGTATGGAAGCCGTTTCAATCCGACTACAATTTACTTAGGCGGAGATATAATTACAGCAATCGATTCAATTTCCGTAAAAACCTACGCAGATTACACAAGTGCCCTGGAATCAAAAAAACCGAACGACACAGTAACTGTAACCGTTTACCGTGACGGCAAATTTGAAAAACTCAAGGTTGTACTGGACGGCGCCGACGTTGATGCTGCAGCAAAAGGAACGTCTCTGTAAAAATACAAAAAAAGGCAGATAAAGATGAAGCTTAAAAAGTTCCTGTCACCGGTTTTATTTTCTCTCATTTTAACTTTCCTTTCGTACGCAGAAACAGTTTCTTTTCCTGTAAGAGGTCTTGTAACTGTTTCAGATGAGCCTGCAATAATAAAATGCGAATGGAACGAAAAATGGTTCGGTGAAAAATCAGCCTACCACTACAACCACGGACTTGCACGCATTTCGGCAATTCTTGCTAACGTTGCCTATGAGCAGGCAGAAAAAGATCCTGACAATAACCTCATCATTCAGTGTCTTAAAAAGCTGGGCTTTACTTCTAAACTTATTGAACAGCATTACTCCATCAATTACAACAATTCAGTATGGGGAAACAATCAGTCCGCCTTCACCTTTGCTTCAAAACAGATTCAAAGCGCAAAAGGACCTGCAGCACTCATAACTGTAGTAATCCGCGGAACTCCTCTAAGTTCAAATGAATGGCTTTCAAACCTTAATATTTCAGACAGAACTCAAAAGGCAGAAGATTTCCACGAAGGTTTTTCAAAGGCCGCTAAACAGGTTGAAAATGCACTAATCGCCTATATCCTGAAGAATAAAATCGATATAGATAACTGCTATCTGCTTTTGACAGGTCACAGCAGGGGGGCGGCAATTGCAAATCTTCTGGGCGCACAGCTTTTAGAGACAGAACTTTTTAAGGCTTCAAACATTTACGATTACACCTTTGCTTCTCCAAACGTTACGACACTCGATGCCGCAGAAAACCCTAAATACGGCTTCATCTGGAACATAGTAAATGCCGAAGACGTTGTTCCTACAGTTCCTTTCAACATGAACAACTGGAAATACAAAAAATACGGAAACATAAAGGCCATCATAAACGACTGGAACACCGATTACCAGAAATATGAATCCTACTTCATCCCGCAGATGAACATATATTTTCAGAAACTAATGATGAGGGACTACTGTCCTTTTAAAACAGGGCCATTTCTGCCGGTTGAATGCAAAAACGCAATGGCAGAACGCTACCCTGAAGTCTCTGATTTTTACAGCGGACTTGCCTCGGCTCATTCCCTGGCATACGCGCTTTTAAAAATGGTTTTTCCGGAAAACAAAATCCAGGAAGAACCTTTAAGTGCCCAGGAGAGTGCAAAGAAAAATTCAGGCTTTATCTCCTGGTATACATCCAGGGTTGTGAACAGAGAATTCGGCATGGATACACAGGAACTTATAAATACCTGTGTTGATATGCACGCCTCAGAAACCTATCTGGCCTGGCTCTTAGCGCTTGAAGAAGATGAAGTCTATTCAAATCTTGGAACTAACCTTATCCTCATTAAAGGACCCGGAAATTACGCAGTTTTTGACGAAAACAACACCCTGCTCGCTTCAATAATCGACGGCAAAGTTGAGTTTTCAAAAATAAAACTTCCGGCCGCCGCAAACTCGTTCCTCCAGAATCAGGTAGTTATCGGTCTCCCTGAAAACCGCAGTTTCAAAATTGTTTTAAGCCACGAAAGCCTTATTCCTACTCCTCTTAAAGTTACCGTACAGAACTACGGCGTTTCAGGTGAACTTGTAAAAACCTCTCCCGCTTACAAACTTTACGCAAGCGTTGCACATGTATGGACTTTTGACAGCGTAAAAGACACCTTGGAATCACAGCCGCCTGTCTTTAAAAAAGAAAAATGGAAGGAAACGGCAAAACTCCGCCGTGAGGGAGAAATCAGAAAGCACTCTGAATTTAAAGTTCTTTATGAATTTTCAGGAAATACCAGCGGAACCATTAATACAGGCGTTCATATAGGCTCCAGTAATTTCTACGGGTCAATGCTTTTGGGACACAATGTTTTAAAACAGTTTAAGACCATGGAAGCAAGCCCCGGCTTTGGAACACAGGCAATACTCTTCGGACGGATTCTACTCAATATAGAATTCTACTCAAACTTCATGTATATTTTCTCTGACCGGGTAAAGGACGAAGACCGCTTCAACATTGTTCCTTCGACAAGATTCCTGCTTTCATACAAACCAAAACAGGATTTCCAGTTTTTTGCAGGCGTAAACTTCGACACCCATATCTCAGGCTATAATGACGCAAACTTTGATGATGCCTACAGATTAAAGATTGCAGGCGAAGTATGGACGGGCTCAAAAATCCGCTTTGTACCTAATTTTACCGCAGGAATCAAAATCTGATGAAAAATAAAAATATAATGCTCTTATGCAAAGTAGTTGATAACTTCGGAGATATTGGAGTTGTTTACCGCCTTGCAAAGTCCTTAACTGATGCAGATTCTACCCTTAATCTGACTATAGTCTGCTCTGACCTTAAAAGTTTTTCAATGATGGCAAAAAATGTCGATGCCCGTAAAAAAGTTCAGACTATAAAATACGGCACAAAAGAATGGACAGTCCTCGACTGGAATCAGAATGAAGATTTTTTCTACAATCCCTCCCCTTTTCCTGTAATCTTAGAATGCTTTCAGTGCGGAAGACCAGACTGGCTTGAAAAAATTCTCTTTGCAGAAAATCCCGGACAGACTTTTCATATTTTTAATATTGAATACCTGACAGCAGAAAGCTGGGCTGATGACTTTCATCTTTTAAAAAGTTATACAAGAAGTTCCTTCGTAAAAAAGATGTTCTTTATGCCGGGATTTACTTCAAAAACCGGCGGACTGATAATTGACAGTGGATTTAAAAAACTTCTGGATGAGAGAAAAAAAAGAAATCCTTCAGCACTTACGGTTACAATCTTTTCCTATGAACGGGATTTTTCCGGCATTTTTAAGGTACTTAAAAAATTTGAAGACAAAATTAAAACCAGAAATCCTGATTTTAAAGTAAAAGTTCTTGCAGCCGCCGGGCGAAGTCTTGAATGCGTAAAAGAAGGATGGAGAAACAACGGCTGTAAAATTGAACTTACAGAACTTGATTTTTTAGCGCAGGAAGAATGGGACAGAGTTTTGATGAGTGCAGACTTTAACTTTATCCGGGGAGAAGAAAGCCTTGCCCGTGCCTGCCTGTCAGGAATTCCTTTTATCTGGCATGCCTATGTTCAGGACGATAATTACCAGCTTGTAAAAGTAAACGCTCTTTTAGAAAGAATTACAGCCTTTGCAGAAGAAAAAAAATATGCAGACGCCTTAAATGATCTCTGGAATCAATATAATACCCCGGATGCTGCCCTGGATGAAGAAAAACTTCTCTTTTTATTTGAAGAGGCCCTTCGTCAAAAGCAGACAAAAAAATCCTGTTTTACAGATTTTTCAGAATCGCTTCTAAAAAACGGGAACCTTGCAGAAAACCTGCTGACTTTTATGCAACTTGAAAAAATGTGATAAAAGAAGTATTATAATAAAATAAACGCTTAATTCTTTGAGGTAAGATATTATGTTAATGACAAACGAAATCAGAGTTGGAACAGCTTTCATGTACGAAGGAAATCCTCTCATCGTTCAGAAGCTTTTAGGACAGAAAGGCGGACGCCAGGGTATGGTTACAAACCTTCGCGTACAGAACATTGTTACAGGTTCAACACAGCAGCTCGGTCTTGATGCAGGCGAAAAATTCGAAGAAGTTGAATTAGTAAAAAAGACAGTAAAACTTTCTTACATCGATGGAAACGACTATCACTTCATGGATCAGGAAACATACGATGATATTCTTCTTGAAAAAGACTATCTTGGTGACAATGCCGGATACATTTCTCCGGATGATGACTATGATGTACAGGTAACATACTACAACGACAAGCCGGTTGGTGTTGTACTTCCAGTTCAGGTAACACGCACAATTACATACTGTGAACCAGGTGTAAAAGGTGATACTTCAGGAAAGTCTTTAAAACCAGCTACACTCGATACAGGTGCAGAAGTAAGAGTTCCTCTTTTCTGTAACACAGATGACCGCATCGTAATCGACACACGCGACGGTTCATTCGTAGAAAGAGCAAAAGACTAATAAAAGCGTATAGCAACGCAAAAATAGAGGAATCCCGGCGGAATCATTCTGTCGGGATTTTTTTTACAGGGGGAAGTCTCCCCCCACGGCCACACTTCGTTGTGACCTCCCCTCTCTACAGGGGCTGTGCCCCCGTAACGCCCCCCTTCAAAGCGACACGACACAAAAATAGATTTGAGTAAAAAAAGACCGCCACAATCATTCCTGCTCATGTGGCGGTCTTAAACCAAAGTGCATGTTTATTTGAAACTACTCTTCAAACCACTTACCAAACTCGAGGTTTGTTCCAAGGTAACCTACTACCGGCAGTCCGTTTGAGTCAAAGTCAAGACAGACCTGCTGGAATTTTAAACTTCCACCTTGTGCTGGGTCAACGGACGGTACGGTCATATATTCCCAACCACTCGAAGTGTAATTTGTCGATGAATCTATGCCTTCTTCGACACTTCCAACTTCGGACTTTGCATAAGCAAGTTTGATTGCGTCACGGCCTCCAGTTTCAGTAGCATTATAATAAGCAATTACAGGTTTATTGTAATACGGATGGCTAGAATCAGTATCAATTTTGATGCTTGTCCAGTTACCTACAGAACCTGCGGCATCTACTGTCATTGCTGTGTAAGATGTCGCATTGTAAGAAGTAAGATAGATGTATTTTAAGTCACTGTCATTTGCATCAAAAGCCGCGATATGGATTCCATTATTATTATCAATAGTCATTGACATATACTGTCCAACATAATCAGGAAGCATTACTGAGGTATTTTCTGTAAATGTAACACTAGTGCCAGGAGTTCCATCAATTGTCGCACTTGAATACATAATGCGAATTCGACCTTCACTAAAGTCATAATAAGCAAATACAGCAATATTTGCTGAAGTAACAGCAAAATCATAATACTTAGAGCCTGCTGAAGTTACCGTATTACGACCTTGAGCTGCACCTGTTTGAGATGTATTTTCAGTAAAATTGGTACCTTGATTGTATGTAATAGAATTATCGCTATTGGCACCATTATATAATCGTGTACCTAAAGTTCCATTACGCTTATATGTTCCAATCTTTAACTGACGGAATATTATCTCCCCTGTCTTATCATCATAATATGATTGATAAACAGAAGCTCCAGCCTCTGATGTTGAATCTCCATCTGCAATAAGTTTAATATTCTGATAACGATCAACCAAAACTCCACCGTAATTTATTGCATCAAGTGTCAAAGCATTATTAGTTCCTGCATAAGACCAGTTACCATTATATCCGCTGTACCCCGTTCCAAGCTGCCAGGCTACATTATTGTAATATGTAGCATCATACACAGGAGCAGCATTTCCCGCCTGCACATTATTGTACAAAGAAGCATACTGATTATAATACAGTCCCATTGTTCCACCATTCTGGTTATAAACAGAAACTTGATAATATCTTCCAGCAGCATCTTTTGCCATTGCCATCTGATCCCATGTTATACCACCGACAAGATATTCGGTAGAATAGACGGTTCCATCTGAATTAAATTTTCTACGCTGTGGTTGGAAACATTGTGCAATATATGTACAAGTTCCATCCGTACAACCATTTGCATCAACAAAACCAAACACAGGATCATCCCCATCCATAATCATAACCGGATAGTAACCGTTCTTCGTGTTGGTCTTTTTCATATCAAAGAACCTTAAGTACCTGTCATCAGTAAGAGTTATGTTCTTTGTTGTGTAGAAGTCGGCTTCACTTACACGGTTGCTCATATTCTTGTAGTCTTCAACGCTTGCTGTACGTTCAAATGAACCGCGGGCATCATTATTATTGATGTTGTTAAGTGCACGAACTCCCTTAGAGAAGATTTCAAGGTATCCGGACTTTGAAATTCCTGTGTTTGTAATTGTTGCAGTATCTGCTGCAGTAGCAGAAGCTGTAAGAGCTGTTCCACCATTAGTTTTTGTAATTGTGGTAGCAGCAGAAGTTGCTGCATTTGCAATTTTTGCCACAAAGTCAGAGGTATTAAAGTTAAAGCCCTTTACGGTAATTACGTTTTCTGCATTATTTGCAAGAATACTATATTTACCGCTTGCAGAGCGGATATTGTTATCTTTAAGACCGCTGGCCTTTCTAATGCTGGTCTGAATCTTTGTTATATAAGGAACAACATCCATCTGGTAAGAAGGAACGTGCGTTGTACCGTCTGTAACTACGTATGCGCCGTCTGTTGTGTCAGGAGCACTTGAAGCAGCTCCTGTTGAAGCAGTTCCTGCCTTATCAGTTGCTGTTACTGTAAGCTTAATGTTCTGTTCTGCAACATTCGGAATCTGTGCAGTATCAATGCTGATTGTCCAGTAAACTTTATGTCCTTCCTGGCTTAAATATGCGGTATCTTCATAATAGCGCGAAGCATCTGTTGCCGCAGTACTGATTGTCCATTCATACTTACCGGCTGAAGAAACTGCTGCTCCTGAGTTTCCGCTTAATGCCGACCAGCCGCCGTTTGCAACATAAGTTTCGTCTGTAGAAGTTGAGTCATAACTTCCCATTGCAATGCTGCTGAAGCCTGTAAGGGCTGTTCCTGATGCGTTTGCAAGCGTGAACTTGAGGTTCTTCAATGAGTGTTCATCATAAGCAGTTCCTGTGAAAGTAATCTTACCAGAAACCTTAGGGTCACTTCCATAGAGAGTTGCAGCAGCTGTTCCCGTCAAATCACTTTCAAGTTCGATATGACCATTTGAAGAGCTGTTACCGTAGAGGCTGTTCTTTGATGCACTTTCCCAGTAGAACGGATTAATTACAACGCGCGGAGGAACAGAGTCAACAAGGTCAATCGTAAAGTCATTTACAAGAAGTACACAATTCTGAGAAGTTGTACCCTGCACAAGTTCATCTGTTGAATCCCAGAACGTAAACGAAGCTTTCTTTCCTGTTCCGTCATTTGCCTCTGTAACAGCTGCAACAATCTGTGCATTTGTAAGTGTATAACCTTTAAGAGATGTAGCTGCATCAGCATTATTGTAAGTTACAGTTCCAATTGCCTCTGAACTTACAAATGAAGTAATGGTTGTATTTGCAGTGGCTGTAATACCTGCCCCGGTTCCGCTTGAAGGAACTGCCGCTGTCGAAGAAGCACCGCGGCCGTAGACCATCATTATATCTCCGTTACCGCCTACAATTTCTGCAACTACGGCAAGTTTATCTTTAATCTGGAATGCACTTCCATAAGAACCTGTTGATATTTCCTGTGAAGCCTTTACTTCTGTGTTTTCAATTCCGTAAGTATTATTTGCATCATAAACATTGTAGCCGGTAAATTCATTTGCTGACCATGTACCGCTTGAGTTAAGGTCTGTTCCTAAGAATACCTTAGCAAGACGAGGTGCAGAGTTCTCTACCTTAACCGGATATACTTCTCCGCTTACGTTTCCTGCGGCATCGAATGCGAGTACTACAAGAGCACAAGGACCGTCAGAAATGTTATATGTATGGATTGTCGCATCCCAGCTGTAGCCTACCGAAGCAGAACCTGTTACTGTTTCAGGCATCAGATCACCGTCGTCAGAATTGTTCTTGAATGTGAACGGATTAGCATTTGAACTTGAAACACTTTCTGTCGAAGTATTGTCAACAACCTGGGCATAAGCAAAGTATGCATCAACCGATGGAGAAGATGTAATACCAGTGCCAGGAGTAAAGGTTACAGTACCGTCTGTATCATCTATGCTGTCGATACGGCGTAAAAGACCTGCAATTTCAATAAGTCCGCCTTCACGGATGTGAGCATTTTCTGTTACATCAGTTGATACGGAAGGAGCAAATGTATCACCTGCAGCACCTAAAGTACCTGAAACCTGTTTAGAATAGAGATAGTAAGTATCATCGCCCTGAGTGAAAGGACGGGCTGTAAGGTTACCGCTTATTGAAGCTTTTGCAGCTGCCGTTCCGCTCGTAACCAGAGGATCAAGAACAGCTTCCGTTGTATAAGTTTCACCGTCAATGGCATTTGCACGTACATAGTAGAAGGCAAGGCGCTTGAAGCCTGAACCGGTTTCTTCTACTTTTCCACCGAAGGTGTAAATGTAGTTTGAATCGGCTACGGTATTTGTTTCTTCTGTCTTAAGATAATTTGCAGAGTTGTCAACAGAACCCTTGTAAACTGCTTCGATTACCGGAGCGGTATTATCGATTTTAAGTGAGTAAACGTCTGTAATTGTGTGCTGGGAATCTTTGACAACAACACTGTATTCAACTGAAGAAGAAGATGTATCTACCGGGATGAAAAGATACTGAGTCTGTTCATATCCGTCAGAACCGGTAACTTTTGAAGATGCAACTGGAGTTACAGATGTTGAAGTACCTCCGGCTGTCTTTTTAGTTACACTGTATGAAGAAAGTTCACTTTCATCATTGAGTTTAATTGTCAGATACCAGTCACCCTTGAGGTACATATCACTTGTATATGTGTTACTTGCATCAATATTTGAAGAAGCAAGAACATTCGAAGCCGTACATCCTGCTGTCGGAGCACTCTTGAACTGATAGAGCATTGCAGACTGAGTCGGAGCTGTATCATCAATGTTTACATAAATCCAGTCAGTCCAGCTTCCGACCTTACCTTCATCGTTTACGCCGCAGGCACGGATTGCAATGTAAGTAAGCTGTCCAGGATCAGGGTTAAGTTCGCCGCCTTCATTTATAGTAAGGCTCCATGAACCTGTCTTGTCTGCCTTAATACCCCAGTCAAGTTGATCTGCAAAAGTCAGAGTCTTGCCTGTAGAAGAAGCAATCTGTGCTTTTGTAAGTACATTGAATCCTTTGCTTACTGCATAAGCTGAAGTCTCGTCATATGTTCCGCCGTCTGCTTTATTTTTTGTTCCGCTGATAATCTGCAGCCAGACAGAGTTTACAGTTGTTGTATTAGAAGGAATGACTGCACTTCCTGAAATGCGGATTGCACCACCTAAAGTTACATAATCAACGGCATTTCCTGAATTGTCAGTACCGTAATTCTTTTCACTCGGATACAAAAGTTCAACTGAAGGTCTGTCAGCATCCGGATTATGCCTGAATGTAAAGCTCTTATAAACTGTAATATTTCCAAGTTCATCTACTGCCTTTACATAGAACGGAAGAGTATAAATTGAATTTCCTACCGCTGTGTAATAAGAAGCATTATCATATGCAGCAAGAGTTGCAGCATCCAGAGTGAACTGCCATGCTGTTTCTGAAGTATTGGTATCAAGTTCAGCTTTCCATACAGAGTCTCCGCTGCCGTCTACAGCAGCTGCAAGAGCAGTATCAGAAAGTGCGCGCTGAGAAGCAGTCGGAATAAGCCATGAAGTTTCTGCAACACCTGCATTACCTGTATCTGTTGTAGTTCCAGAGAAAGTAATTTCACCTGTAAGTTCATCAGATGAAGAAGGTCCTGTTATCCTTATAGAAGGCCCGTCATTATCAACCATGAATACAGGGCTTGCTGTGCCTAACAGGCCTGACTTATCGTAAACTTCGATTGTACCAGAAACTGAACCAGTTTCAATTACAGAAAGGTCAATATAGTCTGTTGTCCATACAGCTGTAGTAGTACCCGTAACAGAACCGTTCTGAGTAAAGCCGTCATCTGTATAATCAGAAGTTGAAGCAAGTTTAAGTTCTCCGTCAGAACTGTCAGAAGCCTTTTTGTAGCTTAATGTAAGGCGGATTCCGTCAATTTCGTTGGCATCATAGCCGGTAACAGTAAACTTAACGTAACGCTTGTTTTTACCACCGGCATACAGGCTTGTTCCAGGAGCAGCGGCGGCTCCATTTTCAGCCTTTGAAGAATCATATGCCTGAACCAGAATATTCTGGATTGAAGGCGCTGTTGCATCGCTCTTATAAACAAGAGCAGAAGCAGAATCTATTGCTGTACTTGTCTTATACTGGAAATACGGCTGGTGATAGTCATAATCAACTTCACTCACAGTCTCAGTTTTTCCTGTATAGAAAACAGTATCTGCATTATCAACTATATAGAAATTAACAGTTTTTTCACCATCGGCAGTATCTGCAGGAGTAAACGTCCACTCCCCTGTTGCAGGATTGAAAGTAGTTATATCGTAAGTATTTGTTCCAACCTTGACTCTGGAGGTTTTAACACCTGTAGTAGCATCAGTTGTCGTAGTTACGCTTCCCGTACCTGTAATCTGAGATGTTGTTGCAACAAAAGTCTTTAAGACTGCAGTTGAAGTTGAATCATCATCAGTAACAGAACCTTCAATCTGAGCATCTTCACCATATTTAAGGATATAAGCGCCGTCTGAAAGAGTAAGGTTTGTAACTTTTACTGTCGGACGGTCAGAGTCCATGTCTACAGTGTATTTAAAGTAATTTACATTCTCTGCATATACAAATGAAGAAGTTGCAAGATCGTAAACATTATTGTTTCCTGCTCCATCCGTTACAACAGGAATAAAATACAGCTCTGCAGTCTTAGGCGCATCTTCTACTCCTGTCAGAGTATATGTATCAATGTCAGTAATTGACCAGCTGTAAATCTTGTTTGCTTCATCAATCGTGTCAACAATATCAAATGCCGTAAAATCTCCTGACGGTACTGAAGTTGATGCGTACAGTACAAGTGATTTAGGAGAAGAGCCTGTATATGTAACGCTTCCCGTTAAATCCATAAGTTTATTGACTTTTGAACCTTCAGACGGAGACTTAACATCTGCTGAAGGACCTGTTTTATCATAAGAAAGAGTAAACAGTGTAGAAGAACTTGAATTGCCTGCATTATCAGTAATTGTTCCGTTTACATTGTAAGTTGTAGATTCAGAAAGTGCACTGAGGGTTGATGAAAGAATCTGGGCTGACCATGAACCGTTGTCAAGATCAGCATCTGAAGATATACCGTTTACTTCGATTGTGATTTTTGAAACACCGGCATTCTTAGATGCAGGTAAATCGTTATATGTTCCTTCTACGGTTATTGCGTTTACACCGTTGGTGTACTGCTGGCCGTTATGAGAAGAACATACTAAAATCGGGCTTTCAGTATCAACATTAATTGAAGCATTGTAATAAACCGTATCATTATTTTCACTGTCTTTTGCGATTACACAGTCAAGGGCTGCATTTCCTACTTTATCTTCAGCAACGAGAATAAGGTAGTTTATTCCTTCTGAACTGAAACCTGAAATTACAGAATTAAAATTAGAATCAATATTTGTATAATACTTTTTGATTCCTTTTGAATCAGTTATGTAAGAAGTTGAGCTTACAATAAATTCTGTGGACGAAGTCTGTATATCTCCGTTTGAATCAAGATATTTTAATGGAATCTTTCCGTCAGTTCTTCCTGAAACAGATGTATAGAATATGCGCTTAGTTTCTTCAGAACCTGAAGCAAGCGGTGCAAAATATCCTGTATAATCAGTTGCCTTGTTGTAATTTGCAAAAAAGTTCAATGCCTGAGTTTTTAATGTATTGTATTCAAGTGCGGAAGGAGAAGTAATAACCTTGTAATAAATCATGTTAAGACCAGAATCTTCTTCCTTAAAATTACCGCGGATTTTTATTGTAGTAGAATTACCGTAGGTATTTTCCTTATATTTTCCGCCTACATCCGTATCAAGATCATCATCCCAGAGGGAAGGATTAGCAGTTTTTGAAATATCATCATTATTGTATGAGCCTACACGGAAGAAAAGGTCCTTATTTTTGCCGTCGAGAGCGTGCTTTCCAGACGGAGCCGTTGTATCGAATACAAGTTTTATAACAGAAGAACCTTCATTGCCTGCAGCATCCTTAGAACAGATATAAAGGTTTGCTCCATAATAAGATGAGGTAATCTGAGAAGCTGGAACAGTAAAGCTCCACTTGTTTACTCCACTCTGAGTTGCAGAAGTGTAAACATTTCCGGCGCCTGATGATGTAGTTTCAGTACCGGCTGCATCTGTGATTGCAACGAGTTTTATCCAGCTTGTACAGGCTTTGGCTGTCGAAAGGTTATCAGTTACAAGACCTGTAACAGTAAGGGATTTGGCAGGATTAATCCACCAGAAAGAAGCTGTTGAATCCTCTGCAGCAACAGAAAGTTCTGAAAGCTCTGGTTCAGGATTTTTTGTATCGAGAGTAAAGGCTCTCTGGCTTGTAGCCTCAACACCGTTATTTGCTGTTATCGAAACAGTAACATCATAAGCGCCTTCACCGATTACAGAAGAAAAAGCAGAAGCGTGCTCAGCAGCAGTTATGCGCCATGCGTACTTAATAGGAGTAGATGTATTTGTCTTATAGCAGTACGAAGAAGTAAGGTTCGATGCATAATCTGGAGCAGAATCGAGAACAGAAATTGAATAAGTTGTACTGCCCTTATTGTTGTCATCATCAGAATCAGTAACAGTTATTGTGCAGGAAAGAGACTGAAGTTCTTCCTGAGAAGAGATTTCACCTGAAATATATAATACATCAGAAGCAGACTGTGCCCCGGAAGCAGTAAAGTTTGCATTACGGACAATTGAATTAGCCTTGTTTCCGTTTTTAATGCTTATAGTAGGAGCAGTAATTGAAGTAGTACCACAGAAACCAAAGCCGTTAAGCTGGGAAGAAACAAGAGGATTTCCGGAAATATCCTGCCCTGCTACATAGAAAAGATAATCATGACCTGATTCAAAACTGTCAATTGTAAGCTGTTTTGAAACAGTATTATTGTTGGCCTCAGAATCTGTCACAGTATAAACAGATGAAACATCATAGCCCCAGTCTGAGAATTCATTATAAACATCTTCATTCCAGGTCCACAAAAGTATAAAACTTCCGTTTTCGTAATTTGTTTTACCAGTGCTGCCGGTAAACATACCTTCTACAGAACCGGTGTAAGCTGTCCTGTCAACACGATAAACAGAAACTGTAGATGTTTTTATTGCCTTATTATCAGGCCCCATATCAAGTGTGAGGGAAACAGGAGCACCTGAATAAACTTTTTTATAGCCTGCAGAAGAATAAGTATCAGGTTCAGAAGCAGCCTCTGAAGAAGAAACGACATCATAACCACCAAAACTGTAAAGAGGATTGTTTTTAGGATTAATGTCAAAGGTCAGTAAAACCGGCTCGCCCGAAGTTGAATCATCATTTGTAATGTCCAGAAGCAAATCTGTATCTACAGAGCAGCTCTGCGCAGAAAGGGCAATCGGCTCGATTATAGAAGAATAAGCATCCCATGAAGTTGAAGTTCTGTTTATATAGGAAGCAAACGAAGCAAGGGAGAAGTTTTCAATTCCGCCGTCACCCTTTGTGAGGTTCTGCATGCTTGTAGTACCGCGGTAATAAACTTCAGTTGCATTACCATCCCCTTCTCCTGAAGAATTTGAAGGATCCGTGTAAATTTTTGCATCGTCGTAAGCCGTAACACTAAAGTAAAGCTGAACGTCTTCTACAGTCTGTCCTCCTTCATATTTTTCAATGTTTTCCTCGCCTAAAATTGCCTTGTATGCATTATAAAGCTCTGGATATGCTGTACGTCCACCTGACGATTCCGTGAAATACCTTGCGATTGTGAGAGGGCTTGATTCACCCATACTTGAAATATTTGTAAAACTTGTCTCATAAACTTTTGCACCTGATGTATTGAAGAACAGGACATCCATTTTAGAGATTTTTCCTGCATCTTCATCAAAAGTTCCTTCAAGCTGGACAATCTGACCGTAGCTTTCAGGTGTTAATGAAGAGCCTGACGTTGTTGGTTTTGTAATTTCAAGTACAGGAGCCGAGTTATCTATTGTAAATGTGCGCTTATCATAAGAACTGTGACCGGCACCATCGGAAGCGATTACTTTTATTGAGTATTCACCGTCAATAAACTGCCAGCCGTTCTGATTTGCATAGGCTTCACCATCAATTTCATTCAATGAAACAGACCATTTGCGTTTGGAAACATCAGCCCGGGTTGTATAAACAGGAGTATCCTCCCCGCTCTTATAAACTTCAACCGAAACGGTTTTTACCGCTTTATCATCAGACCAGGTTCCTGACAATAAAAAACTCTTCCTGATACGGGAATTTTCCGGAGGATATGTAATTGCAATTTCAGGTGCAGCTGTATCAACAGAATTACCAAGACCGATTTCGCATGAAAATAAAGCAAAAAAAGCGAAAACACAAATAAAAGAAACAGAGATAGATTTTACAAATTTGTTCATAATAATCTCCTTAAATAAGGTAAACTCACTGATAAACACTGTTAAATTTTTGATTACTGAAGAAAAAACTTAAAAAAAAGGCCTTAACTGACAGAAAAAAGCCGTTTTTTAAGGTTTTTCAGACAATAATACCTTATATTATCGGCACATTTTTAGCGTAACATTATAATAAACGCACTTTTTAAATTTTACAAATAAAAAAGGTCTTAAAAACAGTTAAAAATAACCTTAAAAAAAAATCCGGGCTTTATATAAAACCCGGATTTCATCCCGTACCTGTTTTTGTGTAACGCAAAAGCCCCGGAAAGATGTTTTTCCAGGGCTTTTATAAGTATTTGAGTAAATGCAGCGCAGGGACGCGCTGACAGGTAAGGCAGGAATTTTCGCAAAAAATTGCTGCGAGTTCAAAAATCCAGGGATGGATTTTTGAACTCTATCTCATCTGGGCGGTTTCAAGACAAGAACCGGTACTTGTTGAAATCTGGTATCCCAATACACCATTTGATGTACCGTTACCAAATGTCTTGCTCCAGTTAGTTGAACCATATCCGCTCAGTGTTCCGCCTCTTGAACTGTTCTTAACTGCTCCGCTGATTTTTGAGTCTGTAAGAATACCTTCACTTTTCCATACGCCGACGTTGATTTTATCTTCTCGGTTTGTGGTCATACGGTTGGGACTTGGAACAACTGCAACTTCCCATGCACCTGTATAACGTTCATCATCATCAACACCGGCAGCTGTCTGCTCAAAACCTGTTGTCTTATCCACAAGGTACGCATACTTTGGCTTTTTAATTGCGGCAGTATAGTAACCTATGTACGGAATACTGTGTCCATTTGCTGAAACTGCTACATCAAGAGTAAGATGCTCACCTACAGCTCCGGAAGCATCAACTGTACAAACTGCAGTTGACGGTAACACTGTAACTGAAGCTTCATCATCAGCATCGTAATACTCATTATAACTGTCAAGATAAGCATACATTACATCTCCGTTTCCTGCATAAGCTGCAATATGGAGATGATTGTTCTTATCTGAAACTATATGACAGTACTCACCGCCTTCTTCAAATACAGTTACAGGCTCTGACCAGTTGAGTGCCGTTACATTTCCTTTAAGAGTGGTCCAGTTTGCAATAGGATTTGTAATGTAGGTGAACTTACAGCAGTTATCTTCCTGGTCATACCATACAACACAGACAACATCTTTTGATTCTGCATTTTTTACCACTGCAACATCCACATACTGTCCTGCTCCACGGCCATCAATACCATCAATAGTTACACTTGTATTTGCACCTGTTTTGAAGGTTCCTCCTGAAGGGTCATTTGCAATAACCTGACAGTTTGCTGTTGCATAATAAACAGGCGTTCCTGAAGTATATGAATCAGTAAATCCACCAGGCTGCTGCTTAGCAGTAGTACTGAAAGCACCAGCCCTAAAACGAATCTGATTTGTAAGTGCGTCATAATAAACCAGGTACAGATTTGTGCTTGTACCGCTTACTGTTGAAGCAAATTCGGCAGAAAGATAACGGTATTTCATAAGAGAATAATCAAAAGTGTCTGCACCGGTTCTTAAAGCAATTTCTTCAAGACGTAAAGCATTAGTTCCTCCAAGAGTACCTCCGGTATTTCTTTCTCCACGTTCCCAGCGGCTTGAATACAAATCCCATTTATCTACAGAACCACTACCGTTTGTGTCCCCACCAGAATCAACAGAATAAGTATAGCCAAGTTCATCAACATGGAAACCGACACAAGGTCCTGCAAAGGTATCCCAGTCAGCAGCCCAGTAAATTGAAGAATAACTGTTATCCACATTGTAAGCTGTTGTTTTACCGGTATTACCGCCCATACTGTAATACAGACCGCCGTTTGCAAAGGCATAGTTGAGCATACCTGTAGTCTGGTTTACTTCCATACAGATACCTGTAGCAAGACCGTTAATAGGTACTGCTGCACGGTCGTTGAATTCCCAGACATCAAATACAATGTCATCAGTCTGGATATTGTTTGTATCTCCGTTAGCCTGGCGGTTATACCAGTTTGCATAGGCTGTACCTGTTTCTTCCGCGTCACCATATGAATCATTACCGTTGATATTATTCATAACAGTAATGCCGTTTACTGTAATTTCAGGTTTTCCTGAAGCAAGGTTTGCGGCATTGAAAGTCAGTGTACCGGCGTCAGAATCACTTGTAATTGCAAGAAGCTCTGTTTCATCATCAACTATAAATGTTGAACTTCCGCTTACAATCTTTGCTGTATCTGCATTAAGGTTAAAGCCGTAGAGAACAATATCTTCAGAATCCGTCGTATTAAGATAATTATCCTTTGTAACGTTAGTACTTGCCTCGTAATTTGAAATTACAGACTGTACCGGATAATGGCCGAGAGCTGTTCTGTTATAGACAGACCAGTTTGTCTTCTTGTTCTTTGCAAGTCCCGTGTAAACTTTAGTTACATAAGGCACAATATCAATCTGGTAAGACGGAATATTGTATTCTTTAGCGTCAGTCTTGTCTTTATCAGGCGCAGAAGCGCTTACTATTGCTGCAGTTGAATACTTGTTTCCGTCGTATGCTGATACAACAAACTTAACGTTCTGCTTTGCTACATCCGGAATCTGTGCAGTATCAATGCTTACAGTCCAGTAAACCTTGTGTCCGCCCTGTCCAAGATAATATGTATCTTCGTAATAACCTGCACTCTTTTCTGAGCCTGTGTTATCGGCAGAAATTGTCCATTCATACTTTCCGCCGGCTGATAATGCGCTGCCTGAGTTACCGCTCAAAGCTGACCAGCCGCCGTTTGCAGTATAAGTTTCGTCTGTTGAAGCAGGATTATATGTAGCCATAGCAATATCTGCAAAGCCAGTAAGGGCTGTTCCGGAAGAATCTGTCAGGGAGAATTTAAGGTTTTTAAGTGAATGCTCATCATAAGCAGTTCCCGTAAATGTGATTTTTCCTGAAACCTTAGGATCACTTCCGTACAGGCTGAGGGCCTGAGTACCTGTTAAATCCCCTTCAAGTTCAATATGGCCTGAAAGTTTTGCAAAGCCTGTTACAGCAGACTTATTTGAAGAACCGTAAATTGAGTTAGTATTAAGGTCTTTCCAGTAGAACGGATTTACAACAACATGTGGCGGAATTGAGTCTACAAGGTCTACAGTAAAGTCTGTGACTAAAAGAACACAGTTCTGGCTGTTTACGCCTGCAGTAAGTTCATCGGTTGAATCCCAGAATGTAAACGATGCAGATTTTCCTGTACCGTCATTTGCTTCCGTTACAGCAGAAACAAGCTGAGTGTTTATAAGGGTAAAGCCCTTGAGTGATGTAGAAACTTCCGCATTGTTATAATTTACAGTTCCTATTGTATCAGTTACAAGAGAAGTAATAGTGTCGTTTGCAGCAGCACTGACTCCGCTTCCTGTTCCGCTTGAAGGAACAGCAGCAGTAGTTGAAGCACCGCGGCCGTAAACCATAGAAATATCACCGTTACCGCCGACAATTTCAGCAATAACTGCAAGTTTATCCTTAATTGTAAATACTTCTCCATAAGAAGCAGTTGCAATTGACTGCAGAGCTTTTACTTCTGTAACTGAAATTCCATGACCTGCATTTGCGTCGTAAACATTATAACCGGCAAATTCATTGGCTTCCCATTTTGCATTAGAGTTAAGGTCTGTTCCGAAGAATACCTTTGCAAGACGCGGAGCAGAGTTTTCTACCTTTACAGGATATGTTTTTCCGCTTACGTTGCCTGCATCATCAAAGGCAAGCACAACAAGGGCACAAGGGCCGTCAGGAATATTATAAGTATGAACAGTTGCATCCCAGCTGTAACCTACAGAAGTTGAACCCGTTAAAGTTTCAGGCATTAAGTCGCCGTCATCAGAGTTGTTCTTGAATATGAACGGATTTGCATTCTGATCTAAAAGACTTTCCGTAGAAGCATTATCAACTACCTGTGCATAAGCAAAATATGCAGGAAGTGAAGGTTTATCAGTAATACCTGTTTCCGGATAGAAGCTTACCTCACCTGTTGTAGTATTAATGTCTTCAATAAGCCTTAAAAGACCTGCAACTTCAATAAGTCCGCCCTTACGGATGTGAGCGTTTTCTGTAACATCGGAAGGTGTTGAAGGTATGAATGAACTTCCGTCTTCACCAAGAGTACCAGATGAGAGTTTTGAATAAAGGTAATAAGTATTGTCCCCCTGAGTGAAAGGACGGGCTGTAAGATTACCGCTTATAAGTGCCTTGGAATCTGAAGTTCCTGTCGTAACAAGCGGATCAAGAACGGCTTCAGTGCTGTAAGTTTCTCCGTCTATTGCATTTGCACGGACAAAGTAGAATACAAGCCGCTTAAATCCGGAACCTGTTTCATCAACTTTTCCGCCGAGCGTGTAGATATAGTTAGAGTCAGCAACTGTGTTTGTTTCGTCATTCTTAAGGTAGTTTGCAGAATTGTCTGTTGAACCTTTGTAAACCTTTTCAATTACAGGAGCTGTATTATCAGTCCTTAATACATAAGTATCCGTAATCTTATGGTCTGTATCTGAAACTGCAACTGTATATGTTAAAGTTGATGCAGAAGAATCCAGCGGAATGAACAGGTACTGAGTCTTTTCCTTTCCGTCGGAGCCTGTTACAAGAGATGATACATAATAGCCTGTTCCGGCAGCTAAAGTAGTGCCGTTAAGTTTTACTGTAGTCTTTGCTGTATCGATTGAGCTTTCATCATGAAGCTTAACTGTAAGATACCACTCACCCTTTAAGAACATGTCGCTTACATAAGTTCTAGAAGCACTGATGTTTGAAGAATTAACGATATCCGCAGCCGTACATCCTGAAGAAGGCTGTGTTGTCGTAAACTGATAGAGCATCGGTTCCTGGCTTGGAGCGGTATCATCAATATTAATGTAATACCAGTCAGTCCATGAACTTGTTTTTCCTTCAGCGTTTACAGCACATGCACGGATTGCAATATAAGTTAACTGTTCTGCTGCAGGGCTCATTTCATCATTTTCATTTATAGTAAGGCTCCATGCAGAAGTTTTATCAGCCTTAATACCCCAGTCAAAATCGTCCGCAAAAGTAAGTTCCTTTCCGAGCCCGCTCTCAATCTGAGCCTTAGTTACAACTGTAAGTCCGTGAGAAGCAGCATAATCTGAAGTTAAAGTATATTTATCAGAAACTGTCTGAGAACCGCTTAAGTTTCCGCTTCCGCTGATTACCTGAACATAAACTGCATTTACGGTTGTTGTATTTGATGGAATTACCGCACTTCCTGAAATTCTGATTGCACCACCAAGAGTTACATATAAAACAGGATTTCCTTCCCCGTCAGTACCATAATTCTTGTCGCATGGATAAGAAATGGCTGTAACCGGGCGGTCAGCATCAGGATTGTGCTTAAAAGTCTTTGTGCGGTCAATTGTAATGTTTCCGAGAGAATCTTCCGTCATTACATAGAACGGCAGGGTATATACGCCGGCAGAAATATTTGAACCTGCATAAGTGGCACTGTCATAGCCTATTAAAGTTTCTGCTTCAAGTGTAAATGCCCACACTGCAGCAGACTTTTCGTTATCAAGTTCACTGTTCCATACAGAGTTTCCTGAGCCGTCAACTGCAGCCGCAAGTACAGAATCACTCATTGCAGCCTGTTCAGCAGTCGGAATAAGCCATGAAGTTGAAACAGTACCTGCGTTTCCTGTATCAGATGAAGTTCCGGAGAACGTTATGTCACCTGTAAGTTCATCGCTTGAAGACGGAGCAGTTGTTATTACAGAAGGTCCGTCGTTATCAACTGCAAAAATCTGGGAACCTGTACCAAGAAGTCCTGAATTATCATAAACTTCGATAGAGGCAGAAACAGTTCCTGTAGAATAATCACTAAGATCAATTAAACCTGTAGTCCATTCAGAAGTACTTGTACCGCTGCCTGTAACGGTTCCTGACTTTGTAAAGCCGTCATAACCTTCAACTGAAGAAATACAGTATGTTTTTGCTGAGGAATCAGTTTTTGAGGTATAAGAAAGAGTAAGTTTAAATGCTGAAATTCCGTTTGCGTCAGTTCCGCTGACAATGAACTTAGCATTCTTTTTGTCTTTTCCACCGAGAGTAACATTTGCGCCCGGGCTTACGGCTGTTCCGTTTGGAGTTGTGCCGTCTGCCTTATAGGCCTGGATATGAGCGGATACAGAAGGAGCCGTACCGTCACTGTTATATGAAAGCGCTTCATCACAGCTTTCGGCATCGCTTGTCTTGTACTGGAAGTAAGGTGCATGATAAACATATTCAACACCGCTTACAGTTTCAGTTTTTCCTGTGTAGAAGACTCCATCTGCATTATCGAGAATATAGAAGTAAACGTTTTTCTGTCCGTCGGAAGTATCTGCCGGCGTAAAGGTCCACTCACCCGATGCAGGATTAAATGTTGTAATATCATAAATGTTCGTTCCGGCTTTGCGTTTACTTGTAATAACGCCTGTCGCTGAATCAGTTGTCGAAGTTATACCTGCAGTTGATGTAAGTGCAGAAGTTGAAGCGATAAATTTCTTTACAACTGCTGTTGAAGTTGAGTCATCATCAGTTACGGTACCTTCAATTCTTGCGTCTTCACCATACTTTAAGATATAAGCCCCGTCTGTAAGTGCAAGGTTAGTTACTTTTACAGTCGGACGGTCAGAGTTCATATCAACTGAATATTTATAGTAATTTGTTCCGTTTACATATTTATAAGAAGAAGTTTCAAGGTCATAAATATTGCTGTTTCCTGCACCATCAGTTACAACCGGAATAAAGTAAAGATCGGCTGTTACAGGAGAAGAAGCAACCCCTGTCAAATCATAAGTATCAATGTCTGCAAAAGACCAGCTGTAAATCTGGGAAACATCAGTAATTGTACCTGCCTTTGTAAATACAGCAGTATTTGTAACTGCACCTGAAGGAACAGTTTTAGAAACATAAAGTTCAAGTAATACAGGAGATGAACCTGAAGAAGTTACTTTACCTGAAAGAGTAATGTTTCCGTTTACCTTTGCTGCAGCAGACGGAGAAGAAACTTCTACGGCCGGAGCTTCCTTATCAAAAGACAGTGTAAACAGGGTTGAAGAACTTGTATTTCCTGCAGTGTCTTTGATTGAACCGTTTACATTATAGCTTTTTCCCTGTTCAAGGGCGGCTACAGTTGAAGACGGAATAAGTGCAGTCCATGTGTATTCGCCTGAAGCATTTACAGTGCGCTCCCCTTCATCGTCATAGAGGACTGCCTCTGCTGCCACACCGTTTACAGTAACTGTTATTGACTTAACGCCTGAGCTTCCGCTTTCAGGCTGGTCAGAATATGTTCCGTTTACAGTAATGGCATTAACACCGTTTGTATACTGCTGGCCTGACTGTTCGCAGACTAAAATAGGACTTTCAGTATCAACATTAATTGAAACATTATTGTAAGTTTTATAAGAACCTGAATCAGTTTTTACGGTTACTGCGTCCTTGCTGGCGTTTCCAACATTATCGACTGCAACGAATGCAATATAATTTTTTCCTACACTCAGTCCGCTGATTGTATCATTAAAGTTAGAGTCAATCTTTGCCCAGTATTTTCCGCCGGCTGTTCCCTCATATGTAACTTCGGTCTGAGAACCTTCATCATTTGTTCCGTTAGAAACATTACCGATTAAACCTTTCTTTGCAGCAACTGCTTCATTTTCTGCAATTCCAGTGTAGAATACGCGTTTTGTTTCAACAGCAGAAAGAGGCGCAAAATATCCGTCTTTTTCGTTTTCATAATCATTAAAGAAAGAATTTACTTCAGAAGAAGAAGGCTCGTCTGTGTAAAGTTTATAATAAATCATCTTTACGCCAGAACCGTCATCCTTAAAGTTTCCGCGGATTCTGATTGTAGTAGCATTTCCGAATGTGTTGCCGGAATACTTTCCGCCTGTATTTTTATCTAATGAGTCGCTCCACAGTGAATCAGATTCACTGATATCATCGTTGTCAGTTTCCCCGATTCTAAAATATACATCCTTACCCTTTCCGTCTTCAGCGTGAAGGGCTTTAGGAGCTGTAGTATCAATTTCAATATTAAAAGTTTTTACAGTTTCGTTTCCTGCCTTGTCTTTAGCAGTTACAGTAAGGACAATGTCAGCTGCGTCTGCCTGAGGTGCAAATTCACTTAAACTTACATTTTCAAAACTCCAGGAAATGTTTGTATTTGGAGCTGAAGAAGATTTTGTATAGGCAGAACCGTTTGCTTTTACGCCCGCAAAACTGTAAGAAGTTGAGCCGATAAGATAGTTATCCGTACTAGTTCCGGATAATGTGAAGGTTTTTGTATTGTTAAAGTAAACAGTATCATCTTTTGTAAAGCCTGTCGAAATGCTTACGCCGGAAATCGACGGCACTTTAGTATCAAGATAGTAAGAGCGTACAACTTTAGCGGCATTTCCGTTAGTTGCGCTGATTGTAACGTCAACAATGTAAAGACCGCTTCCGCTGTTGATTACACTAAGAACGTCAGAAGAAGGAGTGTAATTGAAAGTCCAGCTGTATCTGAAACTTTTATCAAGCTCTGTCAAAGGAACTGTGATATTTTCGTCAGAATCTTTATTTGAAGCGTCAGAAGCATCAGTTACAGTTACAGTATAAGTCATTGCGTTTGCAGAAAGTTCAGCCTCCGAGCTGACAGTTCCGTTAAAGCCGAAAGTTCCGCCTGTAAACACAGATTTTTTAACGGCACTCTGAGCGTTAAGGTTCATATTGCCGTTAGTTGAGGCAATATTTATTTCAGGGACATTTACATTGGAAGCGGCAATAAAGCCGTAACCGTCTGAGTCAGAAGCGATAAGTTTCTGTCCGCTGATATTTTTTGCATCAGCATCAACAGAGAATTCATATTTTGTTCCGACTTTAATTTCCCCGTTTGAAGTATCAAGCTGAGTTGTTACTGAAAGCTGATCAGAGTTTTCACCTGAATTAGTCTTTGTATATCTGTAATCTTTCGGGTTTGCAGCAATATTAGCGGCAGCAGCTGCTTCATCAAGACCACCTGCAACAGCGTAAGCAAGAGCCGTTTCGTAGTTCCATGTCCACAGAAGTTTTCTGCCAGTTTCACCAGAAGGTGTGTAATAGAATGAAACAGACGATGTATCGATATTATCTTCATCCGTACCGCGGGCAACAGAAAGATTAATAGTTGAACCTGAATAATACTGCTTAAAGCCGTCAGTATAATTATCACCTGTTCCATTAAGTACAAAACCGCTTAAAGTATAGGTCGGATTGTTTTTAGGATTAATTGAAAAAACAGGATATACCTTACCCTGTGAAGGAGAATCATTTGTAAGGGCGTCAGCAATCGAAGGCCTATCAGTAATATTTGAACTGACACTTGCCGCTTCATCAAGAACAGCCTGAAGAACTGTATTTCCTTCATAAACAGAAGATGTTTTATTAAGGTAAGTTTTTAAAGTTGCAGGATTAAAGTCTGTAAAATTTTCAAGTTTTCCTTTAATAAGGTTTGCCATGTCTGAAGTACTTCTGTACCAGGTCTCAGTTGCATTTCCTTCATCAAGGGCAGTTCCGCCTTCAAAATCCTGATAAACTTTAGTTTCATCCCGTGCTGTTACAGTAAAATAAAACTTCTTTGTAACATTACCTGTTTCATCACGGTAAGCATCAATATTTGACTGACCGTAAAGTGTCTTATAATTTTCCCAGCGCGGATAATTTTCATCCCCGGCCCCAGGTTCTTTATTTGAATCATAATACTGGGCAATAACCAGCGGACTTGCACTTGAAATGTCGTAAATATCTTTGAAAGTTGAATCTAAAAGGGCATTTCCTGCATCATCATAAAAACTTACAGTAAGGGAAGCAATTTTTCCGCAGTCTTCAGCAAAGTTTCCTTCAAGAAGCACAGACTGTCCGAAAGCTTTTGCAGTCTCGGTACCCTTACTTGCAGGTTTAGAAAGAATAAGAACAGGAGCAGTATTATCAATATCATAAGTAGCATTATCAAAAGAAGAATGACCGGCACCGTCTGCAGCAGTTACTTTTATATTGTAAGTTCCGTCCTGATACTGCCAGCCATTAAAAAAGGAAGAATTTTTTGAATCAAATTTATTGAGAGTAACCTGCCAGGTCTTATCCGTATTTATAACGGCTTCCTGACTGTCAATTTCCACATTGTTCTTCTGAACGGAAACGACAATTGATTTTAGTCCTTTATCATCACTCCACTTTCCGCCGAGAACAAAAGATTTACGGATTTTAGTATTGGAAGCACCCCCGCTTGGCGGATAAGTAATAGAAATTTTAGGCGCCTCAGTATCTACAGAACTTCCAAGTCCTATATCACAGGAAACCACGGCAAAAAAAACAGCCGAAAAAGAAATTACAGCAGTAAACACCTTTTTAATAGTATTCATACTCTTTCTCCATAAAAAAATGCTTTCATAAGCAGACAAAAACAAATCTGCTGACAATGCATCTATTTATTATCGGCAAAAGTACGGAATTTACCACTTCAAAGGCGTTTTTATAATAAAAATTTACGGGCTGGGGGAGAAGTCTCTCCCCCGCTCCCAGGTCCCCGCACAGCTGAGGTCCTGTCCGCTCCCCTCTCTGCGGAGCTCAGACGCCGCCCCGCAACGCCCGGCTTTATTTCATCTGTGCGGTTTCGATGAAGCCGCCGGCACCCTTAGTAATGGCATAACCAAGGAGCGGATTCATGGTTCCATTACCATAAATCATGCCGTTTGCAGTTCCTGCAGAATTTGAACCAATAGTTCCACCAGCACCCGGGGCAAGTCCATTCTTTGTAGAATAAGCAAGGTTACCGGAAGAATCCTTCCATACACCTACGTTAATGTGGTCTATGGAAATCTTACTGTCGCTCGGAATAACCGTTACTTCCCAGTTCATGGTGAATTCTTCTTCTTCTGCACCGGCAATCTTCTCTTCATCTGCAATTGAGCCTTCACCAGCCCAGAATGCAACCTTTGGTCTTGCACAGCTGCTTCCATAATAGCTTATGTATGGAACAGGTTTTGAATCCTTGAGGGCAACATCAAGATACAATTCGGTTCCGACGATTCCGTAAGAGTCAACTATACAGGTCCTTGCGTTTTCAGGATGTTCAAAATCCGAAAGATATGCATACCAGACGTCTCCATTTGCATTGTCATAACATGCAATATGAACTTTTCCGTTGCCGTCCAATGCAACCTTGCAGTATTCACCGATACCGTTTCCTTCACCGAATATGGCAACAGGTGTATTCCAGCCGGTTGCACTCTGTGAGTAAGAATCGATTGTATTATAGTTGTTTCCCTTGTAAGTAGGAGCCTTGATTTTCTGCGGTGCCTTATTATATGAATAAAGCATCTGATTGTTCGTTGCATCGTACCAGACTGCTACGACAAGGTCGTCTGCAGTAGAAACCGTAACTTCTTCAATGGTTGCCTTTCCGTTTGCATCAAACACAGATTTTTCTATGGTTCTCTCGTAAGTATCTCCTCCACCCTGTTTAGCCGCAATGCTTACATATTTTCCGGCACATACCGGCTGAGGAGTTTCTTCATCAGTCATAACGGCTGTATTTGCAGTATACTTAGTACCTGAAGCCCCTGGAACAAAAGTGTATTTACCTGTGGTCTGACCTGCAATCAATGAAATATATTCAAGTGTGTAAGGCAGTTCCACTACGGTCTTTGAACCTGTCAAAGATACTGTATTTGTCGTCGTATCCTTTGTTGCGTTATCAGAACCATCACTGTTTGTCGGACCGTAATAATCCCTGAGAAGATTATTCTGAGTTCTACCGGTCTTATTATTTGCTGAATCCGAGAAAATTCCCCACTTAAAGCGGATTTCATCATTTATTTCATCATAATAAGCAATGTAGACATTTGTGTCAGTTGCATCAGAACTTTCAACAGTTGTTGCTATGGAAGGAGATTTAATTCGCTCCTTATTAACATTGTCACCATTGAAGCTTGTTCCATTTGAAGACTCAGCCTGACCTATGAGCTCCAGCCTCAACTGTCCGGTTCCGTTATTGTGACCGTTAGTACTTGCAGTCCAGCCTTTGCCCGGCCATCTGCTTGTGAAAATACCAAACGAGTCAGCTTTAGGCGTACCATTAATATCACCACCGGCAGCAGTACCGAATGAGTTTCCGTTTGCGTCATAGGCAAATCCGATGCTTGTCCAGAAGTCGAGTCCATACTCCCAGAAATCATAAGATTTATCCAGACTTCCCATGCTGAAGCGCAATGCTCCGTTTGCAAAGGCAAAGCCTGCCTGCTTATTCTGCTGGTTGATTGCCATTACAGGCTGACTTAAAGGACCTGAATTAGGTTTTCCCGCCTGAGAATTAATCTGCCATACATCAAATTCCACATCATCTGTCAGGTTGTTGTTGTTATCTCCGTTCGGCTGGCGGTTGTAGTAGTTCTTGTAGGCTGAATAATCACCTGTTGCTCCGATATCTTTTGTATAAACAAATGAACCTTTCGCATCCTTTGCGTTGAGATTGTTCAAGGCAGGCAGAGTGATATCATTTGTTTCATTCGTATCACCGAAGTCGTATGTAACTGTGTGATTATATTCACCAGATGAAGCAATACCGCTCACATCAAGACTTGTATTTCCGTTTAAGTTAAAGCCTTCAAATGTTATTTTTTCATCACTCATAACGGCATAGTGTCCAAGAGCTGTTCTTGAATAAACGCTCGGATTATTCTTTTTGAGTGAAGAAAGTTTTGTCGTTACCTTTGTAATATACGGCATTACATCCATTCTGTATGACGGTACATTTGTTACCCCGTCTTCTACTGTGCGGCTTCCTGTTGAAGAAGCAGGAACATAGTCATCTGAAACAACCGGAGAAGTTTCTGCCGTTACTGTTACGCCGTTACTTGAATCTACTGCAAGAACAGTAAGCTTAACATCCTTTGCAATAACTGTATCGATTCTTTCTGTATCAAGGCTTAAAATCCAGTAAATCTTGTGTCCGTCCTGGTCAAAGTATGTACTGTCTTCATAAACACCGTTTTCTTCTCCAGAATCAACAATTGTAACTTCATAACCGTCATCTGCAATTGAAGCAGGTGTATTTTCAGCATCTGCCTTCCATTCAGCAGTATTAGTCCATTTTCCAGTTGCAGAGTTGTATTCTGCCATTGTTACGCTGTCAAAGTCTGTGTAAGCATTTCCTTCAGAATCAGCGAGAGTAAACTTGAGTGACTTTAAGGCGTGATCATCGTAAGCCGTTCCTGTAAACGTAATTTTTCCGCTTACCTTTGGATCAGTTCCGTAATCAGTTTTTAAAGTGCTGCTTAAATCTTTTTCAAGTTCAATATGACCCGCCAGATCTTCAAAACTTTCTGCAGAAGAAGAAGCATAAACTGAGTTTTCAGTAAGGTTCTTCCAGTAGAACGGATTGATTACAACCTTAGGTTTAACACCGTCTGTAAGGTCAAGAGTAAAGTTTTCTATGCGGATAACAGCATTCTGTGAATCCGTGCCGCACACTGCTTCCTCTGTTGAATCCCAGAAGGTGAATGAGAAGGCCTTGTTTTCACCGTCATCACTTTCTGTATAAGAAGTTTTACCTGCAAGGACAGTGTTTTCAAGAACATAAGCATAGAAATTATTGCCTTCAGCGGCTGCACTTAAAGCGGCAGATGTTACTGTATATGCTGCACCCTCTTCACCTGAAAGAGAAGCTTCATAAGAAGTTTTTCCGCCGGAAGTTACAGCAGCTGCAGAACCACCTGCTACAGAAGAAACAAGCACGCCCTCAGAAGCTTTTACAGGATTTACGTTAGCAGCGCCTTTTTTAGCAACAAGTTTAACTGTATTGTTTCCGCCTGTAATTTCAGGAATTACCGCAAGTTTATCCTTAATCTTGAATACTCCGCTTCCGTACTGAGTGCCAAAGTCATCAAAGTTAAGGCTGAAGCTTTCCTGATATTCACCTGTTTTTCCAAGAATGTTGTAAAGTTCAAGTTCATTATCCTCAAACTCATTGTTTGAATTGAGGTCTGTTCCAAAATAAACTTTTGCAAGGCGCGGAGCGTTATTTGAAACCATTGTATAAATCTTCTTTCCGTTTACGTTTCCGGCCTTATCAAATGCAAGAATCACAAGTGCGCACGGACCGTCAGGCAGGTTGTCTGACTGGATTGAAGCATCCCAGCTCCAGGTTGAACCCGCTTTTGTAACGCTTTCAAGCATTTTGTCGCCGTCGTCGCCTGACTTAAATGTAACAGGTTTAGTAGTTCTGTTAGAGGCGATTTCTGAACTTGTGTTGTCGATTACCTGAGCAACCGGGAATTTTGCAGTTACTGAAGTATGAGTTTCAGTTGATGAAGGCTCGAAAGTAACAGTCAGCCCCGTAATGTCAGTAATCTTTCTGTAAAGACCGTCAATATAAATAAGACCGCCGTTACGGATATGAGCATCGTAAGCAGTGTTAGAAACGAAAGTATTTACAGTAGAAGAACCTGTACGGCTCAAAGCATAAAGTGAATATGTTTCACTTCCCTGCTGAATGTCGAGTTTTTCAAGGTCTGAAAGAGGAATCTTTGTATCATCAGCAGAAGTTGAAATCATCGGATCAAGGACTTTTTCTCCCAGGCTGAAAGTTTTATTTGAATCAGATTTTCTCAGGAAATAGAATACAACTCTTTCAAAACCGGCACCGTTATCCATTGATTCACCGCCGATTGTGTAAACATAATCTTTATTTACGATTGTATTTGCACTGTAAGAAGCAGTTTCAGAAAGACTGAGCTCGTTTCCGGTTAAATCATCAAGGGTCGGAGGTTCATTATCAAGATTGAAGCTGTAACTCATTGAAGCAGTATGAGGTGTTCCGCTTGTATCCTGGTCAATAGAAATTACTGTATAAGTTGCCGAAGTTGTTACAGGAACAAAAATCCTGTAACCCGTCTTACCGCCGGAAGTTAAAGTTACTTTTGAATATTCGCCTGCATCAAGGGTAACCGGGTTTCCGCCTGCACCCTTTAAGAGTCTCTTAACTTCTACCTTACTGATACCTGATTCATCCAGAGTATCGCAGACTAAGTACCAGGTACCGCGCAGATACATATCAGCCGTGTATGTCTGACTTGCAGACGGTTCAAGAGAAACAGAAGCAGAAGCCTGGTTTACAGTAACACTGTACTGGTTTACAGTTTCTGAAAGCGACGGAGCATTGTTATCAATGTGAATTGAAATTACCCCGTCATTACCAGAAGTCCATGCTCCCATTTTTCCTTCTGCGTTAATTGCGCAGGCACGGATTTTGATATTATTTGTTCCTGAAACAGGATTCATTTTATCGTTCTGATTTAACGGAATATTCCATGCCGCAGAACCGTTGGCAGCAATACCCCACCAGCTGTTAAGGTCATCCTTAGAAGCAAAGCCGTATGTTTTAAGGAATACTTCAAGTTCAGAAGCACTCATCGCATTAACAGCGGATTTTGTGTAAGCCTTTCCTGCAGCAGCGTTAATTGCATCATATGCATCAGCTACAGTAAATCCGTAAGTTGAAGAAGCGGTAGTTTTGTCCGTACTGTTAAAGTTACCTGCATCAGAAGCAATCTGAACATATGCTGTTTTTACAGTTGTTGTTCCGGAAGGAATTATGGCTGTACCTGCAGCACGGATTGTACCGCCTAAAGTTACATAAGTTTTTCCTGCGTCATAATCAGCGCTTGAAGGATACTGGAAAGTAACCTGAGGTCTGTCGCCGTCAGGATTGTGTTTTATGTAATAGCTTTCAAATACAGTATAGTTTCCAAGTGAGTCTTCTGCCTTAAAATATACAGGCAGAGTGTAAATGCCGTCTGTTATATCTGATGCATAAGTTTCGCTGTCAAAATTATCAAATGATTCATTTGACTCATCATCAAATACAAAACTCCACATAGTTGAGTTGGAAGAAGCACTTAAAGTTCCCTTCCAGGTAAGTCCTGCAAGATATTCAGCGCGGAGTGCATCACTGGCTTTGGAAGCGGCTTCTGCCCTCTGTGCAGCAGTCGGAATCATCCACTTAGTTCCGGTAGTTCCTGAAATACCGTCAATTGCAGACCCTGAAACAGTTATCTTTCCTGTTACAATTTCGCCTGAAACAGGGCTTATAATCTTAACCTCAGGTCCGTCATTATCGACCTGAATATTTTTTGTTACAGGAGTCTTGTTGCCAGCCTTATCGTAGGCAGTAATTGTAAGCGATTTTAATCCTGATTCGACTGCAGAAGTAGAAACAAGAATTGTTGTTTCATAATACTGATAAACTTTTCCGCCTGTCGTGTAAGTTACAGAACTGACTTCATCAAGAGCGAGTTCATCTTCAGAAATTGCTTCTTCTGCACCGGCAGAATATGTCTTATATTTTTTAGTCTCAGTATTTCCGTCGGAATCAGCAATGAGGACAGTTACCCTGTCAAAGTTAGTTTCGTTGACAGGAGCATAAATCTTAAAGTATTTGTAGTCACCGCCGATGTAGCGGTTTGCACTTACCTTGTATTCAGCATTAGTCGGGTTAGTTGCAACTACAGAAGCAGCTGTAAGGTCAGCCGGAGCTTCTCCAATCGTAAGCCCAAGTTCAGAGATGTAAGGTGCACTTGTATCAAGGTTAATTACAACGTGTTCAGTATTATCAAGACCGTATTCGTTTTCTCCGTATTCAGTCTCTTCGGTTGCCGCATACAGATAATACGGACGAACAAAGCGTGAACCGCCTGTAACGAAGGTAGTTCCTTCCTTATCCTTAACCTTAAAGAACAGTTCTTTGCCTTCTCCATCGCCGCCTGTAATTTCATAACTCCAGCTTCCGCTGTTTACAGTCTGTTTTTTCCAGCTTGTTCCGTTCTGAGAAATATAGAATTCTTCAACACCGTCATCATCAGTTACTGTTCCCTGAACAGTTGATTTTGTTACCCAGCCTTCAGTATTGTCCATACTTGAAATACGTATAACCGGGCGGTCCGTATTCTGGTCTACGGTATAAGCAAAATAATTAGGCTTTTTGCCTGCCTGCTCCGTTGCCCTGTAAGCATAAGTTCTTGTTCCGTCAGAAGCAGTTGAATAAACATTGCAGTTTCCAGCCTTGTCAGTTACAACAGGAATCATGTAAAGGGTTGTGCGCGGAGAATCTTCAGTAACGCCTGATTTTGTCTTTACATCGATATTTTCAAATTTCCAGCTGTAAATTTTTGCAGAATCAGTAATTGTGCCTAGTTTAACAAGTGATTCAAGTGTTGTAGAGCTGTCAGGCACAGTCTTTGAACAGTAGAGTTCAATCTTTGCAGGAGCAGAATCTTCGTATTCAACAGAGCCGCTCATGCTGATTTTTCCGTTTACAGTAGAGGCAGCTTCAGGAGTATTGATTTCTACCCAAGGAGAAGTTGTATCACCTTTTAAAGTAAATATTGTCGAAGCACTTGAATTGCCCGCATTGTCAGTTACAGTTGCATTTACGTTGTAAGTAGTATCAGAAAGGTCTTTAAGGATTGAAACAGGAATTTCTGCAGTCCATGAAGAACCGCTTACATCTGCAGTTACAGCTTTTCCATCTACTTTAAGTTCAACGGATTTAACACCTGAGTTTGCTCCTTCAGGAAGGTCAGAGCAGGTACCGCTTACAGAAATTGAATTTACTTTATTTGTATATTCCTGTCCGTTGTGAGAAGTACACAGAAGGATAGGACTTTCTGTATCGATGTTGAGGGAAATATTAGTGTAATTTGTATAAGAAACATTACCCTGGTCATCCTTAACCTTTAAGGTTACGGCATCAAGGCCTGCGTTTCCTACGTTATCAACTGCGACAAGCGCAATATAATTGTGTCCTAATTCAAGTCCGGAAATTGTCGCATCAAAGTTAGACTTTAACTTAATCCAGTATTTAGAGCCCTCTTTCAGAGAACTCTTAACTTCAGTCTGAGCACCAGGATCATCATCCCCGTCACTTACATTACCAATAAGTCCGGCAGTAGAAGCAGATGCCTCGTTTTCTTCAATTCCGGTGTAGAAAATGCGTCTTTCCTTAGGAGTTGAAAGAGGTGCAAAAAAACCTGTCTTAAGATTTTCATAATCATTAAAGAAGGCATTTACCTCAGAGACAGAAGGCTCTGTACCTGTAAAGATTTTATAATAAATCATCTTTACGTCACTCTGCTCATCATTAAAATATCCGCGGATTTTTACAGTTTTTGAATTGGCATAAGTGTTACCTGAATACTTTCCGCCAACATCTTTATCAAGAGAATTACTCCAGAGAGGATTTGAAGAATCAATGTCATCATTATCAGCATCCCCGATTCTAAAGTAAACATCCTTATCTTTACCGTCGAGCGCATGCAGCGCTTTTGGAGGAGTAACATCAAGTTCGATATTAATTGTCTTTTCAGTACTGTTGCCAGCCTTATCCTTTGAAGTAACAGTAAGTACGATATCTGCAGCATCAGAAACTGCCTTAAAGACTGAAAGGTCAACGTTTTCAAAACTCCATGAAATGTTTCCGCCTTCAGAACCTGTTACAGTTTTCGGACTGCCGTTAGCAGCTGTACCGGCAAATACATAAGATGTAGAACCAACAAGATAGTTATCAGTAGTAGTTCCGCTTAAAGTGAAAGTCTTAGAATTATTGATGTAAATTACATCATCTTTAGAATAACCCGTTGAAATTTCAACGTTAGAGATAACAGCTTTCTTTGTATCAAGATAATAAGTGCGTTTCTGGGTTGAAGTTCCGCCGCCGTTTCTGAAGTTGACAGATACATCAAGAACAAAAAGCCCCTTCTCTTTTCCTCTTTCAATTACTGCATTCAGTTTTGCGCTTGAAGGAACAGTAAATGCCCAGTCATAGGTGTAACTGCTTGAATTACGCAGGCTGCAGTCAGTGATTTCACCTTCAATTTTATCTGTATTAGAAGAATCTGCTGCGTCTTTAATTTCTACAGTGTAGAATCTGTAATCCTGTCCTTCATTTATAAGTTCGCCTGAAGAATTTACAGTTCCGCTGAAGCCGAAAGTACCGCTGTCAAGAACATCTTTAGAAACAGCGCTCTGACCTTCAATATTTACATTACCGGCTGAAGAGCCGATGCTGATTACAGGCGCGGTAGTACTTGTTGTAGCAACAAAGCCGTAACCTGTCGGGGAGTTGGCAGCAATAATCTGCTGGTCATCATTATCAAAACCTTCTATACAGAAGTCATAGAATTTACCTGCAACAATATCAGATTCTGTAGTTGATAAAGTGGTATTGATGCTCAAACGGTCAGACACTTCATCAGCAGAAGCAGGTGTATAACGGAAGCCTGACGGATTTGTATCAACATTTGCTTCCGCCTGAACTTGAGTAAGACCTTTTGTCTTTGCATATTCAATGGCCGCAGTTCTATTCCATGTCCACAGAAGCAGTTTATCATCACTGTCTTTAATCTTGTAATAAATACTTATAGTTGAAGTTTTTAAATTTATAAGGTCAAGACCCGGTGAAATGGTCGCATTAATTGTTGAGCCTGCAAAATACTTGTAATAGCCGTCTTCATAATTTCCTGAAGTATCATTTTCCTTTTTTTCAAAACCACTCATCGTATAAGTAGGATTATTTGACGGGTTAATGCTGAAAGAAAGCCACACATTACCTGAAGAAGTATCCGTATTTGAAGTCTCACTTGTAATTGTCTCAGTTTTTTCAGTAGTTGTACTTATACTCTCAGCTGCACCAAGAATTTCATTGAGTTCACTTTCATTATCCTTATAAGTTGAATCAGTTCCATTAAGATAATTACGGAGCTTTAACAGGTTGAAATTCTGAAAATGTTCTTTTTTACCGTTAATAAGTTTATCCATATCGGATGTATTACGGTAATAAAGGGAAGTTTCATTTCCGCCTGTCTTTACGCCAAGATTTTCAAAATCATCATAAACACACGCTTCATCACAGGCAGTCACAGTAAAATAAAACTTTTTAGAAGGACTGGTCCCTGTCTGAATATAAGAATCAATTGTCTCCTGACCATAAAGACTCTTATAATTCTGCCATTTATAGTAATTTTCATCACTTTCAGCCGGCTCATTTCCTTCATCATAATACTGTGCAATTACAAGCGGACTTGCATTACTGATATCATTTCCTACATCTTTAAACTCAGTATCAAAAAGTTTTTCGCCTGCTTCGTTATAAAAGCTTACTGTAAGTTTTGAAATACCAGCTTCACAGGCTTCAGAAACTGTTCCTTCCATCTGAACAGTTCGTCCGTAAGTTTTAGGAGTGCTGCTTCCTACAGAAAGAGGTTTTGTGAGTACGAGAACAGGGGCAGTATTATCAATAGTAATGGCTATATTTGTTTCGCCGGAAGTGTGTCCTGAATTATCAACAGCATAGGCAGCAACTTGATAATCACCGTCTTCAAAGCGCCAGCCGTTTGTTTTGTCATATTCATTTAAGTCTATCTGCCAGCTTCCTTCTGGACTTACATCAGCCTGTGCAGACTGAACTTCAGTTTTATCCTTGCCAACGACTTTTCTGACGCTTACGACAACAGCTTTAACAGTTTTATCATCAGACCATTTGCCGCCTAAAGTAAATGTTTCCCTGATAATGGAATTTGTCGGAGGATATGTAATACTCAGTTTTGGAGCTTCAGTATCTACGGATGAACCAAGACCGATTTCACAGGAAATACCGGTGATAAGTGCAGCAAGTGCAACAGATACTGAAAAAATAATCTTTACAAAATTGTTCTTAAATAAATTTTTCATAACTCACTCCCGAGAAATTAAAAACATTTTTACATTTATATATCGGTATATTTTATTCCTCATATCACTAATTAAAAAAAAAGACCGGTTATATAACCGATCTTTGTAAAAAAATAATAACTTTTTATATTAAAATATCGCATTTTGAGGTTTTCCCGGAATTAAATACTGCTCATCCTGCCGCAAAAACCTGCATAAAAATCTGAAGGAAGAATCTCTAAATCCACTTCAATTCTACTTCAAAAGACACGCCTTCTTCAGTTTTTCCAGTCATAAGAATTGTCTTTTCTTCAGGAATCACTTTTCCGTAAATTTTTACTTTCTGTCCTGGCATTGCTTCTTTTGCAAAGTTGATTCTAAAATCATGGTATTCTTTTGCCTGATATTCAGCAGGAAGTGCATCCTGGGCAAAAGCTGCATAACGTGAATTATTTGTATGACCGTTTGCATCAAGATCACTGTATTTGATTGTTCTTTCGTCCCAGAGTTCAGCATCTTCAGGTATAGTGATTTTTCCATATGGAAGACAGTCATGTTCACGTTTCAGCGTGGTGGGAGTTCTTAAGCCCATGGCGTCAAACTTCTTAATCGGAAGAATCCGTCTTTCCTTGACGTCAACTAAAAGCCAGGCTGTAATTCCGCTTATAAGTTTTTCACCGTCAGAACTTTCAACTTCATAGGCGCGCACAAACTGCAGGGCTTCACTTTTCTCTTCCCAGGTATGAACAATGATATGCTGGTTTTCACGGGGATATTTATGAATACGGAAGGAATCCCTTGAAACTAAAATTGCAATGCCTTTATCTGCCAGATCCTGGCGGCTCATGCAGCGTCTGTTAAAATCCTCAACGGCAACATCAGAAGTCACTTTAAGAATTTCATTAAGACTGATGTTTCTGTTTTCATTGCACTGACTGAAATAAACCATGCTTTCGCTGTGAAAAGCAAGGTCGTCACTGTGATAAGCCTTAAAAGAAGAGCTTTCAGGAATTTTATCTGCCATTTATTTTTCTCCTAATTTCAATCACAATTATATAAAAATCAAAAAAAAAGGCAAAGGCGACAGATCAAATATAACAGGGGCGTGCATTAAGAAATACGCATTATCCTTAGTATCTTCCCGTTCCCCACAGCCAGCCGTCGTCCCGGTTTTCAAAAAACCAGAACTCATGGGCGTGCGTCATTACGGCGTAATTGTATTTAGTAATTGCAGAGCCGGGCGGAATCATCACAAGTCTTTTAAACCTGCCTGCTTTAAGGATAGTATCGAGATTATCTATATTATATAGTTCTTTTGCTAAAACCCGTCCTGTCTGTAAATCATTGAAGCAGTAAAAAGTTGAATACAATACCCCTTCCCCGTTAGGAAGTTCAACTGTAACCTTAGTGTAAGATTCTGCGGTACAGACAAAACAGAAGAGAATTAATATAAAAAGGAAAAAAACTTTTTTCTTCATTATTTTAATCATCGGAAAAACAAAAGACAAAATCAAGCAGACCTGAAACGTCCACGGACTTTAACAAAATCCGGTAGTCAGGGCATAAAAAAAAGCCCAGGACAAAAAAGTCCTGAGCCGTTCAAATCAGTTTAATATCACTAGAGTGATTTTCTTACAGCTTCGTTGTGAGCCTTTTCTCTGAAATATTCAGGGATGAAGTAAATGCCTGCTGCGATTGCTGCAAGACCGAGAATAAGAAGAAGAATTGTTGTAGGCCAGTATGCTGTAAGTTCTTCTGAAGCTCTGAGAAGTAAAGTTCTTACAAAAGCCCAGATATTAGAAAGACCAAAAAGGAATGCAACAACTGCTTTTGACATATAGTTCTTAATAAGGAAAGCAAAAAGTCCGAAAGCAATGAAAAGTACCTGGATAAGGATATATGCATTTACTTTGTGACCATAAAGTGCTCCGGCAGGATTCCATACATAAGTAAAGATTGAAATCTGTTTTTCGCCGTAAAGAGGATATTTTTCCTGAACTTCAGGTTCCCATTCGTTGAATTCACCGTATTTGATTTCTGTAGGCCATGAACCTCTGTCTTTGCCTGTAACGCCAACCGGAAGCTGTGCCCATGTTTTTGAATTAGTAACATAGCTCTGAGTTGCTTCATCAAATACTGTCTGAGAATCTTCTACTTCAGAATAGATTAATGTTGAATGTGTAAACGGTACAAACTGAACAATAACAAATGCTGCAAGAAGAGCCAGTGAAACAATATTGTATTTATTAAAAAATTTCATTTATATCCTCCAAAAGATATTCATAAATAACAATAGTTCATTTTAACTGAAGAGAGAGTTTTTTTCAACAAGTGAAAAGGCAAATCATTTTAAATTTAACGACCAGAATTTTAATTGAACACATTTCCCTATTCCCGTAAAATATAACCATGACTGCAAGATTTTTATTCACCTGTAACGTCGTTCTTCCGATTGTCCTTACTATTTTAACAGGCTATTTCCTCAAAGTATTAAAAATATTTCCACCGGAATTCTTTAAATTCCTGAATAAACTTAGTTTCCGCTGCTGTCTTCCTGTCATGCTCTTTTTAAATGTCTACAAAATTGAAAATTTAAGCGAAGTTTTAGGCTACACAAAAATCGTTTTATTTACATTTGCCGCAATAATGCTGTCATTTTTTATCTCAGTCATTCTCTGTGCCTTATTTGTAAAGGATGAAAAGCAGAAAGGCGTAATGGTTCAGGCCGCTTACCGTTCAAACAATGCAATAATCGGTCTTTCCATGGTCATTTCCCTTATGAGCGGAAAAGAATGCTTTGACAGTGCTGTCGCAGTCGCTTCAGTGCTTACCTCAATTTTTATTCCGCTTTTCAATATTCTTGCAGTAATTTCACTTACCATGTTTATAAAGGAAAACGGAAAATCTGCAGGCATCCTTACTGTGCTCAAAAACATTGCAAAAAACCCTCTGATTATAGCATGTCTGACAGGTTTTATAGTTCTCATAATAAGGCACTTTATTCCACTAGAGATAAACGAAGCCGGAATTGAACGGCCTGTATTTACAATTAAAGAAAACCTTCCTTTTTTATACCGCACACTGGAAATGCTCGGAAGCTGTGCCACAACAGTTGCCCTCATTGCTTTAGGCGGCGGATTTACCTTCAGCGCGGTTGCAAAACTCAAATACATGATTACCGCAGGGACTTTAACACGCCTTGTAATCGTTCCTGTTTCAGTTCTTTTTGCAGCCCGTGCCCTTGGCTTTGGAGAAGTTGAATTTCCAGCCCTCATTGCTCTCTTCGGCACCCCTGTGGCAGTAAGTTCAGTTCCGATGGCAACAGAAATGAACAACGACGATGAACTAGCAGGACAGCTTGTAGTCTGGACAAGCATTGCAAGTGCCTTTACTCTTTTTGCAATCATTTTCGCCTGCGCCCAGACAGGCATTTTTACGGTTTAATCCCCTTACTCAAAAAAAACGGCCGGTCCCCGCTTTTTATTTCTGTCAGGGCCGGCCGCTTTTTTTGTGCAGTTTTTTTATACTGCAGCGCTTTCCATTTCCTTATACTGTCCTACAAGTTCAGGGAAGTCAAAGTTCTTTTCAACAAAGTACCTTAAGTCAAAATCCTCATGAGTTACAACTACAAGAATTGTTGCATGTTCAGCAAGATAATCAGAAATTACCTTCATTACGTGCAGACGGGTAGCAAAGTCGATATGGGCAAAAGGCTCATCCAGAAGAAGGATGTCCG
>DGGY01000023.1 GCA_002392405.1 Treponema sp. UBA3862 | reverse complement strand
TTTCTGCTACTGGACTTTCCTTACGGAAAGTCTGTGCTATCTTGTCTTTCTTCCTTCACTAATTTTTTTTCAAAGAACTTGTGTTACCCTGCTTTAGAGCGGGTGAGAATGAATATAGCATTACTATAATTTTTAGTCAATTAAATTTTTTAAAAATTTGCAAAAATTTTTAATTTTTTTTTTGTTTTTTTTAATTTCTTTTTTGAGCGCTTCCGGACAGGAATCTTAGCCCCGGGCGCCGCGAGCGTCCCCGTCGAGCTAGCACGGGATTTATGAGTAAATAAACCCGGAAAAAAAACGTATTTTTTAATTAAATGGAAAAACTGGCTTCAAATCCAGTTACTTTAAAGCTTAATTTTCTGTCTTTAACTGCTCTTCCCTTTTAGCAATTTCAGCCTTTAAGGATTTTATTTTTTCAATATGAGCTTTAATTTCCTCATCACCGGCTTTAATACAGTCTTTTGAATCATCTTCAAACGCCTTAAGGACATCAAGTCCTAGAGAAGAAATCTCCTGCTTTAACAGATTCTGAAACTGAAACTTTTCAACGCGGAGAACGCTTTCATCTCCAAACTTACTTACAGCAACGCCTGCTTTTGAAACAGCCTCTTTTGAAGCCTGAATACCAATTTCAAGATACTTCTGAATTTCTTCTTTGAATGACATAACTTCCTCCAGATAAACCGCGCAGTAAAAAAGCGGGCCTGTTATAACTTTCTGATTGCAAGCAGAGTAAGATCGTCTGCCTGAGGGTCTTCATTTACACCCGTATAATAAACATAATTAGGTTCTTCAAGATCGGCAAGACCTGAACAGTAATAATCATAACGGCTGAACGTCATTTTAAGGAACTGGTCAATCCTGCGGTCTACCCTTACTGCATCACCTTCAATTACAACATCGCCGGCTTCATTGCGTGAAACGCTGCCTGATGCAGAAGGTGTTTTATAGATACGGAAAATCTTTTCTACTGCGGCAAGTGCCATAATTGCTTCACTTACATTACCTTCAAGCGAAGTGAAGTCAAAAGTAAGGTCTTCTGTTCCAAGCGGATTATGATGTTTAACAAGCTGGTATTTCTGTCTGTTTAAAACCGCCTCAAGAATACCCTTTACGCGGTCACTTTCCATCTGTTCAGATTCCTGCCCTACTTTGTGATTAATATGTATATCACCTTCTTTAAGTCCGCTTTCCATACATTTAGTAATTTCAAAATCAGAATTCCTGAAGAAGCGGGTTGCTTCTTCAATACCGTCAGTATAGAGGAAGAGGACATCTCCAGGATTAAGATGTGTTTTTTCAACGACAAATCCGCCTTTCATTTCTACCATAAATGAAGGAAGCGGTCCTGCAGCAGGTGCTTCGTGAAGTGTTATGACTTTTTCCTTACGGCTTTTCTGGTCAAAAACATGAATGATATTATCACCTGCATTGCACATGTGAACGTCACCTGTTTTTGTATCAAAAAGACATATCATCAGTGTTGCAAATTTTCCCTTAACACCGAGAGATTCAATAAAATCATTTATCTGAACAACAAGTTTATCAAGCGAATATCCGTGTGTTTTATAAGTCCAGGTTTCAAAATACTTACGGAAAAGCGTTGCAACTACTGTCATAATAAGGGCGGCAGGAACTCCGTGACCTGAAACGTCGCATTTAATTACGGCATAGAAACGGTCATCAAGTTTTTTATAGTCAAAATAGTCCCCGGATACGGCATCAGCACCTTCATAATAACCGAAAATATGAAAATCCTTTTCCTTGAGCTCTGCGGTAGTCTTTTTACCGCCTTTATCCGTTGTCAGAAGCGGAAGGAAGGTCTGCTGTACGGCTTTACCGTCGAGGGCCATTTTTTCCTGTTCCATGGCTTTTTCTTCATCTTCAGCAGCCTTTACAAGTCCGTCCGTCATTTCGTTTACGGCCTGTCCGAGGGTTCCGATTTCATCACGGGTATTTATGCTGATAGAAAAATCCTTAAGTTTCTTTTTATCTTTTGTATCTGTAATTACTTTTACGTGGTTTACAAGTTTTTTAATCGGCTCAACAATCAGCGAGGCAAGAACCCAGGAACCGATTACACCCAGTGCCAGTGCAATGGCTGCAACGATGAGCGCAATTACAATAATCGTCATTCTTGCCCTGTTGAGGGAAACCATAAGTTCTTCTGCAGAAACCTGAAGAACTAAAACAGCGTGAAGAAGATTATTGTCAGAACTGTTTTTGTAGAAAACCGGATAGTAGAAGGTGTAAATCAAACCTTCTGAACCAAGCGTATCTTCCGTAAACTGAGGAACAGCCTGAGTTGCATTTCTTGAAAGTGAGTTTAAAAGAGCCGTGTATTCATCTTTTTTTTCTTTTGAATATTTTTTAGAAATTTCTTCGAGAATTGAATCAACGGCTTCATGGGCAGTCTGTTCAAGACCGGAACATTCATCTGCAATCCGGGCTTCAATTGTATCAGGATTAAAACGGCTTTTTCCTGCGGAAGGTTCATCTGTATCAAGTTTAGAAGCAACTGAAGCGGTTGTTTCTGTGGATGCCCAGAAATAATCAAAGCCTGCGACACCCTTATTCAATCCCCTTCCGATTAAGGTTGCGTAAAGGGACGGCTTAAAGGTATCAGCCTGACGGACAAGGTCAATAAGGCCAACCGTACTGCCGCCTTCTACTGCATCATTCATTGCATTCTGGACTGAGTTTGCCATACCTTCAAGAAGTACGACAACCTGTTCCTGCATACTCTGTACAAGAGTCTGACGCTGAGTTTTTACCATCCTGCGTCCAAGAGAAACTGAGACCATCGTAACAATGGCAAGTACAAGAAGAACCGTAAAGCCAGTAAGTTTGAGCTTTAAGCTTGTCTGTCGTTTCTTTAATTTTTCAACTTTGATTTTTTTACTTAACGGCATAACGCCTCCTGTTAAAAGCGCAGTAACTTCCGATTGAATTAAAACTGATTCCCTTGCAATATGTGCCATTCCCCTTAATGAGAAAACTGCAGATGCAATGCAGAGAATAAAAAGAACTGCTAAAAGAAGATCTATTATCTGAACTGTTCTTCTGCCCTGAGTTACGGCTTTCCATTCAGGACTTAAGACATAAGGATGTTCAATTTTGATGCTTCCCGATTCATCAACGATAAATTTATTTGAACTTAAACCTGTATTTGAAGGGCTTATACCCCGTTCAGTATGATGCAGGTATATTCCGTATCTTCCGGTATCAAGCTCATCAACACGGATTTGAGAAATCTTTCCTGAAGAGTCAATTTTATAATCACCTTTACTGTAGTACAAAGTCCTGTCATAAGGTGCCTTACCGTCACGGTCTATATAAATCTGGTCAATATAGCCTTCATAGTTAAAATCCTGACCGAAGACACTTATATTTAAAGCACCGTAATCGTCTTTTTTTGTCTGAAGACCTGAAACAAGAGTAAAAGGCCTGTATTTATTAATCAGAACGACTTCACTTTTTGCAGGACCAACATTACCAACTTCATCAACAGCGCAAACTGAAAAGACGTATACGCCGTTTTTCATATTAATAAACTGCTTTGAGTCCTGGACAGTCAGTACAGACTGAGGAGGTTTTGAAGCCTTTACAATTATGCTGTTTTTCTGTGCTTCAATCGAACTTACATACTTTTCTACGTCTTCTTTTGAAGCTTTAAGAGGATGCTGCGGGGAATCTTTAAATTTTGAATCGAGTTCCTGTACCTTTGTGAAAGTCCAGCTGTAACCGGCAACATCATCATCCTGGCTGTCTTTCTGCCATCTTAAAGATAACATGCTGTCTTTTACGAAGCCTGCTTCATCTTTCAGAAACTCAAAGACTGAAGGTTTGTGAGGCGGTGTCAGGTCACGGTAATAAGTTATAAGTGCACTTTCAGACCAGTTTCCTGCCACATCAAGAACTTTGGCTTTAAAGTAATATTCACCGTCTTCAGCAGCATTTGCATTAATTACATATGAGCGGCCTGAGCTGATATTGTTTTCGACTATAATATTCTGCGCATCTGTCGAAGGCTCAGAGAATTTATCCTTTGAAAAACTCCAGACATAGCCTGAAATTCCGTTGGTATCTTCAGGAATTGTAATTTTAATTTTAACATTCGAACTAACAGCTCTTTTGTTTTCCTTAAAGCTGACAGCAGAAAGACGCGGCGGAGGTGCCGTTAAATCCTGATTTACTGCATAGATTCTTGAGGCGCCTTCTTTTAACTGCCAGAGATAGGCAATTTTTGAATCAGAAGAAATTACCGGATGAGGGAATGTCGCCTTTGTACTGTTTTTGATTAGACGTTCACTTGAAAAAATATTATCAGAGCTTTTTCTTGAATAATATGCACCGTTATTATTATCAAACCACATTAAATAAAGGCTTTTCTCAAAAGAAAAAAACGACGGACGGTGACTCGACCTTAAATCTGAAAATTCTTTTACCCTTCCCCTGCCCGTAATTTTTCCAGTAATGTCGAGCTGTGCAAGTGAAATATAAATGTTTTCTGAACGCGCTTCATTTCTTTCCCAGGCGCACCAGAGTGAACCGTTTTCTGCAAACAGCACAGGACTCTGGTTTGAGTAGTCAACAAAAGAATTAACCCTGCGGGATGATGTAACGCTGTCATCAGTAAAAAGCACTGCAGGAGAAAAAGACTTTAAGTTATCTGTAGAAAGTGTCGTATAGAGCTGGAAAGTTTTAGGCCGCTCAGGAACAGAAAAATGCGACTGAAAGACAATCATATCTCCCTGAGGCAGCGGACAAAGGTAAGGAGAAAAGGAATTATCAAGCTCCATTGCCGGTGCAAACGGTGTAATAGATGACCAGGATTTTCCGTTAGAACTTACTGTCCATGCAATTGAAAATTTATTTTCTGTTCCAAGAGATACGAAAAGAACAAAGCCGTCATTTTTTGTCCTGAAAATTCGAGGAGCTACAATTCTCTCGCCTTTCATTACAAGTTTTTCTGAAGTAAAGGTCTGCCCCTGGTCTAAGGAGGTGTAGATTCCGATTTCATACTCAGACAGTGTAACGGCAACACTGATAATGCCTTTTTCCAGAACTGCGGCTGTAAAAATATCAGGTACCTCACCTGAATAAGAGAACGGACCTGCTACTGTTTTTGCGGGAGACCATTCTTCCGAGTCATCTTCTTTAATCTTTAAATCTACATAAAGTGAACCAGAGCGGATTTCCTCATAAAAAAGATAGTTTTTATTCTGTCCTTTAACGACTACCGGAAAGCAGGTATTTTTTTCTGTAAGCGGAACAGGTTTTTCAAAATAAAGGCTCTGAGCGGAAACTGAAAATGAAACAAAAAACAAAGTTAAGAGAGAAATTAATGATTTTTTCAAAGCAGCAAAATTTATTTTCATATGTCCCACTCTACATGTTTTCAATACGGCGCTTGAGTTTAATTACCTTAGAAACCTGAGGATTTCGTTTAAAGAGATCATTAATCAATGCTGAAGCCTGATCCTTCATACCATCATTATAATACCGTTCTGCCTGAGAGTAACGTATTTCATCAGCATCATTAAGGAAGTTTTTAACGGTTTTACCCGCGGAATTTGAAATATATGCCTGGTCCTTGAGTTTCTGTGCAAGCGTATTGCGTCTGTTAAGGCTTAAAGCTTCGTCAAGAAGGGCAACCTTTCTTGCAATATTTGTTTCTTTCTGAGCCTGTCTTGTAAGGGCATCAGAACGTGCCATGTCTTTTTTAATCTGTTCAGACTGCTGGGAGCGGGCAAGCTGTACTTCAAGTTCCTTAACTGCATCAGAAACTTTTTTATTATCAGGAATTATTTCATGTAAATCCTTTAAATCTTTAAGGGCAGTCTGCATATCAACCACCCTGTTAGAGCCGGCTGTTGTTTTTGCCTGATTGATTTTCTGGGCAACATTATTCTCGTAGACCGCAGGATCGAGTATTTTATTGATTAAAAGATTGAGGTTGTTTGCCTGCATATTTTTAGGGAACACGCGCTGAACCTTTCTTGTTTCATCCCTCGCCTGTTTAAGAAGAGCAGTTCCTTCTTCTGTTTTTCCAGAATTAAAGAGCTTAGCTCCGTCTTCATAATGAACTCTTGCATTATTGAGGAAGGCCCCCATATCTTTATAAAGAGGATCAGAGAATGCAATTTCTTTTCCGCCGGTAGACTCAAGCGCTTCTTTTACAAGCACCATGAGTTCTGCAATTTCGGTATTTTCCTGAGCCTGAGTCTTTTCCCAGACAGCCGATGCCTCGTCAAGAGAATGTTTTGAGTTTTCAAAGTTACCTGAATAATAATCATTATAGGCATCCGTAATCAGGGCACGGGTTGTTGTAATTACCCATTCATTCTGTCTGACTGTAATCTGTTCATCCGTCTGAGAAATTTTTGCAGAGAACTCGCGGCGGAAAGAATCATTTTCTTCAAGCAGAAGTGATTTTTTGTAGCTTTCATCTGCTTCTGAAAGAGACTGGCGGGCTTCATCGTATTTATTTGAGTTCAAATACTTAACGGCCTGGTCAAACCTTAAACGGGCTTCATTTACAGCAATACGGGCTTCATTCGCCTTAATTTTTGCTGTAGTAATAAGCTGATTATTATTTACTGTCAGTTCATCAAGCGAAGCAATTACATGATCGATGTTTGCTGTTGATGATGTGTAGGTACTTTCAACATTTGAATAGGCAGCCCCTCCGTTAAGGGTTGTTCTATACCCGGTTAAAATTGTTTTCTGTTTCTGAATATCGCTGTTAAGCTGAGTACAGATTTGAGCTGCTTTTGTCGGATAATACTTTGTAATCTTTCCTTCTCCGACAGTCTCTTCAACACCATTTAAAAGAGTATTTGCTTCAACATTTCTTAAAGTAAAGGCTGCAAGCTGGCTGTCTGCTTCATCAGAATAAGTTTTTGCAAGCACAGACCAGACATGCGCTCCCTGATTTATACATTCTTCTTCTGTAAATAAAATAATTTTATCGTAAAGCTCAAGAACTTCTGTCCATGAAAGTTTTTTATCTTCGACAGTTTCCCCTGCTGTATTTCTTTTAACAGGAGTTCTGCCCTTTTCTTCCTGCGACTTTAAATAGTTTTCCTGGGAAAGTTTTTCGTCAGCTGTATTTTTTGAAGCAGCCTGTATTCTGATGTCTGAAAGCTGTTTTCCATAACTCTGGGCAGAGGCAAGGCTGTCCTGTCCGAATTTGGCAAAATTACCGTTAACGACAGTACGGTTTTTAACCTGTTCATTAATATCAAAAACTTTTTTTGACACTGAAAGGGTGTCTGTAAAATTCTTTTTAGAAAAATCCTGAATGAAAGCAAGGGAAGAATTATAAAGCGTAAAGTCTTTTACACGGCTGTCATTGATTTTTGAGTAAAGCGAATTGATTTCACCTGACTGCAAGGCAAATCCAGAAGCACAGTCCCTCATGGTTAAAACACTGCTGTAATCACCGACAGAAAAAAGTTCATTAGAGTCAAGTTTTAACTCTGTACCGATATTCTTATACTCTGCAAGAACAGCCTCATAAAGCACATTTTTCAAGCCCTCAATACGGGTGTTAAAAAAGGCTTCAACAGCTCCTGTCATACCTGAATCAGGATTACCTTCGACACCGCTTACTGCCCAGCGGCTGAAAGTGATGTAAGATGTATCACCAAGACCAGGATTTAAGATTCTGGCCCTTTCATCAAGTTTCTTTAATTCATTTCCTTCACGGTAGAGGGTATTTCTGGTTGAAGCCAGACGCGTAAACGCAGCTTTAACACTCTCTAAAAGTTCAGAGGCAAGATTAAAATCAAGGGAATTAACTGCGGCAACATATTCATTATAAAGATTCTGGCAGTTTTCAAGCTGAGACTTAACTGAAAGAGAAAAGTTTTTTACCTGAAGGATATGGGCATTAACCGAACGCTTTAAATCATCAGGATAAACAACCTGAATTTCTTCCTGCCCGTTGTAAACTACATCAGAGTCGTTTGTCTTTAAGTTTATGCCTTCCCTGAATTTATCAAAAGCAAGTCCGTAATTCTCAGAAGAAGCAGAATCCGCCTCATTAATCAGGGCGGTTCCCTGATTTACAATCATATTGGAACGGTTGATGTAATAAGAAAGACGGACCGTACGACGTGCATCGTTTGTAAGGTCTGTTTCTTCCTGTGCAGGATTTTTTTCTGAATTTTCAAGTGCTAAAATAATGTCCATTTTCTGGGCATCAAGTTCATCTGCCTGCTCATCTGTCAGGTTCTGGGCTTCGGCAGACTGGCGCATTTTCTGAGCAAGTTCACCTGCCTGTAAATTGAAGGCATTTCTGTATTTTAAGATTTTTGAAATTCGTTTCTGTGCTTTATCAAACTGTTCAGGATATTTTTGAATATAAAGTGAAAGCTGTTCCAGTGCCTGTGAGTATTCGCTGATGCTGATAAGATGGTCAATCCCGCCGAGAGACATAACCTCCGTATCTTCTTCAGGAACTTCCTGTGACTGAAGCATGAAGGCTGAGCAAAAGAGAATAAACAGAACTGAAAAAACTTTTCGTCTTAATTCAAACATACTTAAACGGGTATATTTACAGATTTTCTTCTTCTATTATTTTCGGTAATATACCTTATGTAATGTAGACAAAAATCCGAAATTTATAAAGGGCAGGAAAAAAAACTGACCATATAAAGAAATGCATTTTTAAGATGAAAAAATCATTCTCATTTTCTGACATTCTGATTCTTCTCTTTTCGCTTTTTTCGATTTCAAAAACAGGTGCATTGACGCTTTCCGACATAAATTCAAAATTCGGTGATATTTTTGATTCTTTTTCTGATGATAACGCCGGAAGCACAATTTTCCGCTCACTCAACATTCCCTCAGGCGGAAGGGCCGAAAGTCTTGGTACTGCAGTAACAGGTTTATGTGATGACATTACCTTTTTTGACTACAATCCCGCAGGTTCTTCTGTTTTAGATCAGTCAGAAGCCGCCCTTTTTCACAATGCATGGATAGCTGACTCAGCCCAGGAAACGCTGGAAGGCACATTCCGGGTCAACAACTTCGGGATGGGTTTACAGTTTAAATGTTTTTACGTTCCGTTTACAGAATACAATCTTTTCGGCGATAAAGTAGCAGGAAACTATTATTCTGAAACCTCATTTACACTGAACATGTCCTACAATTTTTTTGCAGGCTATGATTTTAAGGGAATCGCACTTGGATACAACATCCGCGGAACCTGGAGAAGCATGCCTGATTACACCGATGACCGTACTGATGAAATAATTTCTGGTTCAGGCTTTTCACAGTCTGCACTTGGCATTATGGGGGACGGCGGAATCCTTTTACGATTTAATTTCTTAAAGCATTTTAATGACGTTGAACCTAACTTATGCTTCGGGCTGACACTAAACAATGTGGGTATTGCTTTTACGGGTTTTAACTCTGATTTTCAGTTTGATGATCCGCTCCCTACCCGTGCTGCTTTTGGTTTTTCCTACAGGATGATGAAATCACTTCTCATAACCGGGGAATTCCGCCAGCCAGTAAATCTTTTTGACATACCTTCCAGTGAAAAATTCTCGCTTGCAAGCGGTCTTGAAATAAACGTAACAAAGTTTTTTGATTTTGAAACAGGGTTTTTAATTTCAGGTGCAAACCCGCGCTTCAGTTTGGGCAGCCAGTTTTTAATTGCAGGCGTAAAGATGAACATCAATTACACTCTGGATTTAACATCTTCCTTTAACCCTGTAAATCATATAAGTCTTGCCGCACGTCTTCTTTTAGGAGACAGAGGACGTGGAACAGTTAAAGCTGAAGTTCAGAAAAAATACGCAGAAGGCATTAACCTTTACTCAAAAGGAACAAGAGAAGACATTGTAGCAGCAATTATCAAATGGAATGAAGCAAAAGACCTTTCAAAAACCATCGGAATAAAATACGATCCTGCCATTAAGGCAATAAAAACTGCCCAGTCACTCTTAGACGTACATGACCAGATTAATGCGTTTGGAACACTCGACCGCTGATTCTTTTGAAAGTAAGTAAATTACATCTTCCTGCTGAAAATTCTGTAATTCATCCATGGAAAAAGATTATGCTCTTTTTCAAGAACGGTAAGCCATTCTGTACTTACAAGATTTGTTCCCAGGGAATCAAAAACAGTTGTAAAGTTTTTTACACTCTGAGTGAAACTGTTTTTTGCCCAGTCAGGAAGGTCTCCGTCATGAATCATTTTTGAAAGTTCTGCTGACTGAGAAAGCATCAGTTCTTTTGCGCCAAGAATCAAAAGTCTGGCCTTTAATCCCGTTTCATCTTTAAAACGGTCTGAAAGGTCTACCATTCTTTCGCACATCTTTCTTGTATAGCGGAGCATCCAGCTGTTTGTACTGTCGAGAAGATCTTCACCATATCCCATACCGCAGGCAGCAGAAGGATAAGGAGTTACTTTTGTAAGCTTAAACTGCTCTTCAATAAGTTCATTTGGAGTAACAAACTCTGAATCTGCATTTTTTCTGAGCAGGGTTTCAAAGAATTCCATTCCTTCAGCCCAGTCGCCACCTAAAAAACGTGCATCAATTTTGCAGATTAAGGACGGAGCATTTACTGATTTTTCTGCCTCAACTAAAGTTTCATTTCTGTTTTTAAGGTAAAGTTCTGCGTCTTTACGTGCCTGAAGGAGAGCGGCCTGTTCATCATAAATTTCTTCACTGTTAGACCAGTAACGGAAAAGAGAATTTGTACGCGGAGAATCAGGCTTTACAAAATCCCCGAGTTCATTTATTTCAAGTTCAAAGCCAATATCACGGTTCTGATTTTTGTAGACTTTATTTAAAAGGAATGCATTTTTCCCTGTAATTTCAGAACATGCCTTTGAATCATTGGCAAAAATTACAAGTGAATTCCAGGTGCGCACCGGAGCAAAAATACCTGTCTGAGGCGCATCTTCTGCAAATAAAAGTCCGCGTGAATCTAAAACGGTATATAAAATGCCATAAGAGCGGAGTACCCTTTCAAGACCATTAGTGTAACCCTGATAAGGAAGCCAGAAACCGTCCGGAGCAATTCCAAAATAATTTCTGTGTGAAATAATTCCTGTTTCAACCTGTGCATTTAAAACTTCAGGAAGATCAGCATAATGCGGTAAAAAAGCATAGGATCCGCAGGAAGCAAGAATCTCTATAAGTTCTTTTCTTGCAAATTCTGCAAACTGTTTTAAAAGATTGCAGTTATATTTCTGGGTAAAATCTTCTTTATTCTGCTGAAGCTTTTTTAATGTATCCTGAGCAATCTTTAACTTTGCGCTGTCTTTTCCTACCCTTTCAATTTCTTTCTGTCCAAGAGCAATACAGCGGTCAAGCCATTCAACATATTGATTCTGAATTTCAGTATCATCAAGCATTGCACAGAGAGTCGGTGTCATTACAATTGAAAACTTTGACTTTACGCCTTCCTCTTCAAGTTTTTTAATAAGATTAACAAGCGGAAGATAAGTCTGGCTTATTGAAGTAAAGAGAAGATCATATTCCGGGCCTGGAAGTTCACCTTCTTCGCAAAGGTGCCTTACATAAGGAAGATGAGCGGCAACTACAATTCCAAGTTTTTTTGATGACATTTTTAACTCTCCGGATTTTTAAATTTGAGAAAAAGATTCCCTGTGTTTTTCAAAATGCTCTGTCAGAAGATTTCTCATACTGGAAGCTTCAACTGCAGGACTGAGGTCAACTTCCCTTCCTGGAAGAGAGGTCAATAAAGGTGAACCTTTTGGGATCTGAATTTTAGGAGTAACAGCAAGATTTTCATCATCTTTGCCTGAATAAAGCGCTGCAAGATCTACACGAAGCAGATTTTTTTCAGGTGAAATAAGAATATACTGCTGCCTGTCTGTAAGGGAAATCTGAATGTCAAAAGACTCAAGCGGTTTTTCATCTTCTTCTTTTTCCCAGTAAGAAACACGAAGACAAAGGCCTTTAAAAGCAGAATCTGAATTAAGACGCTGGATGTCAGCATTTTTAATATCCCAGTAAACATAAGCCCAGGCAGGATTACGAAGAACAGCGCAGATCATTGTTTCATTGTAAGATTCAGGAAGTTCTTCTTCCCTGGCGTGAACAGGCGCATTTTCATCGCTGGCAGTAATGTCTTCCTCTTTCTGTTCATCAGCAAATTCAAGTGATACTTCAATGAGTTCAGTGATAATAAAACTTCTGTTAAGATTTTCAGGAATATCGATACCGTAGTCGTCGGCGATTGCAAGAAGCTCCTGCGTAGAAAGAGTTTCAAGATAAGAACGTGTTAATATTTTACTTTCCATAATTTTAACTTACTTTTTTTAACTGTTTAATAATCTAAAAAAAGAAGAATTAAGTCAATTATTCAAAGGCAGAATAAGCTGTTTATAAAGTCTTTTTTTAAATTTATTTTAAGAGTGTACCAGGAAGCAAAAAAAAGACTGCCCGGTAAGTACAGAAAACTGCAGTATAACTCACCGCAATCACCTGTGCTTTTCAGGCAGCCTCTGTATAAAACAGTTATATATTTTTATTATTTAGGTTATCTCTAAAAATTGCAATTTCTAGAGCTGTCCTTTATCTTTGTTTACAGGCTTAACGAAGAACAGTGAAAGACAAAGTGCAACGATGTAAAGGGCACCTGTAACAATGAGAACATTCTGATATCCGGTTGGATTAGCTGAAATTCCGTGAACTTCAATGAATTTTCCGGTGTGTTTTACGATTGCATTTGCCATCTGGTTTCCTGTAAGTCCTGCAAAAGCCCATGCAGAAAGAGTAATTCCATGGATTGCAGAAATTGAGCCCATTCCGTAGTGGTCAGAAAGCAGTGTGGGAACATTAGAGAAACCGCCGCCGTAACCGGCATTTACAATGAAGATGAGGGCAAGAACGAAGATGATAAGGACAGTATTTCCTGCACCGTTTGAAATTCCCTTTGAGAAATAAACAACAGCAGTAAAGAGAATCGAAAGGATAAAAATGAGCTTGTAGATTGTATTTCTGTCTTTCATTTTGTCAGCCCAGGCAGAAAAGCCGAGGCGACCGCCTGCATTGAAAACGGCTGAAACAGTTGAAACAATACCTGCCATTGAAGCAAGACCGATACACTTAACAATCATTTTTTCCTGTGAAATAAGGGCAAGACCGCAGGTGATGTTAAGATAGAACATGAGCCAGATACCAATGTAGCTGATAATCGGTTCACGCTTTAAAGTTGCGATTATTCCTTCTTCCTTTGATTTCTGCTGAGGCTCTACCCAGTCAGCAGGTTTTGCAAGAAGAAGATGACCGATAAACATCATTACAAAATAGATGCCTGCAAGAATTACAAACATTTTCCATACGCCCGTTCCGTCATTTCCGATAACAAGACCTGCTTCGTCATAGATTTTATTGCTTAATCCGGGAAGCATTTTCTGCATGAAAGGACTGGCAATGGCTTTTGCTGCTCCAAAACCCGCAACAGCAAGACCTGTAGCAAGACCTTTTCTGTCTTTAAACCAGAGCATTAAAGTCTTTACAGGAGAAAGATAACCTGTACCAAGACCAATTCCCATAATAAAGCCATAACAGATATAAATACCGATTAAAGAAACAAGGCTTGGAGCACCTGCACCATGCTGATAACAGTTACCGCCGTACCAGATGAAAAAACCTGTTCCTGCCATACCGCAGGCAAAAGTAATTGCTGCAATAAGTGAAGACTTGTGAATGTTTTTTTCTACAAGGTTACCAAGAAAAGCAGCACTCATACCAAGGAAAAAGATAGCGAAAGAGAATGCCCATTCAGCAGCACCCTTAGAAAAACCGATATAGTCAGCAATTTCCTGACTGAATAAAGACCAGCAGTATACAGTTCCGATAGAACAGTGCAGAAGCAGGGCTGGAATTGCACCCCGGATCCATTTGTTTTGAATGTTATTCATAATAACTCCGTAAAATCATGAGCCCCCGTCAAAAGAAAGACTGAGGACTGTAAAAATTAATTTAATAAAAAGATAATACTACAAAAGAAAAATAAAAAAAAGTGCACCTGTAAAAGTGCACTTAATCATTTTAATCCATTAAAATTATAAAAAAAGTGAAGAAGAATTTTCTAAAAACTATTCTGTTTTTACTTCAGACTTAACTTTATCATAAAAAGCAGCAATTGTCGTAAGGTAATATGGATAAACCCAGATTGCGGCAATTCCAAAGGTAATGAAACAAAGCAGGAACCAGCCTATAAAACTAAGCTGAAGCACAAAAAGCTCCCATTTATGACCTGCCATCATTTCCTTTGACTTTTTGATTGCTTCACTACCGGAGATTGAAGGATTATCTGCAAGAATAAAATAAACCATACTGTAACGGTAACCGGCAATAATACCAGGAATAATAAAAAGAATACTCCAGAGTAAAACAAAAATACCGCTCAGCAATGTAGCAACAAAAGCTGAACCAAACTGTCTGAAGCCTTCAAAGCCTGTACCAAACTTTCCTTCCCCGCTTCTAAGGATTTCAAGAACAAACATGGCAAATCCAAGATAAATAGGACCTGCAAGAACGAGAGTTCCGATATAAGTAAAGGAAACAAGTCCAAGAATTAAAAACATTACTACCGACAAGCCGAAAAAGGTAAGGATATTTCCTTTAATCTGCTTTTTTGCAAGTTCTTTAATCTCTCTTCTGTCAATTGTCATAGATTCCTCCAGTTAATTTGAATATCTACGCTGTAAGTATAACACAATTTACAAAAAAATGTTATATTATATTTAAATTTTAAGAATATTTACAGATCCGGGAAAAGAAGTAGAGATTTTAGCAAAAAAACGTGGAAACTCGCACGGCTGCCCAGTAGCATGTGCATAAAAAAAGCCCTGTCAAACCGACAAGGCTTTTGCATTACGCTAAATTTATTAGAAACTACCAGCTACTGCAACTGCACATGCAACGGTGCAAGTCGCAACCTGGCGGTTTGCTTCACGAGATTTTTCCTTGCTCGCCAAAGGGCTCGCATTTTTTGCTTCGCAAAAAAACGGAAAAACTCGCACGGCTGCCCTGTATCATGCGCCTATAAAAAAAAGACATCCCCAAAAGGAGATGTCTTCGTTTTAGTTACAAGAACTCAATTAGAATGATCCGGCTACCGCTACAGCACATGCTACTGTACATGTATTCATCGGAAGCTTCGCATCCGATGAAACTCGAGTTTTCACTTGCTCGCCAAAGGGCTCGCATTTTTTGCTTTCGCAAAAAAACGGAAAAACTCGCACGGCTGCCCGGTCGCTTATAAAAAAAGGGGCTGTCCTAGAAGTAATTAAAGACTTCAAAAAGGACAGCCTTTTTTATGTTTAAATGAATTTTGTAGATTTTCGTTTATTGTTTTTTTTTCTTAGGCGTTTATTAATCGAATCAACTGCTTGAAATCATATCCTAGCATCAATAATCCCCATTCAGTTCCTACTTTTTCTTTTCC
>DGGY01000042.1 GCA_002392405.1 Treponema sp. UBA3862 | reverse complement strand
TGCATTCCCTTTTCAAAGGCAAGATACTCTGCCGCAGTAAGGGCACAGCGCGGTGTAATAATACGCTCAATTGAAGGGGCGTCAGCAAGCGACTGGAACATTACAACCTTTGACAGAACACCGCTTTCTTCAAAAGAATTGATAAAAAACTGAGCCTGATCATATTTAATTCCCATGCCTGCAAAAACCATAACGAACTGCTCGTCTGAGTTTAAGATTTTGGCCTGACGGATAATCTGGGCAGCAAGACGATTATGAGGAAGACCGTTTCCTGAAAAAATCGGGAGTTTCTGTCCGCGGATAAGGGTGTTCATTCCGTCAATGGATGAAATACCTGTCTGAATAAAATCCCTGGGATAAACCCGGGCAAAAGGATTCATCGGCATTCCGTTTACATCAACTTTTTTATCAGAAAAAATTGGCGGAAGGTTATCTACAGGCTCACCAAGCCCGTTAAAAATGCGTCCTAAAAGTCCTTCACCTACACGAAGTTCCATCGGCTGGTCAAGAAATTCTATTGTTGTCTGAGTAAGGTCAAGTCCGGTCGTAGTTCCAAAAATCTGGACAATGGCAGTTTCTTCGTTTAAATCGATTACCCGCCCTGTTTTTTTCTGTCCGTTTCTGTCACGCACATAAACTATTTCGTTGTAAAAAATATTTTCACTGCGCTTTACTACTACAATCGGTCCGTCAACGCCGTCAATTCCTTTATATTCAACACCCTTCATCAGTTTTCCTCATTAAACTTTATTGTAAATCCGCTCAAGTTCAGTCATTTCCTGATCAAGATGACTTTCCGTTTCCTTCAAAAGCTCTAATTTATCGTTTGGAACAGTTGTTTTAAGACGGATAATTTCCTCTTTTACCGCAAGCGAATTGATTTGTGCAAGCGGAGTTCCCTTTTTTATTAAAGCAAGTCCACGTCTGTAGAATTCCATCATCAGAAGAAGAATCTGAATCTGCTTTTCAGAAACTGAATATACATCAACCTCATCAAAAGCACTCTGCTGCAGAAAGCCCGATTTTATCATGTCGGCAACAACCAGAATAAGCTGCTGATATTCAGGAAGTGAATCACTTCCAATAAGGCGGACAATTGCCTGAAGGCTCTGTTCCTGTTTTAAAAGTTCAAGGGCATCAAGGCGGATCTGTGCCCAGCGCGGGTCAACATTATCCCACCAGCCTTTAACTTCTTCTGCATATTCAGAATAAGAATCAATCCAGCCGATTGCAGGATAGTGGCGCGAATTAGCAAGCTCACGGTCTAAGGCCCAGAAACAGCGGATAAAGCGTTTTGTATGCTGTGTTACTGGTTCAGAAAAATCACCGCCCGGAGGAGAAACCGCCCCGATTACAGAAACAGAACCTTCCTCATGACAGAGTGTATTTACGCGGCCTGCCCTTTCATAAAAAGAAGCAAGACGGCTGGGAAGATAGGCAGGGAATCCCTCTTCTGCAGGCATTTCTTCCATGCGGCCTGAAAGTTCACGGAGAGCTTCTGCCCAGCGGGAAGTTGAATCGGCCATGATTGCAACATGCATACCCATATCGCGGTAATATTCAGCAAGAGTAATTCCTGAATACAGTGAAACTTCACGCGCCGCAACAGGCATATTGGAAGTATTTGCAATAAGAATAGTACGTTCCATCAAAGAACGGCCTGTACGCGGGTCAATAAGTTCAGGAAATTCAGAAAGAACTTCCGTCATTTCGTTTCCGCGCTCTCCGCAGCCTATATAAACAATTAAGTCAGCATCACACCATTTAGCAATTGCATGCTGTGTCATTGTTTTTCCGGTACCAAATCCGCCCGGAATAGCGGCAGTTCCTCCCTTAGAAAGCGGGAAGAAAACATCAATAACACGCTGTCCTGTAATCAAAGGCTCAGAAACAGTAAGTTTTTTTGTAAAAGGACGGGGATTACGGAGAGGCCAGTAATGACTTAACTTAATTTCTTCATCAAGCTCAGTACGGGCAATTACTTCATCAACAGTATAATCTCCCGAACCCCTGAATTCTTTTAAAACACGGCCGCGGATCTGTGGCGGCACCATTATTTTATGAACGATTGAAGGAGTTTCCTGAACTGTTCCGATTACAAAACCAGGACAGATAGGACAGCCTTCACTAACGCCTTCTGCTCTTTCCATGTGCCATTTTTTATTTATATCTATAGGCTCAGCACGCTGTCCGGGAGTCAGAAAAGCTCCGCCTTCATTATACATTGCTTCAAGCGGGCGCTGAATTCCATCATAAATAGTTCCGACAAGTCCGGGACCGAGCTTTAAGGAAAGAGGTCTCTGATATGAAACAACCTCCTCGCCTATTTTCATTCCTGTATCGTCTTCATAAACCTGAATAGTTGCCAGTCCTTTATTCTGACGTATAATCTCGCCGATTATTTTTTTATTTCCGGCATCAACAACATCATAAAGACCGCATCCATCAAGTCCTTCAGCATAAATAATCGGGCCTGAAATTCTTACAATTTTTCCTTTAATCATTGTGGCAGTCTTCCTCCGAACAGGGCAAGGGCAAGTCCGTATGAATATTTATCTTTAATTTCCCGTATTACTTCGTCCATGGTGAGACGGAGTTTTACCGAATTATCTTCACTTTCAAAAATCATTCCTTCGTGAATAAGGTTTGCGTTCTCCCTTTCTTCACCGCTCTCTTCAAAAGGAATTTCTTTAAACTCAATGACATCTTCATAAGAAACGGCAGAGCATCCTTTAATCATTGAGATGATATCTTTTTCTTCAAGACCGCCAAAATAAGAAAGCTTAAGCTTCTTTTCCTTAAGCGCAGAACCACATTCATCAAGTTTATCTTTTAAAAGAGAAAGACGTTTTTCTTTTCCTGAAGCCTTAAAATAATCGTTCATAGCCTGGCAGACTCTTTCATAATAAAAAGAAACCAGAAAACGTTCTTTTTCGAGAGGAACATAAGACCCTGCATTTTTTTCAAGCTGCTCAAGACGCTTTTCATAAAACTGAGCTTTTTCCTGAACATCTTTTTTAATGCGCTCTTCGAGGTCTGTTAATATTTTTTTTGCTTCACGTTCAGCCCGCTCAAGAATTTTTTCTGCTTTCTTTGAAGCTTCTGCTTCAATTTCACGGGCAAGTATTTCCGTAGATCTCAGTTCTTCCATCGTTATTCCTTAAAAAAAAGCCTAAATGCTTATGCCCATAGCCTCGCGGATTGACTGGGTAAGGGATTTTTTCCCTTCAAGATGACCGTTCACAGGCGGAATTTCTACTATCAGCGGGAACTGTGCCGTCTTCTGCCATTCAAGAACTTCTTTTTCGAGCATATCCGACACGTCTTCGCTTAAAATCAGGATTTTAGGGCGTTCTGCAACCGGCATGGAATTAACTCCTCCATGACCGGTAACGCGGTAAAACGCATCAAGAGCCTCTTTTCTGTTCAAAGCAGCCTGACCGTCCACACCTACAAGCTTAAAGGCAAGGACAAGTTCACGCTGTGCAATAGTAAAATATTCCATCAAATGCTTATCTGTACTTTGTAAGGCAGACTACAGAATGATAATAAGAAGGGCAACAAGGAAGCCCCACAGACAGATACCTTCAGCAAGTCCGACAAACGGAAGTGCTTTACCTGAAAGTTCTGCATTTTCACTCATTGCACCCATGGCAGCCGCGCCGATTTTACCTACGGCAATACCGCCGGCAATACATGCAACTGCAACTGCGAGTGCAGCGGCAAGATACTTAACAGGATTAACTGCTTCTGGAGCAGCAGCCTGTTCTTCCACAGCAGTTTCTGCAGCAGGTACCTGGGCTTCCTGTGCAAAAAGTCCAGTTACTGTAAAACAAAGCAGGAGGGCTGCAAGTGCAATAATTTTTTTACTCATTTTTATACCTCTTAATTAATTATTATTTATATTTAAACGCAAAAGGAATAAATTCCTTTCCCGTCTCATTAAAGAATTTTGAAAAGAACTCGTAATACTGGAGTCGGATTACCTGAATCGCTACAATCATTCCTTCAAGAACAATCACAATGCCATTTCCTGCGATTAAGATTGCAAGACGTGCGGCAGCGTTAGGAGCGATACTGCACATTTTTACAATGATAAAACCGAGAACTGCATGTGAGAAAGCAAAAGCGCCGACACGGACAAAGCTGATTGAATTTGAAAGATATGAAGAAAAGACTTCAATTAATTCAACAAGGCCTCCGATTACAAATCCCCCGAAACCTTCGTTAAAGGCAGGTCTCTCACCGTCAAAAAATCTCTCAAACGGCTCGCCGAAAGCTGCAAAGAATAAAGTAATGCCGATAAAAAGCCAGTCAAAAAGCGAAGGAGTATGAGAAGAAAAACCCATACGAAGTGCAAAAATTACCGTATACCAGAACCACAGAGCACCTGCAAGCCCAGTTTTTCCAAAAAAGGCACTTCCATATTTTTTGCAGATAATCTTATTGATAAAGTTTATGATAAGGCCTACAGAATTGATTACAAAACCAACTGCCATTGTAAAGCCGAAAATACCAAAAATAATCTGCATTGCGTTTTTTGCTTCCCAGAATTTCATCTGAAGAATCGGATAACGGCTGTGTCCGAAAAGTCCAGTCAAAAAGTAAGAAAGTGAAGGCATAAAGGCGTGGGTAGAAAAGAATTCTCCCGTCAAAATACCCATAATCATGCTGGAGCAGCCGATTGCACAGAAAACAGGGGCAAACTTATTCCATCCGCCGAATTTAATTATTTTAGTCTGCATCAAAAGACCCAGGATAAAGAAAACAAGTCCCTGGCCCGCATCACCAAACATAATTCCAAAAAGAAGGGTAAAAAAGAATGCTACAAACGGAGTCGGGTCAATCGTTCCGTATGCAGGACTTCCGTAAGAAAAAATCATACGCTCAAAGGCGCTGATAATTTTTCCGTGATGAAGTTTTACCGGAACCTTTTCCTGACCGATTTTTACAGAAGGCACTTCTTCAGGTTCAAAAACACGGATTGCAATGCGTCCCTCAGAAAGTTTATCAAGTTCTGTCATCATTGAATGACAGTCAAGTTCAGGAATCCAGCCTGTAAGGCGGTAAACAAGACCTGTCGCTTCAAGAGAGTTTTTAATAAGGGTAATTTCAGAGGCAATTGAAAACTGACACAGGAATTTTTTTATGAAATCAGCATGTGTTAAAGCCATGTTATGCTTTTCTTCTTCAATGGAATCAAAAATTTTCCTGCGTTCTTCAACCTGTACTTTAAGGCCTGAAAGAATATCGTCAGGCACGCCCTGAAAGTCACTTGGAATTTCCATCTTTATAAAACCATGACGGTTTAATTCAGTATCTAAGGCAATACGCCCGTTTTTTGTAGTTGCCGCAAGAATATGTGATTTATCCTGTCCGAGCGGGACTATTACAGCATGAGAGCCTACTGCAAAAGTGAGTTCATCAAATACTGACGGATCAATCTGCCCGACGCGGATTGTGAGGAACGAAAGATGTTCAAGTTCACTGTAAGCGACTTTTAAATTCGAAAAAGAAAGGGTTTCTTTGTAGGCTTCTTCTACCCTTTTCAATTCCTCTGAAGCTTCAAGTTCTTTCTGTTTAAGTGTATCTGTGGTATATAAAAGTTTCTGACACAAAACGCGGTCATAGTCAGAAGGTCTGGTAGAAGCCATTAAATCCTGTGTTGTTACATCATCAAGATTCAAAAATGATCTGGCACTCTTCAACCTTGAAAGCACAGTAAGCTCAGGATTAGGCTCAGAGTGATTTAACTGAAGCTGGTTTCTGAACTGCAGGTTTCCTTTTTTCCCCAGAAATTCAAGAACAGCATCAATATCTTCTTTGAGAATCATAAGTTCAACAAGACGCATTGCGGCAGTTTTTGCCATTATTCTCCTCCAAGCCTTAAACCTTCCGTAATACTGCGGATATTACTCAGTTCATTCTGCTTAATTTTAAAATAACACACAAGTGCCAGTGAAGAAAGTGAATTGCGGTGAAAGAGTGAAATATATTCATTTTCAAGCGAATTCTGAAAGCATTTTTCAACCCAGCGCGGGTCAAGCTCCCATTCTTCAGCATTAACACATGGATTTATATATTCTTTATACTTCCAGTTTTTCCAGTCGTCAATTTTAGAGGTGTCTTTAGTTAAGATTTTTACTGCGTCCCCTGCAAGAAAATCTTCTTTTCCTTTTGAGCTGTCTTCAAAAAACAAACGGGGAAGAATTTCTTCACTGTTCATTTTGTAATAGACTTTAAGACGCAGCACCCACAGTATATTTGAAAACCTGATTTCCCGTGCAATAAGCGCTTTAGTCTGTTCCCTTACAGATAACTCGCAGGCGCAGGCACTTTTCCAGAGTTTTGCTAAATACTGAAAATCCATTTTTGAATCGAGGACCTGCTGCCCTGCAATTTCAGGAACTTCATTGTACCAGGAAAGTTCCGAGTTCTCCGTGATTTTGTCAATTTCAGGCCATTTATCGTAAGATAAAAGTGCGTATTTTCCTAAATCCAGAAAAGAGGGACGTTCGCTTTCATGCATACAAAGCGCACCGGCAAAGGTTTTTAAATTATTGTAGTCATATAACTCCAGCAAAGTTACAGGAAGAAGAGCCGGTTTGTCATAACAGTTTAAAAAATCAATGTAATCAGACAGAAAAGCGGTTTCTGCTTTTTCTTCAATTTCTTTGGCCAGAAGAGTTTCTGGCAGGGCCGGAACATCTCCTGAAAACAAAAGCCCGTAAAGCTCAGAAAGTGAATGCACTGCAAAAAGTTTTTCCGAGTTTTTTCCATAGAAAGATTTTGAAAGTTTTCCACAGGCTTTTGCCCAGACAAAAGCATCGGCAGCAGATTTATCCATGACTACAGATGCACCGCCTTTTTTTCACTGATAAGTTTATCCATAAAGGCATTAAAAGAAGCAGTATCAAGAGGTGACTTTGAAATTTCTTCCTTGTAGGTACTTAACTCATTTTTAATGTTTTCGTCTATTTTAGCAGCGCGTTCATTAAAACTGTTTTCAAGTTCTTTTACCTGTGCGCTGAATTTTTCGTGATAGTCAAGTTCTGCCTGCGCCTTTACTGTATTGATTTTTTTAAGCGCCTGTTCTTCAGCATTTTCAGTTACAGAAGCGGCAAGATTTTCTACTTCAATAAGATGTCCGATAATATTTGATTCATTCTCTGCCATATATTTCTCCTGCAGGATTACTTTTCACATTTTACTATTAAATCAAAAACTTCTGAAGCCGTTTTACACGAAACTGCTTTTTGAACAAAGTCCGGAGTTTGAAGAACCAGGGCAAGACTTCTTAAGACCTTTATGTGCTCTTCATCATGCCCTTCTCCGGTCAGAAGCATGAAAACAATATGAACCGGGGATTTATCAAGTGAATCATAATCGATACCCTGCTTTGAAATTCCAATGGCACCGATTGTTTTATTAAGACAGGAAAGGGAAGCATGCGGAACACCGACAGAATGCATAATTCCGGTGCTCATCTGTTCTTCCCTTGTTTTTAAAGCAAAAACGGCGTCAGCACAGTTAAGTTCAGGATAAAGTGAACCTAAGGCCTCCGCCATTTCAGTAAACAGTTCATCTTTAGCCGTACTTTTTACATTTACAAGGATTGCATCTCTGGTAAATATCTGTGTAAGCGACATCACATTCCTCCTGCCTTTTACCGCTTAAAATTAAGGGGAATTATCAGTTGAACTGCTTTAAGGATAAGTAAAAAAACTTATTTTGCAGCAGATGTATCTGCTTCTGTTTTCCACCAGTCAGAAGTTGATTCTGCAGCTTCCTGTGAAGGCTGTTCTTCTGCAACTTTTCCTTCTTCCTGAGCTGCGTTAAGAAGTTCTGCATCAGAAGAAGCAGCTTTTGAAGGAAGAACTTTTGCAAGAGCAAGAGTAACTGCAAAGAAAATGATTGCAAGAACAACTGTAGCTTTTGTAAGGATTGAAGCTGAATGAGAACCGAAGGCAGCAGAGTTTCCGCCGCTTAAAAGACCGCCCATTCCGCTGTTGTCTTCGTCCTGAACAAGAACAAGAAGAACTAAGAGCAGACAGATGATTACAAATGTTACAAGTAAAACAACTTTCATTTATTTCTCCAGAGAAGCGGATTTATAAAAACAAAAACTCCGCCACTTTCATTTTTAATATTAAATCATTCTATATAAATAAGGCGGTTAGGTCAATTGAAGAAAGAACCGTGCAGCTTAAAAACAAAGCGCACAGCAAAAAAACTGACCGTGCAGCAAAAAAATTAGTTTTAATGCATCAGCCGTTACAGATTGGAACAAAAGTTTCTGCTTTTAAAGAAGCTCCACCAATAAGGCCGCCGTCAACATCAGTCTGGGCAAGAAGTTCTTTGTAATTTTTTACGTTCATAGAACCACCGTACTGAATGATGATGTTATCAGCGGCTTCCTGATCGTACATTTTGGCAATAACTTTGCGGGCATAGGCGTGAATCTGCTGTGCATCATCAGGAGTTGCAGTTTTTCCGGTACCAATAGCCCATACAGGCTCATAGGCAATAGTTACATGGGAAAGCTGTTCTTTAGTAACACCCATGAGGGCCGAATTAAGCTGGCGTTCGCATACTTTTTCAGCACGGCCTACTTCCCTCTGGGCAAGCAGTTCTCCAATACAGATGATGACATCAAGACCGGCAGCAAGGGCACGGACAACTTTCATATTGATAAGTTCATCACATTCGCCAAATTCGTAGCGGCGCTCAGAATGTCCCAGGATAACAGTCTGTACACCAATATCTTTAAGCATACTGACAGAAACCTCACCGGTGTGGGCGCCGTTGTCAGTAGCAGCGCAGTTCTGGGCACCAAGAATGATATTAGTTCCCTTTACAAGTGAGGCAATGGAATCAAGATAAACAAAAGGAGGTGCAATCATTACCTTGTTTTTACAGTCTTTAAGCTGAAGGACAAGTTCCTTAACAAGAGCAAGGGCACTCTCTTTGTCCATATTCATTTTCCAGTTTCCGGCAACATAAGTTGTACGCATAAAAAAATCTCCTGTAAAAAAAATGTCAGCGTTGTTTTTAAACTTACACCATTTAGTTACACCTGGCAAGAAGAAGTTTTTCTGAAAGCTGTTTTGTAAACTCTGTGTCGGGATTGCTGCCTTTTATAAAATTAAAGAAAGACTTCTCCTCTGCCGACTCCATTTTATCACACTCTTTTGCATTAAAAAAGATTTTATAAGTTCCGTCGCCTAAATCCACAGAAAATAAAATTGTCCGCCAGTGTAAGGTTTTCCCAGCGTTCAGAAAATGAATAATCTGCCATATTTTAAACTCCAGATAAATAAAGTAAGAAGAAATAAAATTTTCTTTCCACATATATTTATTGGAGCAAAAAGTCAAAAACAGACAAAAAGCATGGATTAATATTTTGTTATAAACAGTCAGCTAAATAAATTATAAAGATGATATTTTTACACTGTATATTCTTGTACCACATAGATGTTTCTGATCATATACTGATTCCCCTACTTACATTCTATCGGAACCGGGTATGGTTTCCCGTTATATTCATAGGTGTAGTCAGTCGTGTTACCGTTTTCGTCTGTAAAAAGCAGTTTATCCTTAAAAGCTTCATAAGTGTATGTACCGCCGCAGGCTTCTTCTATGGTACTGCATACACCTTCAGCAAGTTCATCAAAAGAAGGACACGGATCCGGACCACCGGTAATGTAATAACAGCTAAATTCACCAGTAAGTTTAGAACCTATAATAGAATATGCGTAGCCATTATCTTTTTTACTGACAGAACCAACATTATAACAGTTTTTGATCAATGGAATATTAACATTAGACTTTGTATAAGCAATACCATTAGAGTAGTACGAATCTTTAACTTCTCCAAAATTTACACAATTATTAAGTGTTAACACATAACTTTCTGGACAAGCTGCTACTATACCAGCGCCATAGCCCGCAGTACCTGTCGCTTTAACAGCACCATAATTCACACAGTTTGTAATTTCTGCATAAAGTGAAGTTCCTGAGCCGGCAATAACTGTTCCGACAATTCCACCTGTGCTACTGGTGTTTGCTGAATTATCAATGGACATCTTATTATAACAGTTTAATATCTTAGTATGATATACGTAACCAGCTATACCACCGGCATGTAAATTATTACAATTTAAGTTACCTTCTGAATGACATCCGGAAATTAAAGCATCGTAATTTGTATAAAAAAAACCGACAATTCCACCTGCCATTTGATTGTTACTTGATTCTACAGTTCCATTAAAATAACAATTTTCAATAGAAAAAACTCCAGTAGTCACATTCTTAAAATATCCAACAATACCTCCGACATACTTATTTCCTCCTTTTACAGTGCCATAACAGTTAAGATTTTTTACATTCCCTTCTAAAACATATCCAAAGAATCCTGCTGTATCAGTATCACTTGCACTCATACCAACATTCAGATCCGAAACTGTAAAACCACCGCCGTCAAAAGTTCCTTTAAATGGTTTATTTTCTGAACTGCTGTAATAACCGACAGGAATCCACTCAATTCCCTTCAGGGAAATATCACTTTTAAGTTCAACCTTGCAGCCGCTAAAGTGTATTCCTGAATTTACAAGATTTGAAAACTGCACCAGTTCTTCTTTTGTGTAAATTGTATAGGCAGTGCTATCAAGGGAAAGGCCAGCATAATCCAGAGTATCTGTCCTAAAAGCAGAGCTGCCGGTCCAGCCTAAAAGCCCTGCAATTGAAGAAGTATCGCTGTAAGACAGAGCATAGGGGTTTTTGATGGTAAAAAATCTGTATGTAGTTTCTGAATTATCAGGAGAAGTTACCATAACTTTAATACTAAGGCTTTCAGATTTTCCAAGATTATAATCAAGGGTTGAAATCAAAGCAGAATTAACCTCTGAAACTGTATGTGACATGGGTGTGGGAGAATTATTAATAAAAACTTCTACTTTCTGTCCGGGAACACCAAGAGTAATTTGCAGATGCATGTCTTCCGTAAGATCCCCGGTAATTACCTGAAACGGAAGATTGTCCTGAGTATATTCCTTCCCTTCTGCAGTCAGATTCAAAAAATATGTAGTCTCAGAACTGGAAAAAGCTCCCTCTTCTCCTGCAAAATCATAAACGGTAGCAGTATCATCCCCGTTAATCCATAATGAAGATGTCTGCCCGGCATAAACATAAACATCAATACATTTATAAAAGGAAATATCAGTTTCAGACGGTTCTTCCCCGGTATATAAACCGAAATATACTTTATGTAACCCCGCAGACAATCCGTTTTTTGTTACTGTTACTTCTTCCCGGGCTGTCTTATTATTGGCACTTGAAGTTGAACCATCCGGCCATAATATCTTATAGGCGAAATCTGAGGTTGAACAGGTAAATCTAAGTTCAATATCTCCCGTCTGGTCGCTGTCCGCCTCCGGCACAACTCTAGAAAGTTCAATGCTTTCACTTGAAGTTCCACCGCCGGCGGGAGTTACGGATTTACTGCCGCTTAAAAAAACTGTGTCTGAAGCATTTACTAAACTTAAGATAACCGTATAAGTGATTCCTGTTTTTAATTCTGCCACTACCCCTGTGCTGTAAGATCCTGTGTAAGTGCTGTTAGAACCGTCACTGCCGGAAACTTCAGCTTTTAAAGACAATTGTGAAGATTCCGAAGAAACAAGAGAAGGTAAATCCGGCATAATGACAGTTTTCGCCAGTCCGCCTTCACTGCCGGCTGGTCTGAATACAACTCTCTGATACCCGTCCGGCACAGGAAGGTCTTCCTGCAGGTGAAAATCATGACAGGAAAGCAGGATAAAAAGAGAAATCATTAAACTTATACAAAAAATAATTTTTTTCATCAGTAGGTCACCGTAAATACACAGGAGAATGTAGAAATTCTCACATCAGAAGCCGAAATTACAAGTGTATACACACCAACATCAAGAGTTTCTGCAAATGCAAGCTTAAATTCTTCACTTACACCGGCAGTATAACCGTCTACACCCACTCCGCCAGGCGTTTCAACAAGTTTATCGTCAGCAATATAATAAAGTGTTGCAGTCATCGTGGTAGAAGCATTAATTACATCTTTTGCCTCTTCACTTAAAGTCATTGTAATCTGATTATTCGCGGATTTTGACCATACCCTGCCGGACAGATTTCCAAGTTCAATATCTCCGTAATTAATTTCAGGAATAATGGTGACCGGAGACACGTCACTCTTTCTCTTAAGCCGTATCTTTAATACTGAAGTTCCGTCTGCCTTAATTTCAGTGTCTGAAGAAGGATCAAGCCCTTCATATTCAAAGCCTGCCGGAATATAATCTTTATTATTCTCATAAACAGATTGAACAAAAGCGTCATTAAAAGCCACTCCCGTTCCGCCAAAAAGAGGAAAGGGCTGATAAGAGTCAAGCTGTTCATATATATCAGTATCTTCTGCAGACTGAAATAAAAATACTACCGTATAAGGGGTATCTGTCCTGATCTTCCAGCTTCCAGCCTGAAGGATAAAATCATAGGGAGGAACAGTTAAAACAGAAATATAGCCTGCTCCGTCATTTGTATAAAATCTGCTTTTATCAATATTAGTCGAAGCGTCAAGAGCAGAATCCTGAAAGCCGTCAAATTTCCAGTTTTCAGGATAATAGCCGGGATTTACGGCAGAAAGAAGCCTGTTTTTCTTAAAAAAATCAATCAGGGCATCTTTCGTATATGTTTTTTTGAAGGGCATCTTAACATGGCAGGAACTATAGCCGTCTAATTCAACCAGGCAGTCTGAAGAAAGGTCGTTTTGAATGCCGTCGAAAAGATCGCCTCCAAAATTAAGGCTGCCCATAGTCATTTCGTCAGAACAGGAAAAAACAAATAAAAGGAAAAGACAGGCAGCCCCGTAAATAAGGGCTTTAAAGAGACTTTGAACTGACCTGAGCGGTTTTCTTTTCATAACTAAAACCTCAGTCCCATTCCAAGATAAGTCCTCAACAGAAATAAGTTTTCTCCGCTGACTTTACAGTAATTATAATCCGCACCAAACTCAAAAACAAGGTGTTTTACAGGAATTACCATAAGTCCAAGACCTGCCATGGCAAGAGGCTGGGTATAAAATTTGTCTGAAGGATTATCCTTATCAAGATTCTTATAGGTAACAGAGGTTTCAAAAACCATAAGGCCTCCGCCCGCCTTTAACTCAAGCATGGCCTGATCAGCAAAAAGCCTCCTCTGAAGCACAAAATCAAAGGAAGCCGCTAAGGCTGATGTGTCCACCTCTGCATAATCATAGGATTTCGTAAAAGTCATGTAGGAAGCGTTTAACTGAGAGCCGAATCTCCAGCCATAGTCTTTGCTTTTAAGGGGAAGATACATGAGGCAGCCGTGAGGGCTAAAAACTGTAGACGAAGAGTGAAGTTCACTTAATACAGTGTCCTGTGTATCAAGGGCTATGCCGAAAGCTCCTGTAAGTATTATATCCTTTGCAGGCTTTGCAGCTTTTTTCTTGACAGCAAGCTTTTTCTGCCGGGCCCTGCGCAATTTTTCAGCCCTCTCTTCTTCTTCACGGGCAAGGCGCTCAGCTTCAAGACGGGCAGCCTCTTCTTTTGCAAGACGCTCTGCTTCTTCCCTTTCAAGGCGCTCGGCTTCAAGACGGTCAGCTTCTTCTTTAGCAAGACGTTCAGCTTCAAGACGTTCTGCTTCTTTTCTTGCCCTTTCCTCTTCTTCAAGTTTTGCCTGTCTTTCAGCAGCATCCCTTTCTGCAATTTCTTTGGCAATTTTTGCAGCTTCCAGGCGGGCCTTTTCTTCCCGCTCAAGAAGTTCTGCTTCTTCCCGGGCAAGACGGGCAGCTTCTTCTTCAGCAAGTCTTTCTGCTTCAAGACGCTGCCTTTCAGCTTCTTCTTTTGCCAGACGCTCGGCTTCCAGGCGTTTTTCTTCTGCAAGACGAGCTTCTTCCATACGCTGTTTTTCCTGCCGTTTTTCTTCTTCAAAACGGGCAAGTTCTTCGTCAGTAATTTTTTCGATTTTTACAAGCTGTTCACTTTCTGCAGTAAAACCGCCCGGATTTGTAACCCGGATTTTCCAGTCTCCGCCCTTAACATCTGAAACAAGAATTTTCTGAGCTTTTTTTTCTGAACTGCCTTTTTCTTTTTCATCAGAAGCCCTGTCAAAAACAATCTGAGCAGGAATTTTTTCGTTTGTTGAAGGATTTACAAGTTCAACTTTTGAATCTTTTGTAACGCTTTCTATGTCTACAGGAATCTCAATTTTTGTATCTGCAACTGCCTTTCCGCTTTCCGTAAGCTTAGGCTTTACTTCTACTTTTTCCTTTACTTTTTCAACCTTTGGCTTTAAGGCCTTTACAAATTCAATTGGCTGCCAGCGGCTTACGGAACTTTCCCTGCCCAGAAAGTCATAGGCTGTAATCCTGTACTGATATTTTCCTGCAGGCTTTGAAAAAGTGACAGAAGATTTTTCAGTTGTAAAGGTATCTGTTGTACCGTCAGCGAGATTTTTTAATTCAACTTTATATTCAAATGCGTTCGGATCTTCCTTCCATTCAATTTTCTGCTTTAATTTAGACTGAGAAGCAGCATCAAAAAGTGAACATATGAGAAGAAATAAAACTGTCAGCAGGATTTTTTTTCTATTCACCATACTGTGTTCCCGAATCTATTGTCTGAATCGTGCGCGGAAGTTCAAACTGAATCTTAAACTGTCCTGAGGCGACACTGGATTTCTGCTCAACAAAACCGTCTTTAGCACGTGCAAACGCTGTAACCTGCCATTCAAAGGAAGCAAGGTCAAGCATACGCAGATTCTTAAATTTTAACGCACTTTTTTTAGTTTTTTCTTCAAAAATCTTTAAAAGCGAACCGTCGGCATTTCTTTTATAGAGAACAAAAAGATAATCCGTAGCCCCCTGAACATCCTGCCAGTCAAAATTAAGGTTACGGTTCTTCCTTAAATAGGCTCCGTCCATTACAAATCCTGCCGAGGGAGAAACAAGCACTGCTTTTTCAAGGGCGGCCGGCGGAGTAACGGTAAATTCCCTTTCTTTTGAACTTAAAGGAATACCACCCGCCCCTTCTGCAATAATCTGATACTTATAAAGTCCGCTCTTTAAGCGCTTAAAACTTTCTGTCTGAGCCGGAGAGTTTATTACTTTTTCTGTCTGCCAGCTTCCGTCACTAAGGCGGCGGCTTAATACAAGTCTCGAAGAAACAAGCTCATCCCCTTTTCGCCAGCTTAAAGTAACAGGAGACCTTAATGCAGCAAGGCCGTCAATTTTCTGACCGTTATACGGCTCAGTTAAAACGGCAGGACGGGGAGAGCGCACAGTAAAGGTATTTTCTGTAATGCGCCCGATTCTTATTTTTGAAAGCTCAGTTTCGCGGGCAAACGGCTGCACGCTTACAGTAAAACTTAAAGGTGAAGCAAGTTTATAGATATTTTCACCTTCATTTTTTGGAAGGTTTAACTTAGCGGCAAAAGAAGTATTTTTTACTGTTGAGGAAACCTGAGGAATCTCAACGCCTTCTTCATCATAAACCTTAACGGAATAATACTCAGCACCAGGGACTGCATTCCAGTTAATGCGCACAGTATCAGAAAGATATACGATTAGTGCTTTTGAAGGCGACGGAGAAGTAATTACAGGAACTGCAAAATCCTTTAAAAGAGTTATTTTTCTTGTTTCTGAAGGATTTTCAACAAGACCTGTGTTTACATTTTTTACCGCAGCGCGCCAGTAATAAGTTCCGGCTTTTAAAAGCTCTTTAACTGCCGCACCCTTTATTTTGTTATCTGCCTTTTCACATTCACACGACACAGATGAAGTAAAGTCAGGAGTTGTTGAAAACTCAATTAAAGCAGTACATTCTTCTCCCTTAAAATCAGGAGAAATCTTGTACATAAACTCAAAATCATCAAGTTTTGAATATTCAAGACTGTAGTCAAACGGCGGATACAGAAGCTTATTTTCACCTGCAATGTATCGCTCTACGCTGAAAGAACGGATTTCACTTGTCTTTACATTTTCTTCATCCGGCAGAGTCTGGCTTACTTTCCAGTAATATGAGCCTTCAGGCAGAATTGATGAATTAAAGTTTTCAATATGCCTTAAATTTTCTGTCTGAGTTTTAAATACAAGGTGTTCAAAATCTTTTGAATCAGAAACTTCAACAGTAAAGTTTCCTTCGTTTTCGCCCTTCCACATAAAGTTTACTGCAGTCGAAGAATCAATCATGTTGAGTTTTGCATTGTCAGCAGGACTGATTAAAAGAGGCGGCCGTACATCTTCAGCCTTTTTAATTACAATAGATTTAATCTCCGTCTCTTTTCCGTAACCTGCATTGTTAATTGCATAATGCGGAGTTACCTTCCACAGGTACTCACCTTCTTCAAGATCACTTACAACAAGGTTTTCTTCACAGACCTCTTCAGACTTTACAGGGACCTGATCATCAAGCACACTGTAAACATCAACCTTATAAAAGTCTGCCCAGCCGTTTCCTTCCCAGGCAAAATTGATTTTAGGCGCTTCTTTTTTTACGGTATAAGTTGATTTATCAAGAGGTGCAAGAGATTTTATGTCATTTACTTTCTGAACAGTAATCTTACCCTGCACAGGATTTTCTTTATTTTCTTTTGAATAAACTCTCCAGTAAAGCTTTCCGCCTTCGTTTTCTACGTTTACAGAGCCGCTTCCCTTTGTTTCGTAGGTATTTTCGATTTTTGCAAAGTCTTTATCATAAGAAGTTTCAATGATTACATCTTTATCTTCAAGTTCAGGGGTAGTTGTCCATTCAAGAGGAATTTCTTTAGGAGAATCTCCCTCAAACTGTAAAAGCTTTAAGTCACGGGAAACAGAAGTTACAGTAACAGGGCTTCTCTCCATCTTTCCGTCTTTAAGCACCTGAACATTCTGACCTTCGGTCATTTTTTCCTGATGACCGTCAGAGTTTTCTACAAAACCGTGGCCCGCTTCAAGCTGGAAGGAATGAGCACCTGCTGAAGAATCAGACAAAGCACTAACTTTACTTCCTTTTTCAAGATTAAGCTTTGTGCCGTCATCCATTTTGAGGGAAATTACAGAAGCAGCCTCTCCGCCGGATTTAACAGAAGTCGTATCTACGCTTAAAGAACCGCCGCCCACATTAATTGAATAACTTCCGTCCTTCATCACAAGAATCTGAAGCATGGTGTTTTCATCTATATCAACAGTAATATCGCCTGCAAAATGAATTGTCGCAGAACTCTGCGAAGCAGTGCGGATTGTGTCAGCATCATAAAGAGGAGAATTATTCTGCAGGCGTTCCCATACGACCCTGTCGCTGAATTTACGCTGGGCTATGTTCTGCTTAAAGGTAATTGAGGCAATCTTTTTCTTGTCACTTCTGACTGTTGAACTGTTTAAATCCTTCCAGAATAAAAAAAGGCTGAAGGCACAGGCTGCAGTACAGAAAAGGATAAAAAATGAATTAACTAACCTTAACCTTGTTTTCTTCTGCATCCAGGTTAACCTCACCAAAATCAGGAACAGGAATTCCAAGCATATTTCTAAGTTCATTAAGAGTTTTAGGGCCCTCAGGTCCGCAGGCTTTTACACAGTCTTCATCAACTTCAAAACCGCTCTCAACGCGCTTAAAGAAAGCTTCAATATCAAAATTAGGCATATTTACAACGCCGTAGAAATGCTGTTTTCCCTTACCTTTAACTTCAAATGTTACAGGAATCTGCTCAACAATTACCTCATCCATCAGATGTTCTTTAGAAATGGTGTAATTGTTTTCAGCACAGCGCACGTAATCTTTTTTAAGAAGATCATAAGTGTCCTGAGTAATCAGGATATCAGTGCCGCACGGTTTATTTGAACTTTCAGTACGGCTTGCAAGGTTTACGGCGTCGCCGATAGAGGTAAATTCCATCTTGTCGCGGCTTCCCATAAAGCCTACAGTTGCACGCCCTGAATTTAAGCCGCAGCCGATTTTAATTTCAGGCTTATATTTTGCAAGCGGCTCACCTTCATGCTGTTTTGTAAATATTTCTGCATCCTTGTTGTATTTCATTAACGCATAGCGCATGCCGACAGTTGAGCGGATGGCAGAGATTACATCGTGAACTTTATGCTCGTCGTGTTCAGCCTTCAGGAAAGCCTTACGCGGATCATTGTCAGGAAGCTTCTCAAAGCTCAAATCATCATCACGAAGAACACCCCAGCAGGCCATAATAGCATCGCCTTCAAATTTATCAACATTACCGCCGGTAGCCTTGATGCAGTTAACCATGCGGCTCATGTAGTCATTCAAGAAACTGATGATTTCGCCGGCAGAGTTTTCCTGGAAGCGTCTGTTGAAGCCGTCAGAAATAGCAGTAAAGCCGCGGATATCACTGAAGAAAATCGTAATGTCTTTAAGGTGAGGCTCAAAATCAATAGTCTTTTTGACAATGGCCTGGGTTACACCTTTATTAGTCAGGGAAGTTACAGTATTTAAAATCTGCTGTTCATCTTTTGTAGAACGGTTTAATACGCCGATTTCGTCCTTACGGCGGACATTAAGCTCGTCAAAAAGCGGAGTGTCAAAGTTTCCCAGGGCAATCTGGTCGTTTACTTCAGTTAAAAGCTCAAGAGGTGAAGAAAGAGAGCGCGCAAAGAAGCGGATTAAAAGAACAGCCACCGCAAGAATTGCAGCAGTCAGATAAATATTACGCCTTGTCGTAGACTGAACGCCTTCAAAAATAACGCTCGACTTAACTTCAGTAATTACACCGGCGCCGGTCCCCGGAATCTTGCGGAAAGCACCAAAGTACTCTTCCCCGCTCAAGTCAGTATATTTTACCTGCATATTGGTCTGATTAGACTCATGCATCTTTTTTACAAGTTCATGATTTTTTAAATCCCCGCCCTCAAGCATGACAGAAGCATCAGGATGAACAAGGATTTCACTTTCATCATTTACTAAAACAGAAAGGTTCGTAGAAGAAGTCGCAAAGCTTTCGCTGAGTTCTTCACTTGAAAAAAGCACAACGCACACATCTCCGTTATCAACCTTAGAAAGCGGAGTAAAAACTGCAAGAACAGGAGTATTAAAGACAGGACTCGGGTTTGTAATCCTTACAGCACCTGTCAGCGCATTTTGAATGTTTTCTTCTTCACCTGTAAGCCAGTCCTTAAAAGACTCAGGTTCAAGTTCGTGGCTCAACATAAAAGTATTATTTGTAAAATAGAGCCTTGAATTGACAAAAGCAACGCCTGCAATGTCTTTATTGCGGTCAAAGAAAAGAGAAACGTTTTTCTGGTCTTCAAGCACATCTTTTTTTTCAGTTTCAATCAGACCGTAAATCATTCCTGCGTTATTGATGACTGCATTTACCCTGTTACGCACATCGTCAGCGGAACGGCGGTTAATGGTGAGGTTATTCTCTTCTGCGCTGATGCGTACATCTTCACTTACAAAGTGACTTACTAAAACAGTAATGGTTCCTAAAGACAAAACTACAATGGCGGAAATCATTCCTACCATCTTTGAACTGATTGAGTGGAAGGCATTTACACTGCGGACTCTTGCAATCTTTCTTTTTGCACGAGTCTCGTCCCGGGCAATCTTTTTTTCCTGCCTGACTTCTTTTTTCTGATATTTTTTTGCCCTCTTATTGACCTTCCTTAAAGGAACGCCTTCAAAAGAGCCGTATTCTCCAAAGCCTGCCTTAGAACAGATATCATTGAGTACGTCTGCACTGTTTTCAAATGAACCGTAATTATCAATTTCCATAAAGCTCACCTCGCCGCCTTAAATTTAAAGACAGTTTACCGGTGAAATTATCGGCACAAAATCGTGCACAGTTTAGGAAAATTTTAAGGTTATTTTTAAATTTTTAAAAGATAAAAGCATAATCAGCGCTAAAAAAAAGACGGACAAAAACCGTCCGCCTTTTTTGTGTAATCCCGTGCTTGCTCAAAGTCCTCGAAGGCTTCGCCTTCTGCGGTCTTTCCGCAACGCCCGGGGCTAAGTTTTACTGTACCGGATTTTTGTTACAAAATCAGGTTTATTTTGTAGCCAAAATAGCAATACCTGGAAGTGTCTTTCCTTCAAGGAATTCAAGGGAAGCACCGCCGCCAGTAGAAACATGGCTCATCTTATCTGCAAGGTTAAACTTGTTAACGGCAGCAACGCTGTCACCGCCGCCAACTACAGTCATAGCACCACGGCCGGTAGCATCAGCAACAAGCTGAGCAACAGTTGCAGTTCCCTTAGCAAATGCGTCAAACTCGAATACGCCTACAGGTCCGTTCCATACAACAGATTTTGCTGTAGAAAGAACTTCTTTGTATGCTTCGATTGTCTTAGGACCAACATCCATAGCCATAAGATTGTCAGGAATATCAACACCGTCTACTGCAACAGGAGCGGCATTAGCATCAAACTTATCTGCAGCAACATGGTCTACAGGAAGAACGATTTTTACACCCTTAGAAGCAGCGTCTGAAAGGAGTTTTTTTGCAGTATCAAGGTAATCATCTTCAACAAGAGAAATACCTACTTTGTGGCCCTGAGCCTTGAGGAAAGTATAAGCCATACCGCCGCCAATAATGAGGGCTGAAGCGTTTTTAAGGAGAGATTCAAGAACTGCGATTTTAGAAGAAACCTTGGCACCACCGATAATTGCAACCTGCGGTTTTGGAGGATTTTCTACCATCGGCTGAATGTATTTAACTTCTTTTTCCATGAGGAAGCCGCCAACGCTTTCTACCGGCATGAATTTTGCAATTGAAGCAGTAGAAGCCTGATCGCGGTGAGCAGTACCGAAAGCGTCGTTTACAAAGATGTCACCGTAAGAAGCAAGTTCTTTTGCCATTACATCCCGTTCTGCACTGTCTTTAGAAGTTTCTTCTTTGTGGAAGCGTACGTTTTCAAGCATTGCAACAGCACCCTGCGGGAGAGCATCGATTGCTGCCTTCTGTCCGAGGGCATCAGGAAGGAAAGTAACTTCCTTTCCAAGTTTTGAAGCAAAGTATTCTACAACCGGCTTCATGCGGTTTTTACCGTTAATGAACTTTTCAGCATCAGCGTCAGTCCAGGTTTTTCCTGCTTTTTCAGCTTTTTCCTGAGCTTTTTTTACGTCTTTTTTTGGATCGCCAAGATGGCTCATAAGAACGAGAGAGCGCGGGCCCTGTTCAAGAATGTATTTAATGGTAGGAAGAGCAGCCATAATGCGGGTATCATCCTGAACAACTCCGTCCTTCATAGGTACGTTAAAATCTACGCGCATGATGATGCGCTTACCTTTAAGGTCAACGTCTTTTACAGTTTTAATCATTTGTAAAATCTCCTTATCGTAAAAATCCGCCGCAGCGGTTTTGCAAAAAATAAATCAATACTTAATAATAGGTCAAAAAGTCAGTTTCTTCAATATAAAAAAATGCTGCGTCCGCCAGGAACCGTTACACAGCTGGTGCAAACGTATTAAATAATTTCCACCATTAAAAACAGCTTCCAGTCGCATATCATGAGGTCAGAACCGCGCGTTAACACGCTGCATGCTGTTTGCGAATATGACAGTTTCGTAAATAAAAAAAATGTTACGTCCGCCAGGAACCGTTACAGAAATCCATGGTTGCGCGAATATGGTATCTGACTCCCTTCGGTCGCACGCGCAAAATGGATTTCGTACCGAACCCTTCTGGACTACACATTTTTTTGCCCAACAAAAAGATACACAGCCTGTGCACTTGCGCTTTTTTTTAGCCCAAACCAGACATTTTTTCTGCCCACTATCTAACGATTTTTTTTAATGATAAAATACACTCATGAACACACGCGCTTTTTATCCTGAGGAAATTATTTTTGCATCTACCCAGGCCTGTAACCTTCACTGCCCCCACTGCTTTGTGAGCCGCTCCCCCCTTCAGCTTAAGGTAAAGGACGCAGTTAAGTTTTTAGATTCCTGCAAAAATACTTCTATATATAAAATTGGTTTTTCCGGCGGCGAGCCTTTTTTGTATCTTGATTTTCTTCTTAATTTAATAGAAGAAAGCATAAAAAAAGAATTCTGTTTTGACCAGATAATGACAAACGGTGACTGGTGGAAAACAGAAGAAGAATTAATTGAAGTCTTAAAAAAGATATACGATGCAGGATATGACGGAAAAATCGGTTTAAGTTATGACTCTTTCCACGGTCAGAGTTTTGAGCGCATAAAAACTTTTGCCTCAGCTGTAAATAAAATCTTCGGAGAAGAAAGCCTTAATGTTCAGACAGTAATAGATGAATCACTTACAAAAGAAAAATCAGACACCCTTGAAAGGCAGCTGGAAATCCTTGCAGAAGAATACGCTGCAGACATATATATTTTACCCCGGACATACCAGGCAGAAGATGAGCGCGGCTGGAAAAGCAGCAGATGGTTTAAGGAAGATTACTGCCAGGGCCCGGGTCAGATTCTTTTTGTTCACGCTTCAGGCGACATCGCCCCCTGCTGCGGCTTTGCAAATGAAAACCCTGCCCTCTTTATAGGAAACATAAAAAGAGACGATTTTAATTCAGTAATGAAAAAGGCAGAAGCAAATCCCATGATAGAAGTCTGCTACAAAAAAGGCCTTCTTTCTCAGGCAAAAAAACTGAAAAAAGCAGGAGAAAAGTTTCCCGGAAGAGGCTGCACTGACGACATCTGCACCTTCTGCGATTATCTTTGCAAAAAAAAATAAACCCCTAGACTTAAAAAGAGAAAAAATGCTAAACTCTAGCCGACAAAATGACATTTATTGAAATAATGTCATTTTAGTTTTTCTGGAGGAAAAAATGAAAAAAATTATTGCAGGTGCAATTCTCTCGGCTCTTGCAGCATGTGCTGTTTTCGCCGGAGGAATTGACGCAAAAACAAACCTTAATGCAGGCTACATCAGAAACCCGAGCCGCAACACAGAATCAGAACGCCCTGAAGCTGCCCTTTACAACATTGCAGGAACAGCATTCATGGCAGACGGTCTTTACCTGGAAGCAGGTGACCAGTTTATTTTTAAAACATATTCACATGAAGATGCTGTAACAGAATACAAGGACGAAAAACCTGTATTCCTCTTCCCTAACGCAGAAATCGTTTACAAACACGGAAAATTTGGCTTCTTCGGAACCTTCCAGGTTGCAGCCGGTGGCGGTTCCCTGGAATATAAGGATGGAAGTGCTGCGCTTCCTGGAGCAAAACCAATTGATGTATATTCTGTAACATTCGGACAGAATCTTGGTGTTTCTTATGCAATTAACGACAAGGTTTCTCTTTCCGGTGCAGTACGCCTTCTTGAAGCAAACCAGACTATGGAAACAACTCATGCATCACTTGGAAAAATTGGCTATGAAGCATCTGGCTTTGGTGTCGGCGGAATCTTCGGCGTAAACTGGAGACCGGTAGAAAACCTGGACCTTGCATTCCAGTACAAGTCAGTTACAAAAATGGAATGTGAAATTGATTCTAACAAAGGTTCTGCAGCTGCTCTTTCAACATTAAAATTTATGGGAATTGACCTTGCAAAAGGCAAAAAATACGATGCAGATCTTTCACCGGAATTCAACTTTGGTGCAGGTTACAAAATCGATAATCTCTATTTAAGCTCTTCCTTCAACTACTACTTTAACGGTCAGGCTGACATGGGAAGCGCCCTTTCTGATAAAAACTCTGACTACGATGACTCATGGGAAATCTACGGTGGAGCTGACTATAAGATTAACGAAAAATTCCTCGTTTCTGGCGGTATCGGTTACTCAAAGCAGGGCTATAACGATAAATACAACAATTATTTCTCCCCTGTTCTTGACTGCGTAAGCTTTGGTCTTGGCGGAGAAATTACTCCTGTTAAAGCACTTACTGTAGCTTTCGGCGGAATGTACGCTAAATACCTTGAAGAAGAATACAAAAGCAATAAACTCAACAAGTCAATCATCATGCTTGGCTTAAGCGCAACTTATAAATTTGGACTGTAAAAAAGTAAAGGAGAGAGACTTGAGGCTTTTTAGAGCACCGCTTTTTAAGGCTTCATTTTAAGCTTTTTACAGGTACAAATATGCCCCCGGAGAATATACCTTTAAAAGTATATTTTCCGGGGGATTTTTTTTGCAATAATAAGTGAAAAAAGCATTTTAACAGTAAAACTTTAATTCGCCGAAAGTTTCTTTCCAGAGTGAAAAAATCTCTAAATATTGAGTTTCAATAAGGCGCACAATGTTATTAAGTGTTTTCGATGGGATTTTTGACATATTGTTGGCTACAGAGCATTTTCCTGCACTTGATATCCATATTTTTGTAGAATTTTTTGAAGGAATGCCCTGCGAAACATGTACATGGACCGGCTCAAGTGGTTCTCCTTCATTCAGCCAGAAATATACCTTATATGAACCAAACTTAAAAACCTGAGGCACTGTCGAAACCTCCAGTCTGTGAAAATTCGAGAATCAAATGTGCCATTGATTTTACAAGATTTTTCAAGTATTCTAGTTCTTTCTCAGAATATCCTTTTATGTTTTCCCATTTATAATCAGGAAGCCAGCATTCAGCACTTTTAAAACCAATTTTTTCATCAGGAGTTTCTATACAAACTTTAACTTTACCATCCGGTAACATTTCAGAATGAACAATTTCTGTATTATCATTTAAAGTCATTAACGGATATAACATATGAAACCTCCTGCTATTATTTTAACACAATAAAGAATTTTTGTCGCAAAAAAAATCCCCTGCCCGCGTTGTGTGGACAGGGGAAAATTGTCTTTAGCAGACTGTCAATTGCGTGCGTGACACGCAACCTTTGATTAATCGGTTAAACTGATATAATAAAGGTATATTGAATCACCTTTTGTAATCGTATGAGTTCCAGCAGCAAGAGTCATTTCAACAATACCGCTTGAATCTGTAGTATATGCAGTTCCGTTAATTTTAACCTTTTTACCAGTCTGTGTAGAAAGGAATACCAGTTTTAAAGTCTTTTCATCAGTTGTAGTAAAGCTAATCGATGTAGAAGATTCCATCTTAAGACATGTAGAATAAGTTACACCGTCTACAGTTACCTCACCCTTGTCAGTAGCATAGTTTCCGCTGACTGTAAATACGTTAGATGAAGGAGTTTTTCCTGTAAATACACACACAACTGCATCATTACTGTTACTTACAGTAACCTTAACAGCCTCGGAAGTTACTTCAACTCCGCTAGTACCGCCTGTTACCACACACTTAAAGTATGCTGCTCCTTCAGTCTCAGAAGAATAAGCATAAGTTGAAGCAGTTGCACCGCCAATTGCTGTATAATCACCATCTTCTGTTGCAGAAGTGTACCACTGATATGTAACTGTTTCATCAAGGGATTCTGGATTTACGCTTAACTCTGCTGTCAATGTTGCAGTTTCATTTGTTCCTACTTTTTTAGCAGAAGAAGTTACTGTTACTGTATCGCTGCTTTCAAGAAGTGCTGCGCCTGCGTCAATTGCAAGTGTAATTGTGGCACTAACCTCTCCAGCTGTTACAGTTATTGTTCCTGAGTATTCTCCTGAAATATCGTTATCAAGTGTAATTTCACCTGTTGCAGAATCGATATGAACTTTTCCTGCAACACCAGAAGCAAGTCCATCGGCATCTGCAAGTGAGTATGAAACTGTTGCAGCTGCTGCTGAAGGAGCATAAGTTCCTGTAATTGTAAGCGGGAAGGCAGTTTTCTTAAGAGAAAGAGAACCAGCAGTGGTATTTGTAGCAATTTCTGAGCCTTCTGAATCTGTTACAGTTACTGATTTTACTTCAAGTGAAATAACCGGTTCAGCAAGGGCTGCACCTGTTGTGTAAAGGCGGATTTCAGCAATATAAACTGCATCCCCTTCTCCCATATCAAGGGCAACAATTGAATAAGAAGAATCTCCCATATATTCATAAGAAATAGTGTGCTTTGTTGCAGAACTCTGAGTTGTGTCAACTACAGTAGTAAATGCACCTGAATCAACTGTAAGTTTTGTAGTTTCGCCGTCTGCGGAAGCTGTTTCTTCTTCAAGAGTCTTAATGTAAATCTTACGTGAAGTATTTGCGGCTTTATCAGCAGTAGCAAAAATATCAGCTTCAATCCTGTACTTACCTGCAACTTCAGCAGCAAGCATAACAGGAGACTGTCCTGTTACAGCACCGTCACCAGTAGAAGCCGTACGGTTAAGGAAGAATGCAGATTTATCTGTTCTGTGATTTACGTTTGCACCTTTCTGGAGCCAGAAATGTTTGCACAGATATGCTTCAAAGTCTGTTTCTGTTCCGTCAATTGTCGCTTTAGCGGCTGAACTTCCGCCTGTAATAACCTTGCTGTAAGGATATGCTGCAGACCATAGTTCAGATGAACCGTAATCAAGTTTTACTTTATTTTCGTATGTTTCAATTACCTTAACATTGAATGCAGCAGTCTTTGTTGTATCTGCTGTTGAAGTTACTGTTACTGCAACTGCGTTACCGGCTGTATTTAAGGTTGTTGTATCAACTGTGTATGCAGTTGTTTCTACAGAAGTTCCGTCTGAATAAAGTTCGTTAACTGTCATTCCGGCAGTATTAAGGTTAGTACCTTTAAGATATTCAGTTTTTGCAGGGGCTGCTGTTACTTCAATTCCTTTTAGCCATACCGGAATCATAATTTCTTTTTCTGCAGAAACTGTTCCGCTTGTATCGTTTGCCCTTGCCTTAACCTTTACGGTTCCGCTTGCAAGTGCGCTTTCTGCAGAAAGAAGACCTGTTGCACTGTCAATTGTTACGCCGGTCTCCCCTGCCTCTACTGACCAAACTACTTTCTGTGTCATTGCATTTACTGTTGCATTTTCAGGAAGAACAGAGGCTGTAAACTGAAGTGCAGAGCCCTGCTCAAGAGTAGAAGAAAGAGCAGAGATTGAAAGGCTTTCTGCAAGTACTGCATCAAAAGTAATATCCAGAGGTGAAGAAGTTGAAACTCCGCCATAGGTAAAGGTTATGCTGGTACCAATCTTATGTTCCTGTGTCCATGTAACAAACCATGAAGCATCAACCATTGACCAGTCAAAATCATAGCCGTTTACAGTCATTGTAACGCCGTTGGTTAAAGCAGAGATGGTTTCATCAAGTTCACTTGCCGAATAAGCGATATCAAGACTGACATCCAGCGGCTCAAGGACATTCGAATAAAGATATTCAGTTTTAGATTTTTCTGAATTAACGGTTACTGAAGTAACGCTGGCAGAAAGGATGTCTACATCAAAGGTTACTGTTTTAACTGCTCCGTCCACAAATTCAACAGCGTCTCCGGCTGTATCGACAGGATTGTAGGTAACAGTTACTGTCTGACCAGAAGCAGCGGCAGAAGAATCAAAACCGCTTACAGCAAACTGAGAAGAATTTTCTGAAGTAAATTCAAGTTCAGCCGGATAATCAGCTGCAAAAACAGAACCAACCGGAACATCATATTCAACAGCAATTTTCAGGCCGCTTAAGTTTACAAAAGTTCCTGTTGCATACTTTTCTTTTGCAGGAGCACTTACAAGAGAAATTCCCGTGATTTTAGGGATTTCCTGCATTACAAGGTAATTAACTTCATTTGACTTAGTTCCATCAGAAATCTCTGCCCAAACCTGAACTTTTGCATCAGAAACATCTTCAGCAGTTACAAGACCTGTTTCACTTACACTGACGATTGATTCATCAGATGTATGCCAGGTAACAGCCTCATCTTCAGGAAGAACCAGAGCGGCAAGCTGTTCTGTATTTCCATATTTAATTTTATCAGATTTATGTCCCGTTACGGTAATCGTTTTTGAACTTTTATACGAAGGCTTTACGATCACAGTTTCTTCGTCGCCCGAGCAGGAAGAAAAACCTGCACCAAGAAGGGCAAGAGAAGCCAGAACCGAAAATATTTTTGTCAGTTTTTTCATTTTTTACTCCTTATAACCCTGGTGTCTGGTAAACAGCCTTTTCACTGATTCCATAAACACTTACAAGAGTTGAAGTGTAGCCGACAACAGCAGCCTTAAGGGCAGTATCAACAGCATAATCTGTATCTTTAGAAGCATTTGTAGAATCAGTTGACTGATGACCGTAACCGGCAAATTCAAAGTCGCCGTTTTCAACGCGTCCTGCATAAGTCATGACAGTAGTCTTTGCCTCATCCGGTGTCTGTACGCTGTAGCCGTAGAAGTCTGAGGCAGTATCGAAGTTAGAATATGTATCTCCGCCTGAGAATGCTTTTACGCTAGAAGGAACCTGTTCATTCCTTGAAGAAGCTTCCCATGCATCAAAGTGAACAGAAGTATCAACACCTGCCGGAAGGCTTCCTGTAACTCCCTTTGTAATGAGCGGAGTCTGCTTTGAGTTTTTATGAGGCCAGTAAGAAGAAACATTAAGAGTATCAACAATCTTATTATTGTATGACTTGATTGAAGCACCAGACTCACCTGAGAATGTTCCGTAGTTTCCAGGATCATATTTTGAGCTTCCTGCATAAACATCATTTCCCTGGAGTGAAGACATCATAGGGAATTTAACGTTACGGAAATAGTTGGCTTCAACAAAGGCATCAGCACCAGTTGTAGCACCTGTACCGTATTTTGAGTTTCCGTCATAGTAGTTGTTGTAGATATGAACAGTCATTGTACGGATACGAGGATGACGCGAATCAGAATGATCAAACCAGTTATGATGATATGTAATGTAGTTAGGACCTGATTCAGATTTCATACCACAGAGGGACATTTTTCCTGAATCCCAGAAGTGATTATAAGAATATGTCTGATACATTGAATCGCCCTTAACGTCAAGGGAACCGTCACCCTTAGCCTGGTCAGAATCGCCGCCGGTTGAACCGTAGAAGATATCACAGTTATGAACCCATGTATACAAATTGCCGGTATCAAGTGAAATACCGTCATCAGCAAAGCACATGAAGCCGAGGTTGCGGAGTTCAACATAATGTGAGTCACGGCAAAGGATTCCAAAGCCCCAGAATGTGGCATCATCACCTACACCCTCGATAGTAAACATTGTATCAACTTTACCTGTTCCCTTAATCTGTAAACCTTCTGCAGAAGAGCCCCATGAAGATTTAGGGAAACCAGTTGTATCAATTCTACCGATTACACGGATACATACAGGTACATTATTGTTATAAGAAGCATATTTACAGTAGCCGGAATTATTAACAATTGCCTGAACACCAGTCAAAGTGATTTTTTCACCCTTTGCATTCTTATTGATTTCAAGTGCAACAGTATTAAAATTATCATTATCAACATAAATAACGATTGCACCGTCTTTAAGGGTTCCGTCTGCCTTATAAGCGCCTGGAAGAACATCAGCTGTAAATGCATAACCGCACCTGTCATGACTTGCAACGGAAGCAGAAGCAGTTGCAGGAGTTCCGCCGTTTGCAGCAACCTTAAAGTCATAAGAGCCCTGGGCAAGACCAGGAATATCACATCGAATCACACTGCCATAATTTCTGATAAGAGGAGCATCAACTGAAGTCCATTCTGCAGCATCAGATTTTTTATACTGAACAGTATAAGAAGCATTAGAAACAGGGTTCCATTCAAGATAAGCACTTTCAAGCCAGCCTACAACCCGTGTAATGGTTACTGAAGCACTGCTGCCGATTGTTCCTTCACCGGCAGAACCTGTCATACCGCTTCCTTCCCTGCCGTTGCCGCCGCCAGAAGAATTACCGCCGCCGTTTCCGCCGTTACCGTTATCATCTGTATTTTCAGAATCTTCCGGATTTGTTTCCACAGCTTCTTCTTCGTCTACAGGAACAGTTTCGCCTTCAGAATAGGCCTTAAGTTCTATTTCACCGCTTTTTACGTTTCCTACTTTAACGCTTACATTGGAATAGCGGGAAGCAGAAGCATCTTCATCATCATTTAAGCTCAGAGCAACAGCCTTAAGTCCGCTGTTTGAAATGGTAAATACGCTTTCGTCGGATGAAGTCCATTCAATCGAGTCATAATAAGCATCAGCAGGAGTTACTTCTGCAATAAGCGTAATTGATTCTCCGATGTTTACTGATTGTTTTTCAGCCTTAATTACTACAGTTTCTACGCTTTTTTTGACGTATTTTGTAGTGTCAGCTGAACAGCCTGCAGAAACAAAAACTAATGCACCTGCAAAAAATGCTGTCATTATTTTGAACATGTTTTTCACAATTTCCCCCTTTTACAAAAACTGCGAATATATTTATAAATTATTGACCTGAAAATAAAGCAGCATAAAAAATGGTTATATTTTATATTTCCAGATTAACAAATGACAGTATAACGACAGTGCATAGTTATTTTGTTGTTACAATTTGTACAATACCGATATTTTTAAGGTAATTTTTTTTAAATTCTTATAAAATATTCTGATGATAATAAGAAAACTTGTATGATTTTGTATAAAAACGACATTCGGTAAAAAAAAGGACGGCTTTTTCTGCCGCCCTGTCTTATTCAAAATAAATATTCCGTCATCGTAAAAAGTATTTTTTATCCTAAAAAGTATGTTTTCATCACGCCCTTGCCTTTTATTTCCATCTCAACGGGCTCTGAAGAATCCACACTGTCTTTAATGAGGGACATTGTAGATTCTGAAATATGAATCCTTGAAGTCTGTCCTGAGCTTTCCATACGGCTTGCCACATTTACCGTATCACCCCAGATGTCATAAACGAATTTTGTCTTTCCTATGACTCCGGCAATAAGGTCTCCGCTGCTGATTCCTATCCGCATAAAAAGTTTTACACTGCTCCCTGCATTAAAGTCTTCAATATCGCGAAGCATTCCCCGGGCAAAATTCACGATTGAAAGGGCATTTTTTTCAGCCCCCTCTTTTCCAAAAAGACCTGAGGCCGCCATATATGAATCCCCGATGGTCTTTATTTTTTCTATACCCTCCCGTTTTGCCCTTTCATCAATACGGGAATAAAGGGAATTCAAGGCCCCTACGATAGTAGCTGCATCCAGAGTACCGGTTAATCTGGTAAAATCAACAATATCTGCAAAAAGTACTGAAGCATTTTCGATTTTATCTGCGATTTTTGTATTTTTATCCATGGAAAGGCGCTGGGCGATTTCTTCCGGAAGAATGTTCAGGAGAAGTTCTTCCGAACGGTTCTTTTCCTCGCGAAGCTCTTTGGTACGCTCCTTTACAGTGTCCTCAAGTTTTCTGTTTTCTTCTTCAATTCGGATGATTTTTCTTTCCGTTAGGGAAATAGTCAGTGAAACAATAAAAAGAACGGAAAGCAGACCCAGGGCAACATCAAAAACAATATATGACAGAGGCTTAAGAATGCTCTCATAGGAAAATATTACTTTTGAATTTTCCGGATTAAAGGAAGAAGGAGAATACATTATGCAGCCAAAACCAAGAGTTTTCAGCGGAGTAACCTGATAAAAATCCGTGCCGTGAATATTTTCCTTGTCTTCGTCATGAGGTTTCCGGACAGTCATTACAAACTGGGGAAGCGGCAGGGTTCCGATCTGGGATATGGAAAAAGTTCCGTTCCATGGGCCCGGGTCAATGGAGCAGTCATTAGAAATGTCTATAGTAACATTCCAGTCTGTAATAATCGTCGCCTTCATGTTGTTGTAAATCACACCGTCATACTGGGCTCCGATTCTGGTTAAATCCCCGTCATCATTCCAGATTTTTTCAGCGTTTCGCAAAAAAGTAAGGCAGACAGGCCTTGATTTATCGTTTTCAATAAAAGGATTTTCCATTACAAGTTTTTTTTCAGGAATATTGATTCCCTTAATGGAAATCATGATAAGGAAAAAGAGCAGACCACCTGAAAGGGCACTGATAACCTGCCACAGGCGGCTTCTGGAAATTCTTCTTTTAATTTCAGGCATTGTAAGGGACTGCTTATAGTCAGGACTGAGGACAATGTCTTCCCTTTTATCTGAATAAAACTCAAGTTCCATGAGCTTAATTGAAGAATAAAAGAGATGCAGGGCACCGGCACCATAGCCGATGTTTATCCACGATACCCCGTAATAAAACAGTGCAAGAATCATAGCTGCCAGCATCAAACCGCAGTAAACAAGAAGGGAAACAAAAACATTGTTCTGCATGTTCTTTTTATGCTGAAGTATCATTACAAAAGTAATGATTCCAGGTGAAAGCCCGAAAACAACGCTGAGAGGATATAAGGAATTTCTGTGATAAAAATTACTTTCATCAAAATAGTAATAAAGATCCGTAAACTGGCTTATTATAACCAGCAGTACTCCGGCAAGACATAAATAAAAAACAACAAAAAGATGAGGGGGAACTCCATTCCTGATGGAAGAACGGGGGGAAATTAAAATTTTAAATTTAAGAAACTCAGACTTGATGAATTCAGAACAGTAAAAACAGATTAAAAAAGGCAGGGCGCAGTTAATGAAAAAGACAATAAAATTGCTCAGACGGACCATATACCAGCCGGTCTGGCCGGAATTACCGCGAAAAATGTAAGCAAGGGCATCAAAAGCAAGGAGAATTCCGGTAACGAAGAGTATTAAAAACAAAGTCCTCCGGCTGTTCTTTCTAAAATTATGGCCTGATAACAAAAAGACCCCGGACTGAAAACAGAAAAATGAAAGTGCCAGAAGAATTACAGTGCTTATTGTTTTTATTGTTCCGTTCATTCCTTTAATATATTTTATAAAAAGCGGTTTGTCAAAAACGCTTTTTTTCAGGACCGCTGTCGCGGAGCAGGCTTGAAAAGACTGCGACCATCAAAATAAATCGATAATGAAAACTCATAAAAAAAGTCCGCCGGAGCGGACTTTTTAGCACTAAACTATATCAGAAACTTAGCAGTTTTCTGAGAAGTATTTGATTGTTCTTACCATCTGTGATGTGTATGAGTTTTCATTATCGTACCATGACACAACCTGAACCTGGTATGTATCATCGTCGATTTTTGAAACCATTGTCTGTGTAGCATCAAAG
>DGGY01000049.1 GCA_002392405.1 Treponema sp. UBA3862 | reverse complement strand
CAGACTGTAAATCTGCTGGCTAAGCCTTCGTAGGTTCGAATCCTTCACTCCCCAGAAAGCATCCTGATATCTTTCAGGGTGCTTTTTTTATGCCTGAATCTCTAAAAAATCAAAAATCTTTTTCCCGTCTATTCATTTTTTTTAATAATTTTTCAATTAATTTTATTTCAAGGTTTAATTTTTTGTTTTATTGTAATATATTAAAAAAAGTATTATTAGTGTGGAGAAGAGATGAATATTAAATTTTGGGGAGTCAGGGGATCCATTCCTTCGCCTTTAACACCGCAGCAGATTCAGGCAAAAATTTCTGCCGCTATAAACCGTATTACAGAAAAAGATATTGCTTCCCCTCAGGCCAGGGAAAATTTTATTGCAAGACTGCCTAAATGGATTTATGAAACAGCTGGCGGAAATACTCCCTGTGTAGAACTTACTTCTTCCCTTAATAAAAAAATCGTTTTTGATGCAGGTTCCGGAATCCGTGTAATGGGTAAGTTAGGAATTCCACCTGAAGACCATCATTACAGTATTTTCTTCTCTCATTTTCACTGGGACCACATTCAGGGGTTCCCGTTTTTTGATCCTGCTTATAATCCGCGTTCAGTTTTTGATATTTATTCACCGTTTCCTGATATGGACAAATATCTTAAAGACCAGATGATTGAGCCATATTATCCTGTCAGCTGGGATGTCATGACTAAAAACATGAATTTCCATGTTCTTCATCCCGGACGTGAAGAAATCATTGACGGCCTTAAAATCAACTGCGTGCGCATGAATCACCCCGGCTCTTCCTATTCCTATTCGGTAGAAGAAAAGGGTCATAAATTCGTCTATGCAACTGATGTTGAAATTAAAAATGAACACTTTGAGCCGTCCCGGGAGCGGACTGCAGTCTTTAAGGATGCTGATGTTCTTGTTCTGGACAGCCAGTACACAGTAGAAGAGGCAGCCAGAAAGGTAAACTGGGGACACAGTGCTTTCTGTTATGCGATTGATTTTGCTGTTGCGTGGAATATAAAAAAACTGTATCTTTTTCATCATGAGCCGACTTATGATGACCGTAAATTATATTCGATCCTTGAATCGGCACGGTGGTACGCTGAGTATATCTCAAAGGACCCTGTAAAAGTTTTTCTTGCTGTTGAGGGAACGGAAATAAAGTTATGATGAATTTTGATAATTCACCTTCAAATAACGAAACTTCTGAAAATTCATTAAATTTTACATATAATTTTTCTTCTAAAGAGATTAAAAATCTTGCTCTTTTTTTAAGAAAAAATCAGAACCAGATTCCGCCTTCTCTTGAATCTTTTGCCAGGCAGGTTGAACTGTTTATTTACAGCAGTATGTCAGTAGACGAGGTTGAAAAATTTTATTCATGAAAAATCAGATTAAAAAATATTCATTAATTTTCAGTTTAGTTCTTGTATTTGTTTTTATTGCAGGAACTTTTTTTATCCAGCTTTATGTACCGGTTTCTCAGTCAAAAAATTCTGATACTGTGCGCGTTGAAATTCCTTCAGGTTCAAGCGTAAAAAAAATCGGACAGATTTTAAAAGACAGCAGGTTAATCCGTTCAAAAAACTTTTTTTATCTTGCAAGCCGGTTTCCTTTTTTAATGGGAAGGGGATATTCTTATTCCCTTAAATCAGGTGTTTATAACATCAACCGTCACATGACGATGTCAGAAATTTTTCTTCTTCTTGATTCCGGAAAGCAGGATTTTATAGTAACTGTAATTCCTGAGGGGCTTACAATGTCAAAAATTGCCCTGACACTTGAGGAAGAAGGTGTATGTAAGGCTTCTGATTTTATGTTTTCCTGCACGGATTCTAATCTTCTTAAAAAATACGGAATTCCAGCCTTAAATTTTGAGGGCTTTTTATTCCCTGATACTTACTTTTTTACTCCATCCATGTCAGGCGAAGCAGTAGTTTCAATGATGGCTGATAACTTTTTTGAACATGCAGGTCAGATTGAACGTTTTGCAGGAAAAGAAGTGACAGACTATTACAGTACTGTTGTTCTTGCTTCCATAGTTGAAAGGGAATACCGCGCAGCTAAAGAAGCTCCTCTTATCGCCTCTGTTTTTACTAACCGCATTAAAGAAAACATTGGTCTTTATTCCTGCGCTACAATTGAATATATAATTACTGAACTTCTAGGAAGACCTCATCCAGAAGTAATTACTTATGATGATTTAAAAATTGACTCACCTTATAATACCTATAAATGGGCAGGACTTCCTCCCGGACCAATTTCAAATCCGGGGATGGTTGCATTAGAGGCAGCTGCAAATCCTCCTGTAACTGACTATTACTTTTTTACTCTGACTGATGAGGCAAAAGGAACTCATACTTTTACAAAAAATTTCAGTTCTCATACAAAAGCAGGTTCTCAGTTTAAGACAAAGAAGGCGGCATCCGTTAAATAATGGCAGGTTTTATTTCCCAGGAATCAATTGATGCTGTAAAAGATGCAGCAGATATAGTCTCAGTGGTCAGCGAATATGTCAAACTTGACAAACGCGGAAGTGATTACTGGGGATGCTGTCCTTTTCATGGAGAAAAAACAGCTTCTTTTCATGTTGTTCCTGACAGGAATGCCTATTACTGTTTCGGCTGTCATGCAGGAGGTTTTTCTGCCATCAATTTTGTTCAGGAGATGGAAAAAATATCTTTTCCAGAGGCAGTAGAACTTCTTGCAAAAAAATTCGGTGTTTCACTTCGTTATGATGATAAGGGAAATGTCGACTATAAAGTTGACCATACAAAAGATGATTTAAAAAATCTTTACAACAGGCTTTCAGGTACTTTTAATTATCTTCTTACCCAGACAAAAGGTGCTGACCGGGCCTTAAAATACATAAAGTCCCGCGGAATTACCGATGACATAATCGAAAAGTTTAAGTTCGGCTATGCACCGCAGGATAAATACTGGCTTAAAAAGTTTCTTTTATCAAAAAGTTTCAGTAAAGATCTTCTGGATAAATCTGGTCTCTTTTCAAAAAATTACCCCGACATGTGTCTTTTTTCAGACCGCTTTATGATTCCGATTTTTGATGAAAGGGGGGATTGTGTTGCTATGAGCGGCCGTGTAATTCCTCCTGCAGATGAATCCCAGCGCAAGTATATCAATTCTCCTGAAACGGTTATTTATTCAAAAAAACATACGCTTTTTGCCTTAAATCTTGCAAAGAGGGCTATGAGTGAGAAGGGCTTTGCAATTATCTGTGAAGGGCCAATGGACTGTATCGCTTATCATCAGGCGGGTATCACAAATGCCGTCGCCTCCTGCGGAACATCCTTTACGGAAGAACATATTCAGAAATTAAAACGTTTTGCTTACAGTAAAGAGCTTGGAAACCCTGTTATTTATCTTTCTTTTGATTCTGACGGGGCGGGTAAAACGGCAACGTTTAAGGCAATTCTTGCATGCCGGAAAGCTGGTTTTACGGTAAAGGTAATCAGGCTTACAGGCGGAAAAGATCCTTCGGAAATTTTATTAAAATACGGGCCTGATACATTGACGGCTGACGTAAATAACGCTATATTAGATTCTGACTATCTGTTTGTTTCTTTGTCGCATGAATATCCGGTTGATACACCGGAAGGAAAAACAAGGGCTGCAATGTCCTTTTTTCAGTATGTAGATGCGTTACAGACTGACATCCAGAAAGAAACGTGCCTGGATCAGCTTTGTCAGAAATTTAATCTTTCAAGACAGGCTGTTTTAAGGGATTACAGCAACCGGGAAGCTGCCGTTAAGCGTTTACAGCCGCGGCCTGAAAAAAATACTGAAAGTAACCTTCAGAATATTAAAAAAGATTCTGAGTTAAGGGCTTTATTTGCAGTATGTGCCGATACAAGTCAGTTTAATCTGATGCGCAGGGAGCTGAACGAGGATGTGTTTGAATCTTCCCAGGCAAAAGAGCTTTTCATCATTATGGAGGAACTTTACCAGAATAATAATCTTTCATTCAGTTCAATCTGCGAGCACTGTGAAGACCAGAAGCTGGTTCAGCTGATTACCGAAGGCGTAACATCCGGTGAATATTCAGCAAATACAGAAAAAATCGTACAGGACAGTATCGCATTGATCAGACAGAGGGAGCTGGTAAGGCAGAAGGAATACATACTCAACCGTATAACAGGTCTTGGAAATCCTTCCACTCCAGAACAGGCAGAAGAATTAAATTCACTGCTTAAAGAAAAGATGAAAATCGACAGCCTGCTGAAAGCCGGAGATAAATAGCTTTTCAGAAGGTATTTTTTTAATAAAAAAGAGGCGGAAAATGGATCAGGAACTCGATCCCTCAGTTGTTAAACTTCTTGAATATGCTAAAGATAAACAGATAATTTCCTGGGATGAAATAAGCGAAATTCTCGGACAGGATTTTGTTAATTCTCCAAAAATGGAAGAAGTTCTTCAGCTTCTTACTCAGAACAACATTCAGGTTATGGAAGAAGATACCCTCGATGAAGATGAGGATGATGAAGCTGATGATGAAGATTTAGAAGGCGATGAAGATGCAGATGCTGCTGAAGACGGGGAACGCCTTGTAAATAGCGACAAAGATTCAAATGTTGATGACCCGATTCGTCTTTATTTACGTGAAATCGGTAAAGAAAAGCTTCTTACCGCAGAAGAAGAAGTAAAATATTCAAAAGAAATGGAAGACGGCGAAAACATTATTAAAGGTGTTATAAAAGATTCAGGCATGATGGTTCCTGAGTTTTTTGCCGTTGCCCAGAAAGCCTTTACACGTATTGATCCTCATGAACCTGGAAAGGCCAGAAAAGAAATTAACGAAGAAATGGCAGAAAAGCGCCGCTTAAAGAGCTGCTATTCAGAATGGATTAAACCAATTCTTCCTGAAATGAAGCAGTATATGGCGTTAAAAAAACAGCTTTTTGATGCTGAACAGTCTGCAGAAATATTCAATAACCCGCAGCTTATTGCTTTACAGAAAAAGATTGTTCCTGAATTGAAGAAGATTGAAATTCAGTCAGAAGAAATCGAAAAATTCAGCGGAAAATTTGAAGAAGCAACTGACAAAATTGAAGATTACCGTCACAACCAGGAAAAGAAAATGAAGGAGCTGAGAATCTCAAATCCTTCGGAACTCAGAAGCCTTGGACGTAAGCTTGCAATTCACTCAGAATCTGTAAAACTTGAAAAAGAACTGGGAATGTCGAGTGATGAAATCCGTGATGTTTACACCCAGATTCAGAAAATTGACCGTAAGCTCCGCCGCATGGAATACGATTTTGAAAACTGTGTAGAAGATATCCTTACAAAAGCAAAGGAAATCGAACGGGGAAAGAGAATGATGGAGAAGGCTAAAAACAAGCTTATCAATGCTAACCTCCGTCTTGTTGTATCAATTGCAAAAAAATATACAAACCGCGGACTTCAGTTCTTTGATCTTGTTCAGGAAGGAAACATCGGTCTTATTAAGGCTGTTGAAAAATTTGAATACCGCAAAGGCTATAAATTTTCAACATATGCAACCTGGTGGATCCGTCAGGCAATTACACGTTCAATTTCAGATCAGGCACGTACAATCCGTGTTCCTGTTCATATGATTGAGCAGATTAACAAGGTGGTACGCGAAAGCCGCCAGCTCATGCAGAAACTTGGCCGTGAACCAAACGATGAAGAAATTGCTCAGCAGCTTGGATGGCCTGTTGCACGCGTTAAGCAGGTTAAAAATGTTGCCCGTGAACCGATTTCCCTTGAAACTCCAATCGGAGAAGAAGAGGACAGTCAGCTTGGCGACTTCATTGAAGACAAGGAAGTTGAAAATCCTGCAAATCAGACAGCATACAAGATGCTTCAGGAACAGCTTCGTGAAGTTCTTTCTTCACTGCCTGTACGTGAACAGGAAGTTCTTAAGATGCGCTTTGGTCTTGATGACGGCTACAGCCTTACACTTGAAGAAGTAGGACTTTACTTTAATGTAACCCGTGAACGTATCCGTCAGATTGAAGCTAAGGCTTTAAGAAGACTCCGTCACCCGCGCCGTGCAAGCGGTCTTAGGGATTACATTGAATCTTAGTCCGTTTATAGACATAAACGCCTAATTTTTATATAATATTTTAATATTTTTCTCTGAAATATTTACTAGGGGATTTTAAATGGTAATGACAGAAGTGTTTGATAAGCTCAAGGCTCTGCAGGATGTTCTGGCAGAAAAATACAGTCTTGAAGCAAAAATTAACGATTCACCAAAACAGCTTTCTTCTCAGGATGAACTTCTTATCCGTCTCAGAAAGGAATTTCTTGAGACAAATGAGTCATATGAAAAAGTAAAGGAAGAAGTTGGACAGATTCAGGTTGAACTTGATGAAGCCGTAAAATCAAGAGAAGCCGGTGAAAAGGGAATGGATAATATTTCAACTCACCGCGAATATGAAGCTCTTGAAAAGCAGATTAACGAAGCTTCAGCAAAAGAAGCAGCTCTTCGCAAAGACCTTCAGAAAAAAGAAAAGGAACTTGAAGAATTAAACGAAAAACTTCGTGCCGATGAAGAAATGATTAAGGCACAGGAAGCTAACCTTGATGCAAACAAGGCTTCAATTGACAGCGAAGTTGCACAGTATAAAGAACAGCTTAAAGAACTTGAATCAAAAGAACAGGAAATTGTTCCTGGTCTTGACAGCGAAATCGTATACAAATTCCAGCGCATTATTCAGCGCAACAGTGAAGGTATCGTTGCAGTTAAAAACGGTGTATGTACAGGATGTCACATGATTCTTCCTGCACAGTTTGCAAACGAAGTTCATGAAGGTGAAAAGATCCTTTTCTGTCCATACTGCAGCCGCATTCTTTTCCATCAGGATGTTGCAGAAGGAGAAATCACAGAAGATTATCTTTCAATGGACGAAACTGGTTCACTTGCAGATTTTGATGATGAATTTGCAGATGAGTTTGAAGATGAACTTGATGAAGACATGGTTTCAGAAGACAGCGATGAAGAATCTTCTGACGATGTTGATGACAAGTCAATCAGTTTTGAAGAATAAATAATTTAACAAGGGATGCCTGAATAGATTTTGACATCCCTTTTTTTTGTTTACGGTAATTAATACAGAAAAGATATAACCGCGGATAAAAGTCTTAATGACAGGGCTTTTGTCTGAGGAAAGTCCGGGCTCCACCGGAAAAAATGCCTGGTAATAACAGGGCGGAAAAGGGCAGTTGTAATTTATTGCATAACCCCTTTTCTGACAGACAGTGTCACAGAAAATAAACCGCCTGATTTTTCAGGTAAGGGTGCAAAGGCGGGGTAAGAGCCCACCGCGTTTATGGTAACATAAACGGCAGGACAAACCTCATTTGGAGCAAAGTCAAGCAGTGGTTTTGAGTTTCCGGCTCTATAAACCACGGGTAGACTGCTGAAGGATTTCAGGTGACTGGAATTCAGGATAGATGGTTATGCGTTAAAGAAGTTTTTTATCTTCAATAACAGGACAGAACCCGGCTTATTGTCTTTTCTGTTTTTTAATTTATTAAAAGCGGTGGGAAATGAATTTTAATATTTTGCCTGATGGCACTGCAAAACCTAAAATAAGGATTGTAAGAAACCTTATTGTTTTTTCTCTCATAACAGTTACTGCCGTTTTACTGTTTTTATCAGTTCATTTTCTTGTTCAAAAGTATATTGTAAAAGGTAATTCTTTAACTCATTTAAAATCAGAATGGAAAGCATATAACTACCAGAATGTATATACGGTTTCAGAAGAAATCTTAAAGGAAAAGCCTTTTAATAATACTGCACTTACATATCACGGTTATGCAGCTTTTTATCTTGCTCTTTCAGAGAATGATACTACACAGTCTCTTGCTTATTATGATGAAGCAATAACGAATATCCGTCTTGCCCTTCAGAATGCACGCTCACGGCTTGTTCCTCAGCTTGAATATATGCTTGGTAAAGCTTATTTCTATAAAAATTCAATTTCAGCCTATCATTATTATGCAGACCTGGCAGTTTTATATCTTAACCGTGCAGAAAAAGACGGCTATAAGGCAGAAGACATTCCGGAGTATTTAGGCTTAAGTTATGCCGCTTTAGGCATGACAATGGAAAGTATCAGTGCCTTTACAAAAGCGCTTCTTACACGCGAAAGCGACATGCTTCTTCTTTCAATTGCTGAACAGTATTATAATGCAGGTCAGGCAGTTGCAGCCGAACAGTATCTTTTCAGAATTTCAAGCGGCTGTAAGGATGAAAAAATAACAGATAAGAGTCACCTTCTTCTGGGCAAAATCTATACTGAACAGGAGAAATATGAAGATGCTGAAAAAGAATTTTCAACAATTTTAGAAAAAAACGAAAATTCTGGTGACGCACTTTATGGACTTGGTGTAATATATGAAAATAAGGGTGATATAATAAAAGCAAGATCTTACTGGCGCAAAGCGCTGAAAGTTCAGGCAAATCATCCTGATTCATTAAAAAAACTTTCAGAATACAAATAAAAAAGGGTCCGGGAGGAAAAAATGGGTTTGTTTGACCGTTTCTCAACTGATATTGGTATTGATTTAGGTACCTGTAATACTTTGATTTATGTACGCGGAAAAGGCATCGTAGTTGATGAACCTTCTGTTGTTGCAGTAGAAAAGGGTACAAAACGCGTAGTAGCAGTCGGAGCAGAAGCTAAGCGCATGCTCTGGAAAACTCCCGGCAACATTATTGCAATCCGTCCTCTTGCAGACGGTGTAATTGCTGACATCGACAGTACTGAAAAAATGATCCGGTACTTTATCAATAAGGTTATTCCCCGTCATCAGCTTTTTAAATCAACCAGAATGAAAATCGGTATTCCTTCCTGCATTACTCAGGTAGAACGCCGTGCTGTTATTGAAGCAGCTCTCAAGGCTGGTGCAAAGGAAGTTGATGTAATTGAAGAATCACTTGCCGCAGCCATCGGTGCTAAAATTCCAATTAATGAACCTGCAGGTCATATGGTCTGCGATATCGGCGGCGGTACAACTGAAGTATCAGTAATTTCCCTCGGCGGCATGGTTGTTACAAGTTCAATCCGTGTCGGAGGTGATAAATTTGATGAAGCAATTGTAAAGCATATCCTCCAGGTTTCAAACCTTAAAATCGGACAGCAGTCTGCAGAAAAAATTAAAATTCAGATTGGTAATGCAGAAGGCGACGGAAATACAAATGAAAAGATGGAAATCCGCGGTACAGACGCCATTACAGGACTTCCACGCCGTCTTGAAATAGATTCTCTTGAAGTACGTGAAGCTTTGAAAGAACCGGTAAAAGAGGTTGTAGATGAAGTAAAACGTACTCTCGGAAGAACACCTCCTGAACTTGCAGCAGACATTGTTGAACGCGGTATTGTAATGACCGGCGGCGGCAGTATGCTGAAAGGTCTTTCTAAACTTATTTCAAAAGAAACCGGCGTTCCTGTTATCCTCGTTGAAAAGCCGCTTGAATGTGTTGCTCTCGGAGCCGGACAGGCTTTTGATCTGTTTAAGGATATGTCTACAGACCGTCTCGTTTACAATAACCTTAACGACTAATTTTTAACGCAGTAAACAGATGGCAAAACGTTCACTTAACTTTGGTTTTTCTGAATTTGTATTTTTAATCCTTCTCTTTGTTTCAGGAATTTTTCTTGGATTCTCAGGGGGAGGATTTGTCATTAATTTTCAGAAAGCAGGCTTTACCCTTGTTTCTTCGCTCCAGGAAGGAGTTCACTATGTGACAGGCGGTATTGCAGGGGCTTTTTCTGCAGTAAAGGAATTAAAGGATTTAAAGGCACAGAATCTCGAACTTTCTCAGAAACTTAAGAATTATGAGTTCATGCAGAGATCAAATACAGAAATCCGTAAGGAAAATGAGCGCTTAAAAGAACAGCTTGATTTTACCAGAAAAATTGAACAGAAAAATTATCCTGCACAGATAATAGGGCGCAGTCCGGATAATCTTTATTCAGGAATTACAATCAACAAAGGAAGTCTTAACGGCATTAAAAAAGGCATGCCTGTAATTGCAGTTCAAAACGGAACAGTTGGGCTTGTAGGCAAAATTGTTACAGTCGGTCTTGGAACGAGTCTTGTTATGCCTGTATATGACGTTAAATGTTCAATTTCAAGCCGCATCCAGAATACAAGGGACGTCGGTCTTGTAACAGGCGGCGGAAGCCAGGATTCACCATTACTGATGAAATACATAAAAAAAAGAGTTCTCTCTGAGCTTAATTTTGGTGACATTATCGTAACTTCCGGTGAAAGTGAAAACTATATCCGTGATATTCCTGTCGGAACAATTTCTAAAATTACAGTTATCGATTATGATTCATCCCTCAATATAGAAATTACACCAATAGTCGATTTTTCAAGACTTGAAACAGTTATTGTTACGGATTTGAGGGAAATTAATCCACATTATGAAGGAGAGCAGAACTGATGAAATCTTTCGGCTTTTGCTGTTTATTTATGCTTGGATTTGCCCTGCTTGAGACTGCGGTTCTTTCAAACATTGTAATACTGCCTGCAGTTCCAGATATTATTCTTTTGTGTTCTCTTTATTTCAGTCTTCAGAACGGAAAACTCTATGGAGTAAGCGGTGGTTTTGTAAGCGGACTTTTAATGGATTTTTTCAGTGCAGTTCCTTTTGGTTTTAACTGCCTTCTGCGAACAATATTCGGTTATATTTCAGGTGTATTCAACAAGAGCCTTAATATTAACGGTGTATTTTTCCCTGTACTTCTCGGGATTTGTGCGACAGTTATAAAAGTTTTTATCATCCGCCTTATCTCCCTGTTTTATCCTAATGTAATCATTAACTATCAGATTTTTTCAGCTGCATTTGGATTTGAACTTCTTCTTAACGGCATTTTTTGTCCTTTAGTTTTCCGTTTTCTTGATGTATTTAAAAATACTCTTCTTCTTAACCCGGAGAAAGTAAGTTAATGGCAGATTTTGATAACGGCTATTTTGAAAGTTTTAAAAAATCTTCTCTCTTTCTTTCAAGAAACTTAAAAATTATCGTACTTCTTTTTATTCTTGCAGTTACTTTTGTTGTTTACAGTCTGATTCTTTTTCATCTTCAGGTAATTGAAGGAAAAGTTTACCGCGAACAGTCACATAAAATTTCAAGTCAGGTAAAAACAATTCCCGCAAACAGGGGTGAAATTTTTGACCGTAATGCTTCTCTTCCTCTGGTCATCAATACAGATTCCTTTGCGGTTGATTTAACTCCTGCTGAAATACCTGAAAATTATTATGATACGGTAACAGCAAGACTTGCATCTTATCTTGGCATTTCAAAAAACGATGTAGATAAAAAAATTCCTCAGCGAATGAGGCATTCTTATACAGCAATTGAAATCCGTGTAAACGTTCCTTTTGAGGTTATTTCAAATATTGCAGAAAACATTACAGATCTGCCGGGGGTAAGCTGGCGGTCTAAACCAATGAGAAACTACGTTGAAACCGGTTCTATCAGCCATGTAATAGGCTATGTAGGTGATATCACAAAAGAAGAATTCAACGTAATGTATAACCAGGGGTATAAGGCAAATTCAATTGTAGGT
>DGGY01000050.1 GCA_002392405.1 Treponema sp. UBA3862 | reverse complement strand
AACGAATTTGAAACAGTTCGTGATGCATATAATTTCATCAAAGCTGAAAAAGAATCTAAATAAGTAACCTTTTTCAGTAGTTTTTTTACTTGAAAATAAAACACAGGTTTGCAGTGCAGCCTGTGTTTATTTTTTTTAAGGCAGGTCAAAAGAAGATGTTAAAATCATTTTTCCGTAATAAAGACAGTATTTCCCCGCAGAGAAAAAAAGAACTTCTTGAGTTCTGTAAAAAGACAGGAATCCGTTTTAACAGTCTTGAACTGCTTGATCTTGCTTTTCATCACAGGTCTTTTTCAAACGAAAGCTCTAATAACCGTCATATAAATAACGAGAGGCTTGAGTTTCTTGGAGATTCTGTTTTAGGAATGGCCACTGCAACTTTTTTATATCAGGACATGGTAGAAAATCCCGAAGGGGATCTTGCAAAAATAAAGAGTGTTGTTGTTTCAGAAAAATCCCTTGCTCCGATTGCCAGAAAAATCGGAATCAACAGAATGCTTGTTTTGGGAAAAGGTGAAGAAAAGAGCGGGGGAAGGGAAAAAGATGCAATTCTTGCAGACTGTGTAGAAGCTGTAATCGGCGCACTTTATCTTGACAGAGGCTTTGAAGAGGCAGAAAAACTCGTTCTGTCACTGATTGTTCCTGAAATCAGGAAGGTTCAGCAGAATAAGGGACAGAAAGATTATAAAACTTTACTCCAGGAACATTATCAGAAAAAGTGCAGGACAATTCCTGTTTATGAGCTTGTTAAAAAAACAGGACCCGACCATGACAGGACTTTCTGGGTCAGCGTTCATCTTAAAGAAAAGGTTTTTGGTCCCTGCGAAGGAAAAAACAAAAAAACTGCAGAACAGAATGCAGCTAAACTTGCTCTTGAAAGTGAAGGACTACTATAAAATTTCCTTTCTCTCTTTTTTTACTGTGTGATATAATGAAACCTGAATTTATTTCCATGGAGGTATCTTAAAAGATGGAAAAGTTATTTAAAATTCAGGAGAGAGGTTCAACCTTAAGCCGTGAAATCATCGGCGGTATTACGACATTCCTTGCAATGGCTTACATTCTTGCTGTAAACCCTGGAATCCTTTCTGATGCCGGCATGAATCCCGGCGCTGTATTTACTGCAACTGCCGTTTCTGCCGCTATTGCTACTCTTGTAATGGCCTTTTTAGCTAATCTTCCTGTGGCTCTTGCACCGGGACTCGGGTTAAATGCTTTCTTTACATATACAGTAGTTTTAGGCATGCACTGTTCATGGCAGCTTGCCCTTACTGCAGTTCTCATTGAAGGTATTATTTTTATCCTTCTTTCCCTCTGCGGTATCCGTGAAGCCATTATCAAATCAATTCCTGAAGGCTTAAAGAAAGCCGTTTCTGTCGGAATCGGTCTTTTCATCTGTATCATTGGTCTTGTAAATTCAGGTATCTGCCGTGGTGACACCGGAACCCTCATCGGATTTGTTAACTTTTCTTTTGCATATAAAACTGCAATTGTTGCTGTAATCGGTCTTATCATCACCATCGTGCTTTTCTCTTTAAAAGTACCGGGTGCAATCCTTATTTCAATTATCGTAACAACAATTATTGGAATTCCTTTTGGTGTTACTGTGGTTGCTGACAACTTTAAGCCTTTCTCTATTCCTGTAGCACCTTATCTTTTCCAGTTTGATTTTAAGGGAATTATCATCGACTCTGAAACAAATGCTTTCTCTGCGCTTGTTCTCGGAAAATTCTTTGTAATTTTTATTACCTTCCTCTTTACAGATCTTTTTGATACTATCGGAACACTTCTTGGTGTTGCAGATCAGGCAGATCTTATTACTGAAGACGGAAACGTTGAAAATGCAAAGGGTGCTCTCCTTGCTGATTCTGTTGGTACTGTTGCAGGTGCCTGTCTTGGAACTTCAACTGTAACTTCATTTGTTGAATCTACATCTGGTGTTGCAGCCGGTGCCAGAACAGGATTCTCTTCTGTTATTGTTGCTTTCCTCTTCCTAATTTCTCTTTTCTTCTCTAATCTGTTCTTAGTGATTCCTGCAGCCGCTACAGCTCCGGCCCTTATCTTTGTAGGCTATCTTATGATGAAGTCAGTTGTAGACATTGATTTTGCTGACCCGACTGAAGGTATTCCTGCATTCATTACAATTATGACAATGCCTTTCGCTTACTCAATTGCCAAAGGTATTATGTGGGGAATCATCACTTATGTAATCGCTAAGTGTGCAGGAAAGAAGATTAAGGAAATCCCAGTAATCACATGGGTTCTTGCAGTAATCTTCCTTGCAGACATTATTTTTGAAGCATGTAAGTAAACTTTTGAATTCTGAAAGGTTTCTTTCTGCTTTTCAATTTTGAGGATATCCGTTATTATTCGGATATCCTTTTTTTTGCGGAGATTTTTTATGGCTGAAGAAAAATATGTCAGGCCCACATGGGATGAATATTTTATGGAGGTTGCCCGGACTATTGCAAAAAGGGCAACCTGTGACCGCGGCCGTTCCGGCTGTGTCATTGCACGCGATAATCAGATTTTAGTAACAGGTTATGTCGGAAGTCCTGCGAACCTTCCTCACTGTGATGAAGCAGGGCATCTCCTTAAAAAAGTTATTCATGATGACGGTACAGTAAGCCAGCACTGTGTAAGAACTGTACATGCAGAGCAGAATGCAATCTGTCAGGCTGCAAAAAGAGGTATTTCCATTGACGGCGGAACCGTTTACTGCAGGATGACTCCGTGCCGTACCTGTGCAATGCTTTTAATTAATTCAGGAATTAAAAGGGTAGTCTGTGAAAAGCATTATCATGATGAGAATGACAGCCTTGAAATGTTTAAGCAGTCAGGTATAAAAATTGAACATCTTGAAGATGATGTTCAGAAATACGAAAACATGTAAAAAAAAAGGCTGTCCGGTCAGAATAATTGAAGGGACAGCCTTTTTTTGTTTAATATCTTTCGGCTATAAATTTTCTATAAGCCAGTTCTTGAATTTTTCGTAGTCATTTTCCATAGGAATTGCTTTGTCTTCAAGTTTCATTACTTTTTCAAGGCGGTCTGGAATTGAAGGATTTTTGCCTGTTGCCTGTGCAACGATTGAGCCGAATTTTGCAGGATGAGCTGTTTCTAAGATTACGCCGATTGCGTTTTTCTTTTTTGTAACATCATCTGCCCATTCAGGAAGATTTGGTGTAAGACCTGGTTTTGTCCAGTCTCCTTTTGTTCCGTTCTGAAGCTCTGTCATTGCTCCGTTTTTAATGTCGCTCCATGCTTTCCAGCCTACTGCTCCGTGCGGGTCAATTGTGTAACCTGTTTTAGAGTAGCAGTCCTTGATTGAAGCCATTATTCCGTCGTCATCCAGCCAGTAAGAAGCAAAAAGCTGTTTTACCTGGTCAAAAGAATACATTGCTGCAATGCGTTCATAGTTGCTTGGTGCGCCTACATCCATTGCATTAGCGTAAGTTGCAACTGAAGGACGGGCTTTATAGTCACCTGTTGCAATCCAGTCTGGAACTGTACGGTTTGTATTTGTTGCTGCAACAAAACCTGTAATTGGAGCTCCCATTTCTCTTGCGATAAGGCCTGAAGTAAGGTTACCGAAGTTTCCGCTTGGAACTACCATCATGATTGACGGGTTTTCGATTTTATTGTACTGCCAGGCTCTGTTTTTAACGTAGAGGGCTGCATACATGTAATAAAAACTCTGGGGAAGAAGACGGCTGATGTTGATTGAGTTTGCTGAAGAAAGGCGGAGTTTTGAGCGAAGCTCATTGTCTGTAAAAGCTGTCTTTACAAGTTTCTGACAGTCGTCAAAAGTTCCTTTTACCTTGAGTGCGCGAACATTACCGTCAAATGTTGAAAGCTGTTTTTCCTGAAGTGGAGAAATCTTTCCCTCCGGATATAAAATTGTAACGTCAAGGCCGGGAACATTGTGGAAAGCGCTTCCAACAGCAGAACCTGTATCTCCTGATGTTGCAACAAGAATATGAAGGGGAGTACTTTCGTTTCTGTTGAAATATGACATTACACGTGCCATAAAACGTGCACCGAAATCTTTGAATGCGCAGGTCGGCCCGTGGAAAAGTTCAAGAACATAAGAGTTAGGGTCAAGTCCTGAAACCTTTGCAGGGAAAGGATAAGCGTCGTTAATGATACGGCGTAAATCATCGTCAGGAATTTCTCCTTCTACGTATGGTTTTGCCATTTCAAAGGCAATTTCACGCAGATTTGGTTCCGGGTCTTTATTTAAAAATGATTTATCGAGTTTCGGGAAGTCAACAGGGATATAAAGTCCCCCTGTTTTTTCATTCATTCCGTTTACGACTGCTGTTTTAAAATCAACTCTGACCGAATTATCTCTTGTGTCTGTATAAATCATATTTTTTCCTTAAAAACTTTAATTAAAGTCCGTAATTTAATTCTTTTGCAAAGCTCTCTGCAAGCTCTGTTCTTGCTTTTGGAAGACAGTTCCATTCCTTGTCTTCTTTTACAGTGGCACTTCTTTTTGTCTCATAGAGAATTGTACCGTCTTTCATGTTAAGGCAGGTAATTACTCCATCGAGGGTAAGTGTGTGTTTTCCGTCTTCAGTCTGTTTAACCGGTCCTGCATATTTTACAGTTCCGAAAACAAGCCAGGCTGAGTTATTTCCGAGAAGGGCTTTTGCAGATTTATAAACGGCCTGTGTGTCATCTTTCAAGACTGCATTTGTAAAATCTGCGTTTCCGACTCTTTTAAAACCGAGTTTCATTAAAGCCATTAAAAGGTTTGAAGAAGAAACTGAGTTGTTTGTAATCGGTTTTCCTTCTGAAGTGAAATCTACGATTGCGATGGTTCCGCCTGCCTGTCCGAGATTTGTCCTTACTTTATAAGATGCCCTTGCACTTGCTTTTGAAGCTTCCTGTGCAATAACTGCATTTGTAATGTCACCTGCAGGGTAGGCTGAGATTTCTGAATTAAAAGAAGTTGAAGGAACTGCCGGTACAAAAGTTACAGTTCCGTTTTCGTCTGTTGTAAGGTTTGCAAGACCGAATGCTGTTTTTCCTTCTGTTTTTGCTTCCGGATAGTTTATTGCTATATCAAGACCTGCTGCCGGACTTCCGTCTTTTTTTACTGCTTTAAATACAAACGGTGCTGAAAATGCACGGCCTGCCGTTGTTTCTTTAGGAAAAGAAGAAACTGTAAGGGTGATTCCTTCAATTTTTTTGATGTAAATTGATTCAGGTGTTTCTTCTTTTTTGGCCTGGTTTTCTGTATTTATTACCTTTATTTTTTTTGCTGTTTTTGTGTTTTTTTCAGTTTTTTCTGTCTGTGTGTTATCTGCTGAAGCGGAATCTTTTGGAGTAGAAGCGCATGATACTGTAAAAGCGAGTACTGCGGCTGCGGCAAAAGATGTTAAAATGATTTTTTTCATGATTTCTCCCGTTTTTTTATATAACAAAATATATCTCAAAATGCTCTTATTCTCAATATATGGCGTGAAAAAAGTTTCCGGCCTTTTTGTTAAGGTTAGATTAACTTGCCTATTTTTTTTCAACTAACTATGATTATAAAAGTTATGAGACCAACATTTGCCAGAATCCATCTTGAAAACCTTGAACATAATTTAAAATATATCCGATCTAAAATTTCTTCTTCAGCTAAAATGTGTATTGCAGTAAAAGCTGATGCCTACGGGCATGGTGCAGTTGAATGTGCACGGACTGCGGTAAAATGCGGAGTTGACTTTCTTGCGGTTGCAGCCGTAAGTGAAGGCGTTGAACTCAGAAATGCAGGAATTAAGCTTCCTGTTTTAGTGCTTAGTCTTGTCGATAAATCAGAAATTGAAGAGCTGATTAAAAATAATCTTACTCCTCTTGTTTATGATGAAGAATATATATCCCTTGTAAAAGAAAAATGCGTTGAGATGGGGGTAAGTTCTTTTCCTGTTCATCTTGCAGTAGATACAGGCATGGGAAGAATAGGCTGTTATCCTGAGGAGGCAGGTAAACTTGCACGTTTTATCTGTGACGGTGAAGTTTTAAAGTTTGAGGGAATGTGTACTCATTTTGCTGCGGCTGATTCACTTTCTGAGGATGACAGAAAATATACACAAAAGCAGTTTGAGCTTTTTTTAGAAGCAGTTGAAAACGTAAAAAAGGCGGGGGTAAATCCAGGAATCCGTCACTGTGCTAATTCAGCCCTTACTTTAGACAGAAGTGATACTCATCTTGATATGTGCCGCCCGGGAATTATTGTTTACGGTTATTATCCGGGGGAACTTGATAAAAAATATTTTGAAAACAAGGGTGAAAAAGTTTTCTTAAAGCCTGTAATGGAACTTGTAACAAAAGTTGTTTCTGTCAGGGATTTTAAAAAGGGAGGAAGTATTTCCTATGGAAGAACCTGGACTGCTTCTTCTGATACAAAAACTGCGGTCCTTCCAATCGGTTATGCTGACGGCCTTTTCAGGCGCTTTAATCAGAGTAACGGCGGCTTGAATGACGGATTAAAGGTTGTGATTAAAAACAAGGCTTATTCTGTACGCGGAAGAATCTGCATGGATCAGT
>DGGY01000001.1 GCA_002392405.1 Treponema sp. UBA3862 | reverse complement strand
GGAAAATGATGATGAGGATGATGAGCCTGAAGAAGTATCTTATGAAAACTTAAGTGCATATGACTTTTATAAGGAGTATTGCATAAACGATTTTCTTGCAGAACTGGAGGAAGAAGGAAAGTGGAATAGTTTATTTACACCATACAGTTTATACGGCAGAAATTATTCCTTAAGGGAAAACGGAGCTGAATACTATGACAGTTTTGAAAAAGACTTCAGTGATGAGCGAAGCCGGAGTGAAGATGAGGCTGGATTTATTACGGGCTCTTCTTCAACGGAAAAAAGCTTTCTCCAGCACAATTACGAAGAAAAGACCATTAATTTAGGAAAAATCGACGGAAAACTCCTGCAGGCTTCTGTAAAGGAATGGGAAGAAGATGTTTATGATGAATACGGCGAGTATAATGGAACCGAGACACATTATGACGCAGAGTGTCTTGTGGACGGAGAAAAGGCAGATGATTATGAAATTACATTTGCAGAAAGCGGAAAAATCTCTACTGCCATAGTAAAAATAAGCGAAGGAAATAAACAAAAATATATTCTTAAAAATGAGTTTACAGAAGGTAATGACTGCCGCAACCTGACTGAAGATGAAGTAGAAAAAATTGTAAGAGAGAAGAACTATCCTGACTGCCTTGTAGATTCCTCAAAATGGAAAAACTGGACAGATGTAAAGGAAAGTGAAGTTGAAGATAAGTTTACAGGCCTGTCTTTTACACAGGAAGAAATAGAGCAGTTTATTCTGGCAATGTATGAAAAATGTGATTACTATGAAACAAATGCAGATGGCAGCAGCGTCTATAAATATTCGTATTACAAAAATAAAGAAAATCAGGATACAGAGACTGCACAGAAAATACTGGATGATGTAAAGCGCCGGCTTGTCTTTGAAAAAGTGCTCACTTTTTTTGAAGATACTGGAAACGGTGCGGAACTTAAGGAAGGAATGGATGCAGCAGCTGCAGGAAAAGATCTTAAGAAACTTGGATATTATTTTGGAAAACTGACCTCCTTAAAGCAGACCTTATATTACGCAGATGATTTTGAATACCAGGTTGAAGACAGCTCTTTTAATCTTCTGACTTTAAATGAAGCAGGCCTTTTAGTTACGAAGTCAAATCCAGTTGAAAGCTATGACTCAGGTAAAGATTTCAGCAACGAAGATAAAAACGAAAGTTATACAGTTTATACAAAGCCGTTTACAGTAGACTCTGACGATGACACAGAAGAATATGAACTTTTGTATGCAGTAGACGGCACTATTCCTCTGTTCGGAGGAAATAAAGGCTGGTACTACGGAATGTGGAATGCTGAAAAAGATTTCAGCATTGCATTGTTCGAAGGAGAAAGTTCAGCAGCTCAAAATGAAAGTGACTTTGAAAATAAGCGGAAGAGCGCAAATGACAGTAAGACTGCGGTTGAAAAAGGAAATGTAACTGAGGCAGAGGGGGAAAACAAAGTTTATTATCTTGCCGCCCGTAAAAATGAAGAGATACAGGAAGACGGCACGACCTCAATCCTTATGGAAAAGAATACCTTAACCGGTGAAAGTTCTCTCAAAACCGCCCTTATAGGCTCTTTCTGTTCAATAGAAACAGAAGATGAAGATGGAAATACTGTTACACTCAATTATGCTCCGTATATAAAAGACAATGTAATCCATACAGAACGCTACGGCGGAAGCGCGTATTATGAAGCCTGCGGGGTAACACAAGAAAGCGGCGACGGAAGTTTTTACATGACTAATCTTCGTCATACTGTTACAAACGGTGAAGACTCGACCCCTTCTGTAGGTGTTTCAGTCGGGCTGATAGTATCTGACATAAATAAGCCTGATTTTAGTACGCTTAATGCCGAGACCTTTGGTGGTGAAATAGGCGTAAACTGGGGTACAAATGATTCTGACACAAAAACAAATCTCATGACGCTGGATATGAATGCAGACGGAGCCCAGGATATTATTTCTGGTGGTAATTTATATTTAAGTCATATGGAAGACGGTAAAGTGTCTTACAGAAAAACTACATTTGATGGTCTGCCGGAAAATATCTGCGTAAGTACTGCAGATACGAAAGTTTTAGGAACGTCATTTACCACAACAGGAAATGTACTTGTAAAAACTGAAAAAAACGGTAAGGTTAACCTCTCACTCCAGTCCTCATCCCAGCCTTCAGGGGGCAGTTCGGGAGCGACGGGGTCTTCCAAAGAAAAAAAGGGATTTTTAGATATAAACGGCGACGGACTTCCGGACCTGCTGGAATTTGACGATGGAAAAAAAGAGGTAAAGGTTCGTATAAATACCGGATGCGATTTTGCTGAATCGCAGACGTTCGTTAATCCCGGTTACATCAGTGAGTCAGAAAACCTGGCGCTTTCCGTAAATATGAGTGTTCCGATCGGAAACTCAAGCGACAACTCACAGTCAAAAAGCCTTAAAACAGGGGCAAATATAAGCGCAGGAGTAAGCCTTTCAACGTCGTCAGCAAACACTACAAAAACATTTTTAGACTTAAACGGGGACGGACTTTGTGACATTGTAAAAATGGAGCCGGGAGAAAAGTCGATGAAGGTCCGCTTTAACCTGGGAAACTCCTTTGGCCAGGAAACAGATGTGCCTCTTCCTGAATGGAATTTTGACTGGTATGAGGGAGTGGGTATGGGAGACGCTTCCTTTGAAGGACACTGGATCCCCGGCGGCAGCCGCTTCAAGATGCTCATGGGTAAAAAAGACATTTTAACGCCGCAAAATTTCTTTGGCAGCATGACTAAATTTTATGCCAATTCACTCGACTGGAACCTGTCGGCAAATGCTTCCCTAAGCGGGAACTTCGGAGCAAGCTTTACATGGAGCCAGTGTCTCGGCTGGTTCGGCTTTTTGAATTTTACAGCCAGTGCAGGAGCGGGAGTAAATGCCGGGGAAAGTGCATCGGGTATAACTGTAAAAATGATGGACATAGACGGAGACGGATATGTTGATCATGTAATAAGATTCCCGAAAGGGAGCCCGAATGAAGGCGTGTACTACAAGAGAAACCTGACGGGAAGGGCACAGCTTCTGAGTAAAATAAAACTCCCTGGAGGAGGCGAGTGCAGGATTGATTATGTCGAAGATAAAGGAACTCCTGACATGCCTGGAAGCCGCTATGTAATGAGTAAAGTGACTATGGCTGACCGCTGCGAAAAAGACGGAAAAGCTTTGTTTAATCATGGGGAGCATGAAACGACGGTAGAATACAGTTACAGCGGCGGATATTTTGACCGCGCAGTAAAGGAAAGTTACGGTTATGCAGAAGTTACGGCAGAATACGAAGATGACAGTAAAAAAATCTTGTTATTTTACAATGACCAATATTATAATAAGGGTATGAAAAAAAGTGAGTCTGTAACTGTGAAAGGTTCGGGCGGAAAAGACATTTTACTTTCTCATGTTGAATACGAGCTTGAAGACAACGTTCCGCTTGTTAAAAAGCGCACGGAATACCAGTTTGATGAAGCATCTGGTGTACAGGCAGCAGAGAAAATCCCTTACGCAGAAAGCACTGGTCAGGCAGTAAAGCGCACCGTTGAATATGAATACGATGACTTTGGGAACGTAATCTCAATTAAGGAAAGCGGCAGTACGGACAGCAAGGTTCTTGAAGCAGAAATTGAATATTTCGCGAATCCTTCAAAATACATTTATTCAAAACCTTCTTTAATTGAAGTAAAGGAAGAGGGAAAACTCCTGAGAAAACGGGCTGGAACTTACAACGAAAACGGCTCCCTGACAAAATTAAGCCGGTTCTACACTTCAAGTGAACACACGGACTTAAATTATACTTATGACTTCTATGGAAACGTTAAGACAATAACCGGAGCAAACGGCGATGTGACTGAGTATAAGTATGACGGCACTCATAACCAATATATAGAAGAAATTAGCCATTCAGCCGACGGTATTACGTATAAAAGCACTGCAGAATGGAACAAAAAGCTGGGTAAGCCGGCAGTAACAAAAGACATCAACGGAAACAGCATGCACTACACCTATGACAGCTGGGGAAGGATGACGAGTGCTGCAAGTGATTATGACGGAGACGTTCTTGCAGTAAAGTATAAGTATTACGGAACAAAAAAGACAGATCCTCAGAATGAAAGTTCTTCCGGTGACACAACATCGGGCTCTGCCATCGGCAATACAGCTGGCGGTGAAAAGAGCCTGTGGTACACCGTGACAGAAAATAAGGTTACTTTTAATAAAAACGACACTTCCGTAATAAAAACGCTTATAGCGTCAGACGGGCTTGGTCGCACGGCCCTCACAGCAAAGACCGGCGTAGTACGTGGTGAAGAAGGCTTTAATTTAAGCGGACAGATTGAATACGATAAGAAAGGCCGGGTTGTAAAAGAGGGTAAGCCTTATTTTATGGCCGCATCATTAGATTTAAGCGATGAAGAGCTTGCAGAGACTCTTGTTCAATATGCCGCTTCTCAAGAAATAAAAAATCCTGACATGACACAATACGACGGAGCAGACCGTGTTGTAAGCACAACTTTAAGTGACGGCTCTCTTGTAAAGAATGAATATAGCGTGGAGGAAGGCCTTGCAGTTCAGAAAAGCTTTGATCCTGACACAGAGGCTGCAGGAACAAGCGGAAACTTTACCGTAAGTAAAAAAGACTTCAGGGGAAATATCGTAAAACTTGAAAAGTTCGATAAAGCAGGCGTTCTTTTAACAAAGACAGCCTATGAATATGACGCCTTGTCTCAGTTAAAGAAGGCCCTGGACGCAGAAAATAATCCGGTTGAAGTTGAATATGACCTGCTTGGAAGAAAGACAAGCCTTAAGTCAAAAGACAGCGGCACAAAGGAGTGGTTTTATAACGCAAAGGGAAATCTTGAAAAAGAAAGGAATTCTGTTTTAAAGGCTAGAAATGAGTACATCGAATACTCATATGATGGTTTTGGACGGAATGTGAGAATTGATTATCCTCAAAGCCCGGCCACAGAAATTGAATACGGTACTTGTGAAGACAGTGGTACTAATGCAGCTGGAAAAGTAAAGAAGATAACGGATGCCAGCGGAAGCCGTGAATACGAATACGGTCTTCTTGGGGAAGTCAAAAAAGAAATACGTACCATAAAGCACATCAGAAATTACCTGAACAAAGAAGAAAGTGCCGTTATGGAATACACCTCAGATTATCTTGGCCGCATGCAGGAAATCACTTATCCTGACGGGGAAGTTCTGACCTACAGCTATGACAGGGGCGGACAGGTTACGGGCGTGAGCGGTAAGGTTTATGGACTTGATTTAACCTACGTTAAAGACATTCAATATGATGAGTACGGACAGCGTACAAGAATCGAGTACGGTAACGGCGCTGTTACAGATTACGCTTACGACGAGCACAGAAGATGGCTTTCAAGTTTACACACAGATTCAAGACTGGGGGAGACTTTGCAGAACTTGAAGTATAGCTTTGATAGAGTGGGAAACGTCCTGGGCTACACCAACGACTGTCTTGATGAAGATGGCAACTACACCACAGCACAGAGCTACACCTACGACGGACTTTACCAGTTAGCTTCTGCTTCCGGCGAGAGCATTTACAACCCGCATCGCGGTGGTGTGCCTGACTATAAGACGACATACACTCAGAACTTTAGTTTTGACGCAAGCGGGCTTGGCAAGATGTTGAGTAAGACAAGTTCCATGACAGTAAGTCAGGGGAAGACCTTGGGTGGCGACGGGCTTGTCTATGACTTGGACTATGAATATGACAGTGATTATGTTCACCGCTTAAAAAGAGCGGGGGACAGGTATTATAAGTATGACGAGACCGGAAGACTTCTTGAAGAAAAAGAAGGCGAGACAGAAGAACAGACTGATACAACAAGGTTGACCCGTACAGTTAAAAAACACAGTGAAAGCGTTTTCTCTCAGGACTACGGCTGGGGCTTAAGTAATGAAGCGACAAGAGAGGCACAGAACGCGGAATCTGCAAAAGGTGGAAACGGTTCTAGTAGCGGAGACGGCTCGGGCAGTTCCGGCTTTAAGCGTACTTATACCTGGGATGAAAAAGGCCGGCTCCTTGCCACAAGCGATCAGAACGCAGATGTGGAATACCTCTACGGCGAAGACAACCAGCGTGCGGTTAAGTCGAGTGATACCGGCGAGACACTTTATTTTAATAACTTCTGGACATGGAGTAATAACTCTGCTGTCTATAACGGTGAACGCACCGCTAAGCACATTTTCCTTGGAAACGAGCGAATTGTAACAAAGTTGAACAGCGCAAAAAATCCGACCTACAGTGAAGAAAGTGCGTCGACTTACTATTATCATAGCGACCATCTTGGCTCTGCCAGCGTGATTACCGACAATGACGGGCGTGAGTATGAGAGAATTGAGTACACACCTTACGGGGAAGTGTGGATTGATAAGGCAAGTGCTACTTATAAGACGGCCTACCGCTTTACGGGCAAGGAGCGGGATGAAGAGACAGGGCTGTATTACTTTGGGGAGAGGTACCTGGATGCAAAGACCAGCCGGTGGCTGAGTACAGATCCTGCGCTTTCTGACTTTGTTGCAGGGCAGTCAAACGGTATGTCCGGCGGAATATTTAATTCTGTTAATATGAATCTTTATCACTATGTTGGAAATAATCCTATTAAGTACACGGATCCAGATGGAAAAGAACAAAATTTTGCACAAAAGGTCTTCGCTAAAGCTTTAAATTTTGCTGCAACTCATAATGAGAAAGCTGCTAATTTTATAAAAGATCATACAAATGTTTCAATTACACGGAATGTTTATGAGGGTGAAACTTTTAAAGGTGATGAAACAACTTATTATCAGGATAACTTATCTGTAGAGGTTTGCGGAATTCCATTAAATGATGTTCAATGCCAGTCTACTCCAGACAGACCAGATCTCCCTGGAAGAGATACAATTCCAAATGGCACAAAAGGAGAAGCTGATGTCGGCGTTAGTGGAGCTACAAAAGATTACATAAAAGATACTCTTCTATTCGATGATAAAGGAGATTTTTTACATATAAAAAAGCCTGGTACAACAAAACCTGGATCTTGGGGATGCACAATTCCTAAAAATGATGCGGACGTGAAAGAAACAATGGATATTCTTCGAAACGATTTAGGAATTGAAAACGGTAAAGGAAAAGTAAAATACTCATTTGATAATAGTTCAGAGTATCGACAGAATCATAGAAAGGAGAACCAACAATGAAAAAAAAATTGTTTGCTTTAATTGTATTTATATTAATGGTTTTGATACCATCATGTGCCAAAGATAAGATAATTAAGGGTGATGGTGACCCTGATATTTCAAAATACATAGGTGGTGATGTTAAAAATGAAACTACGTTTGATAGTAATTACTATTATCCAAAATTTAAAATAATTGTGACAAAAGTTCCTGAAATAGTAATATTAGAGTATGAAATACACTATCAATATGTATTCGGACAGGATTGGAACGTTCTTTTTGATAAACGGATTCATTATACGCCTGAAGATAAAGAAATACAGGAACTTAATGAAAAAGGATATTTTATAATAACCGGAGAGTTGGAAAAAGTTCCTGTCGAAACTATATATGATCCTTCCTCATATTATGGTGAATTAAATTATAATGAAATTGTTGCTCAGGACTGTTATATTAAATTTAGAAAAAACAAAAGAAAATAATTTTCCACCTAAACACCGTAGTTTTCGAAGAAAACTGCGGTGTCGCTGCCGCAAACAATCGGTTAGCGATTGTAGTGGCGGCGAAAGCCGTTGCGAAGCAATGTAGCGCGTAAGGCGCGGAACCACGGAAAGCGCGACCGCTTGCTAGCAAGCGGTAACCGCCATTCAGAAAACTACAGCTATGAGTTTGAATACGAAGGTTTTCAGAAGGACGGTTCAGGGACCACAGTGTTTTTTGCAGAGCAGAAAAAGGCAGATAATGCCAATCCTTTAGGTACAAGCAGAGGCTGGAGCAACGGAGCTAGTGTAAGTACGTCAGGGGGAGTCGGCTGGGGCTGTCGTTATGCTGATTTACGCGTGACAGGCGGTGTGCATGGAAGCGTATCAAAGGGAAAATCATACAGCGATAATATTTACTGTGATATAAACGGTGACGGCAGGGCAGACAGCATAAAAAAAGATGCTGATAATTATTATTATGCTTATTTAAATGTGTCTGACGGTAATGGAAAGGCAGGTTTTAAATCAACGGGAATAAAGTTAGGATTTATAAATGATGATATTTCAAAGGAAGAAAATACAACTACGACTTACGGCTGGAATGTTTATGCAGGTGCAGGTTTACGGATAAAAGTGATAAAGGCAGGAGTAGGTGCCTCTTACGTAAAAACATACCAAAAGACAACATCTTCAGTAAAAAACAGTTTTATGGATGTTGATGGTGACGGTCTGGTGGACTATGTTCAGAGCGGGAAAAATTATTATTACAGAAATAAGGGAGACGAAAAATTAACTTTTGAAAAAAGATATTTTGAAGGGGATGGAATTGCTGTTCAGGAAGAAGCACCAGGAGAAG
>DGGY01000036.1:121664-122415 GCA_002392405.1 Treponema sp. UBA3862 | reverse complement strand
TTAAAGACGGAAAGGACAATATAAAAGGCATGCTGTTTGTGGCAAAAACCACAGCCCTTATCAGGGAAATAAAAGGAAAAACCATTTCAATTGTAATTCCTGTAACAATACTGATCGTTACAATTCTCTGCATTGCAGGACTTTTCTTTATAACACGCTTAATCAGACGAATTTCCAGCGTAACAAACTTTCTGGGCGATCTTGCCTCCGGAGATGCAGACCTGACCAGGCGCTGTGACCTTCTGCGCAGGGACGAAATCGGCGATTTAGCCTACAATTTCAATCTCTTTATGGATAAGCTCCATTCAATCATAAGCACCCTTAAAGAGTTCAAAAATGAACTTTCATCCACCGGCGACAGCCTTTCTTTAAGCACTGAAGAAACTTCAAGTTCAATTACCCAGATTATTGCAAACATAAATTCAATTCACCAGCAGATACAGAATCAGGGAAGCAGCGTTAATAAAACAGGTTCTTCCGTAACACAAATTTCTGATTCAATTACAAATCTGGACAATCTTATCGAAAGCCAGTCTGCAAGCATTACGGAAGCCAGTGCGGCTGTGGAACAGATGATTGGAAACATTTCTTCCGTAAATCATTCTGTAGAAAAAATGCAGACTTCATTTAAGGATCTTTCTTCAAACGCAGAAACAGGTTTTAAAAAGCAGCAGGATGTTTCCGAAAAAATCAACCAGATGGAAGAACAGTCCCAGATGCTGCAGGAAGCCAATACTGCAATTTCAAGCAT
>DGGY01000036.1:0-121551 GCA_002392405.1 Treponema sp. UBA3862 | reverse complement strand
GGCGAAGCCGGAAAAGGTTTTGCCGTAGTAGCAGACGAAATCCGTAAGCTTTCAGAAACATCTTCTGCCCAGTCAAGGACAATCGGCGATGGAATTGATAAAATCCGGAATACAATTGAAGCAGTTGTTTCATCTTCGTCAGAATCCAACATTGCCCTTTCTGCCGTATCAGCAAAAATCCGAGATACAGATCAGCTTGTAATGCAGATTGGTGCTGCCATGGAAGAGCAGAACGAAGGTTCAAAGCAGATTATTGAAGCATTAAAGGATCTTAACAGTTCCAGCGTAGATGTTCACACCTCGTCAAAGGAAATGACTGCCAACAGCAATTCGATTGTAACGGAGATGGAGACATTAAAGGAAGCAACTGACATTATGACCACAAGCATGGACGAAATGTCAGTAGGTGCAGAAAAAATCAATCAGACAGGAGTATCCCTCAAGGATATTTCTTCCAGAGTTAAAGAATCAATCATTAAGATCGGTTCAGAAGTTGACCTGTTTAAAGTTTAGTCAGCACAGTCAAACTGTTTTAACATTATAAGCAAAAAAAATCTCCGTTTTAAAACGGAGATTTTTTTTATTTATTTATATTTTTAATCGGGTTTGCCTTTGCAAACCCGTCAGGAAAGGCACTGGCGTTTTCTCGAGTTTGTAATACAAACCCGCAAGGAACGCACTAGCGTTTTCTCGAGTTTGTATTACAAACTCGCCAGGAAAAAATAAAACTTCAGTTTTATTTTTTCCACGGATTCTTGCGAATAAAGGTCTGGTCGCGCTCGTAGCCTACACTGATGATTCCAACCGGAACACCGCAGTAATCTTCGATAAATTCAATATAATTGCGGGCATTCTTCGGAAGCTTTGAATACTTTCTTACATCCTTAAGAGCTGTCTTCCAGCCTTCAAACTTTTCAAGGATTGGCTTTGCTTTTTCCATTGCTTCAACATTTGCAGGGAAATCTGTTACGATTTTTCCGTCGATGTCGTAGGCAACGCAGGCTTCAATCTGTTCCATCGGGTCGTAGATATCAAGATGTGTAAGAACGAGGCTGTCGATTGAATTAACACGGCATGCATAGCGGAGTGCTACAAGGTCAAGGTAACCGCAGCGGCGGGCACGGCCTGTTGTAACACCGTATTCACGGCCTGTTTCGCGTACAGTACGGCAGAGTTCACTTTCTGCAGCATCACTGTCATTGAATTCTGTCGGCATAGGACCGTTTCCAACGCGTGTTTCGTAAGCCTTGAAAACACCGAGAATTTTATCCAGATCATGAGGACCGATTCCACAGCCTGTTGCTGCACCTGCAGAACAAGAAGCTCCGGAAGAAACATACGGATAAGTTCCTGAATCAATGTCGAGCATTGCTCCCTGTGCACCTTCAAAAAGAATATTGTCTTTTTTGAACTGTGCCATTTTTGCTGTAAGGTCTACACGCATTTCAAGAAGCTTATCTTTATATTTATTGATAAATTCAAGGTCTTCACCTTCGAATTCGTCCATTTTCTGTTTCCAGTCAAGATCTGCAAGACGGATACCGTCTCTCTGGGCTTTTTCTGAGTAGGCAATGCCGATTCCGCGGCCAGTTGTTCCGATAGGGCGCTTGCGGGAAGCATCACGGTCTTTATCCATCTGACGGTAGCGTGGAAGAATAAGATGAGCACGGTCAGAAATGAATACACGGCCTTCCCAGTCAATTCCGTTGTCTTTGAGCATCTGAAGTTCTGCAAAAAGGGCTTCAGGATCAATTACCATACCGGCACCAAGGAAAACAGATTTTTCAGGATAAAGAATTCCGCTTGGAACCTGATGAAGTGCAAACTGCTTTCCGTCTACAACAATTGTATGACCTGCATTCGGACCGCCTGCATAGCGGACAACATATTTAGCATCTTCTGCTAAATAATCAACAATTTTACCTTTTCCTTCATCACCCCACTGGGCACCGATAACAACAACTTTCATAAAAGCTCCAATAATAAAGGGATGTCTCAAAAGCAAAAGTCACAGCCGTGCAGGACACAGCCGTCTGCTGCATTACAGACAGACATTTTTTACTTATTGAACATCTCTTAAAAATACACAGAATATTATCACAAAAGACTATTAGTTTCAATTGACAGCGTTTTGAGTCTGGCCTGAGGTGTGTTACAAAAAGAGGACTAAAATTATGCTTCTTCAGCCTTTCCCTGAGTTTCTGAAGATTTATTCTGAATACTGCTGTCTTCTTCGTCAAAAAATTCTGTTTCTTTGCGTACAACTTTTACTATCATACAGGCAAAGAAAGCAATCATTGCCAGGAAGAGTGCAACGCCGATAATTTTATGAGTCAGGGAAGCTTTTGCCCCCATAAAGAGAACAAGATTATAAAGAAGTGAACAGCTGATTAAAGCCGCAATTGAATCGTAAAGGACAAACTTTCTGAATGGAAGCCTTACAAACCCCGAAGACATCCACAAAGCATTTCTGGCACCGAAAGGAATAAAGCGGACTACAATGAAAGTTCTGAAACCGTAATCGTCCAGAGCCTTTGCAACCAGGCGGATTTTTTTTGGAGTAAGCTTTTTTCTGATGGCCTTAAACTGAAAAAGTCCCTTTGATACAAAATAACCAAGCCAGTAAACCATGATGTCGCTTACGATAATGCCTGCATAAAGTGCCACCCAGTTAGGGATAATGAGGGAACGGTCAGCAAAAGCTACACCTGCAGAGAGAATGATTACGGCATCTTCAGAAACCGGGATATTAAAACCTGCAAGAAGCAGGATAAAGAAACTGGCGAGAGGCCAGTAGGATACATAAGCAGTAAAGAGATTAACAATCGAGTCTAACATATTCTATTCTATTTTCCACAAAAGAGCCTTTAGTTGCAAGGGTTATTTTAAGATGATAAACTGTTTACATAAGGAATTTTTTATGTTAGGTGTTTACGATTACACAGTTATTTTAACTTATCTCTCTATTGTGTCTGCCTGTATCGGAATTGCATGTTCCTTTACACCGCAGCTCATTCTTGCCGCAATTATCTGTCTTATGGTATGCGGCTGTCTTGATGCTTTTGACGGAAAAGTTGCCCGCTCAAAACCGAACCGTACCGACTTTGCAAAAAAATTCGGTATTCAGATTGATTCCCTTTCTGATGTAATTGCCTTTGGCGTACTTCCTGCCTGCATCGGAATCAACCTGGTAAAAACTTCAAGATTCTTAGACCGTCTTACAACAAAAACTCATTATTACACATATCTTACCGACTTCTTTTACATAATCTGCATTCTTTATGTTCTCGGAGCTGTTATCCGTCTTGCATATTACAACGTTCAGGAAGAAGAACGTCAGAAAGAAGAGGACTGCAACCGCATGTACTTTAACGGTGTTCCTGTTACAACAGCAGCCCTTGTTTTCCCGATTATCTACCTGATTCAGATGGCAAACCGCCTCGACCTTACAATGGTATACATGTTCTTCATGGCTTTAATCGGTGCTCTTTTTGTTTCAGAAAAGAAAATCCCAAAGCCAGGCTTCAAGCACTTAATGATTTTTATTGTTTTAGGTCTGGTAGAAGTCATCTTAATGATTTCAATTAAACTGTTTGTGAATGTACAGTAATTAAACCTTTAAAAATAAGATAAAAGCAGCTCAATTACAGAATACTCAGGCTGCAGACAGAAAAAAAACTGCCGTTTAAGTGACGAATCTTTTTAAGACGCGCCATTCAAACGGCAGTTTTTATTTTAAACAGGGGCTGTATTAGTGCAGTCCCTGTTTCTGAATCTTAAAACAGCTTAGTTATTTTACTTCAAGCTTAACATCTGAATACTCGATGAAAGCCGAACGTACAGTGTAGAGGCCTGCGTAAACCCATTTAGCATCAACTTCTGTAAGTTTTGCAGTAAATGAAGCGCTGTCTTTTCCGAACTGTACTGTATAAGAATCACCTGCCTTTTTGATTGAAAGAGGAATCTTAACGCCCGAAGCAGGGAATTCCTGTTTTGCAACAGTGTTTTCAACAAGATTTCCGTCAGCGCGGGCAAAAGTTGAAGTCCATGCGCCTTCGCCTTTAGCAAGTTTTAAGCAGCCTGCGGCAACATAGTCTGATTTTACCTGGTTGTCATATTTGTCGATATAAACATCATCACGAACCATAAGACCGAAAGAAACCTGATTGTTTTTTGTTGCATTTTTAACAGTTGCTACAGCTGAAAGAACAAAATCTTTGTCAGCAGGAAGCTGCTGGAAGTAAAAAGCAAGCCCGTCCGAACCAGAAGCGATTTTACCTGCTGCAGTTTTTCCGTCTTTTGTACCTGAATGCATTACAACTTTTCCGCCCTCTTCATTAATTTCGTAGAGATCCGGATTTGCAATCTTTTCAAGACCACCCATGTCACCAAAAACAGTACCGAACCATGGTTCTGTTGTTACGAAGTTTCCAGATTTGTCAGCCGGTGTAAATTCTGCATAAACAGGAACAATATATTTTGGATTAGGAACTAAAAGTTCTTCTCCCGGTTCCTTAATGTCTTTTGCAAGAAGTTTTGAAAAGTTTTTAATATTTTTAGACATTTCCTGAATTACATTATAGGCAAGAACAGAAGCGCCGTAAGTGTTCAGGTGAGTGTTATCTACGCTGCCAGGTTTGTGACCGAGCCATGCGTGATATTTTACAGTACCGTCGTCGCCTTTTGATTCATAAAGGGCTTTTGTATATTCAGTATTATCAACTACAAGAACTCCGGTTTCTTTTCCAAGTTCACGGATTGCCTTAGGGTAGTCTCCGCCAGGGAACTCAGCAGTGTCCTTAGTAATATGAACATAAGAACCTTCGTATGCTTTTCCAGGAGCACGGCGTACGATTGGAGTACAGAGAACAGGTGTTGCCTTTTTGTCCAGGGCAAGCTTGATGTAGTTTACATAAAGGCTGTTTTTGAACGAACCTGCATCTTCTTTTGAGCCGTTTGGATTTGTATAGCGACCTTCTTCAGTTTTTTCATCATTGTGACCAAAGCCGATGATAAGATAATCACCTTTTTTGATATTATTCACAAGTGTTTTGTAATTTGCTTCAGTAAGGAAGCTTTTTGAAGAACGTCCGGACATTGCAAGATTGATTACTTCAACTTTTTTTCCGTTAAGATAATCACCAAGTTTTGTACCAATACCGTAGCGCGGATAATAATAAGGATCAGAAAAAGCGGAGAAAGTTGAATCTCCGACAACATAGATTTTTGTTCCCTTTGTATTTGCAACAGTTGTAATTGCTTCAACTTTTTCAACTTTCTCATTGTCAGCAATACTTTTTTCCAGTGCGAATACGGATAAACTCATTCCGGCCATTAAAGCCAGAACAGCAGCAAAGATTTTTTTCATTTGTTTCTCCATAAATGAATTAAATAGTCCCCCGCTAAAAATAACGGAGCAAGCAGAACTTAAGAACCAGAAAGTTCCTTAAGTTCATCAGATATTATATCTTTTTTTATAAAATTTATCTATCAAGGAACTCCGCCTCCCCGCAGAAAAAAAGCAAAAAAAAAGCCCTCCCGCAGGAAGAGCTTTCATCACATGGATGTAATTTTCGTGGCACGGATGCCACCTCAGTCTCCATACCTGTGACAGAATTGCGCAGCAATTGTGTCGACTCAGAAATTACATGGATGTAATTTTCGTGGCATGGATGCCACCCAGTCTCCAAACTTTTGACAGAATTGCGTAGCAATTGTGTCGACTCAGAAATTACATGGATGTAATTTCTGAGTCATTAGTTCTGCACAGATGTAGTATTGCGTACCGTAACGTCGTGTGCGCTGCCTTCCTGGATTGTAACAGGAGATACGAGCGTAATCTTTGCTTTTTCCTGAAGTTCAGGAATTGAAAGGGCACCGCAGTTACACATTGTGTGAACTACCTTGCTTAAAGTCATGCCTACTCCGTCGTGGAGGTGGCCTGCATAAGGAACATAAGAATCTACGCCTTCTTCAAATGCCATTCCTTTCTTACCGCCAAGGTCATAGCGCTGCCAGTTACGGGCACGGTTTGAACCTTCGCCCCAGTATTCTTTTACATAGTTACCGTTGATTACAAGTTTGTTTGAAGGAGATTCATCAAAGCGTGCAAAGTAGCGGCCCAGCATTACAAAATCTGCACCCATTGCCAGGGCAAGTGTTACATGGTAGTCATGAACGATACCGCCGTCTGAACATACAGGAACATAAATACCTGTCTTTTTGTAGTATTCGTCGCGGGCCTGTGCTACTTCAATTGTTGCTGTTGCCTGACCGCGTCCGATACCTTTCTGTTCACGTGTAATACAGATTGAACCGCCACCGATACCGATTTTCACAAAGTCTGCACCTGCATCAGCGAGGAACTTAAAGCCTTCTGCGTCTACTACGTTTCCTGCTCCAACTTTTATTCCAGGGAAAGCTTTATGAAGGTCTTTAAGAGCTCTTGCCTGCCATTCAGAGAAACCTTCTGATGAGTCAAGAACGAAAACATCTGCTCCTGCTTCAAGAAGTTTAGGAACGCGTTCCATATAATCGCGTGTATTGATTCCTGCACCTACGATGTAGCGCTGTTTTGAATCAAGGAGTTCCTTCGGATGTTCTACGTGAGTTGAATAGTCCTTGCGGAAAACAAGGCTAACAAGATTTCCTTTTTTATCAACAATCGGGAGCTGGTTTACTTTCTTTTCCCAGATGATTTCGTTGGCTTCAGAAAGAGTAATTCCTTCCTGTCCGGTAACAAGTTCATTAAGGCCTGTCATGTAGTCCTTTACCTTTGAGCCTGCAGGACAGTGACCGATTCTGAAATCCTTTGAAGTGATGATTCCAACAAGGCGGCCGTTTGCAGTTCCGTCTTCTGTAACGGCTACAGTTGAATGGCCTGTTCTTTCGCTTAATTCAATTACTTCTTCAAGAGTCTGTTCAGGACGGATATTTGAATCAGATGTTACAAAACCTGCTTTGTATGCCTTTACGCGGGCAACCATTGCTGCCTGATTTTCAATTGTCTGGCTGCCGAAGATAAAGCTGATTCCGCCTTCTTTTGCAAGTGCAATTGCAAGTTTATCGTCAGAAACAGCCTGCATAACTGCAGAAACCATTGGAATATTCATTGTGAGGGGACATTCTTCTCCCTTCTTTTTATTATATTTAACTACCGGTGTTTTTAATGAAACTTTGTCCGGAGTACATTCTGCTGAAGAATAACCTGGAACCAGAAGATATTCGCCGAAAGTGTGTGAAGGTTCTGAAAAATAATAAGCCATCGTTTTCTCCTTAAAAAACTCGTTCAATTTCGTTTGTGTAATTGAACTATTATACTGAATTCAAAGGATTTGTTTCAACACGGTAAAGCGCCCCCCCCGGCAAACAAATTAAATCCGCCGAAACTTCAAAAAAAACAGCTCCCAGTCGAATCAACGATTTTCAAAACCGCGCGTTAACGCGCTGCATGATGTTTGCGTATATGGAACTATCATATTGCCGCTGGCGCGGCATCCGCAAACATAATGCTTTTGAAATCGTTTCTTCTCCTTCGCGCTGTTTTTTTTGAAGAACTGACTGAATTAAGTTTGCCCGGGTTTCCACAAAAAACAGGTTTTTGCATATAACGGACATAACTTTTGTCCAATAATTACTGAGAGCGGACGCACATGATAAACAGTCGCATAAAAAAATACGCGAGGGAGCAGGCGGCCTTGGAAAGCATCCAGTTTGCGCCTGCCGCTTTAGCGGCAAACTATTATAGTTTCAAGGCGCAAACTGCATGCAGCGACGATATCTAGCGGTTTACAAGGCCGAATGTGACCGGAAGTATTTTTTTTGATTTGACCGTTTTTTCTTGCGCCGGCTTTGAGCTTATATCCGCTATTCCCCGTCTGTCAGTTTATATGTATAACCGCGGAGGTGATTTTTTATTGTCAGGACTTTTCCCTCATAAATTATTTCTTCAATGAGGCGACCGTTTCTGCTTAAGAGCCTTCTGTTTTCTTCTTTTTCAAAGAGGAGACCGTATTTTTTATAATGTGACGCAGCATAGAAAAAGTCCGCATACGCATTCTGTAAATCAAGAATTATGTATTCTGCCTTTAAGTTTTTCGGGAAGAAAGAGCTGTCAATCGTACAATTTTTTCCGTCGTAATCAATTGAACCGACTTCAATCCCCATCTCATTGAGCATTACGATATTTACTGCAGAAACATCTGCATAAAGGGCAAGTACGGTTGAAAAAGACTTTTCCCCGAAATCTCCTTCAAAAATCTGAACTTTGTCGATTACTGAAGTTATTGCCTTTGTTTCCATAAGATCTACTGGATTTGTATTTGTAACGTAAACCTTATTGAGGTGAGAAGAAGTTCTGTTTGTCTGGCACGAAAAAAAGAGAAATGCCTGTAAGAGTAAGATAAAAAGCAGAAAAGTTTTATTTTTAATTATCATAGTTTCTCCAGATAATTTTTATTTTTAAGCAGGGGCGTTGCGGGGCGGTCATGCACTTTCCTTTAACGCCCCGCAGAGGGGGCAGCGTAAGACACGACAAAGCGGAGCAAATGACAGAAGCGTTCTGTGCGCTTATGGCATTTGTGGAGCGGCTCGCGGCTGGAGCGAGGGGGAGACTTCCCCCTTTCCTATAAAACAGCGCAGATAAATGCCGTTACAAGACCGCTCACAATCGAAAGACCGATTACATGCACCGGTACAAACGAACTTAAAGCAAGTGAACCGAAACTTACCGCAGTTGTCACAAAACTTAAGGCAATCGCAAAAGCCTCTGTCTGGTTACGCTTATTCTGCGTTTTATAGATTATATAATCAAGTCCAAGCCCGAATACGAGAATCACTCCCGTTATACCAAAAAATTCAATTTTTAATCCTGAAAGAACAAAAACACTGGCGGTTACAAGCACGCTCAAAACAGGAATCGAAATGATTTTTAAGGTGTCTTTCCAGCTGTAAAAGAACTTCATGATAAAAGCGATTATGACAAAAGCAAGGGCAAACATCACCAGGACCATCCGTGTAAGGCTGTCGAGGGCTGAGCTTATATCTTTTACCTTGTTTTCAAAGAAAATGTTTTCGTCTGACTCTGCAAGGGTGCGGTAAAAGTTTTCATCACTTATACCCGAAGGCAGAATAATTGAATAATACTTTCCGCCGTACTCTCCCGGCCAGAGCATCTTAATCACAGGCTTTATTGAAGACGGAATGTCACCTTCAGGAGTTACAAATTCATCGTTTTCCGATAAAACTGACTCCTTAAAATCACGCGCAGTCTCCTCATCAAAGCCGAGGTTTTCAAACTGTGCTGATGCAAAAGGAAGAAGTTTTTTTACGGATTCAAGGGATGACTTCTGCATCTTAACTGAGGGAATAAAGCGGCTTGTACAGATATGTCTGTCCGGCAGAAGCGGAGAGATTTCTTCTTCTTTTTCAAGAAGTTCTTCCGGCGAAGGCGCACTTAAAACAAGATAACTTGAAGGATTGTAATCTAAGACCTGAAAAGCCGTTACGGTATCGTCTTTGAGGCGGCCTTCCATTTTGTAAAGGTTTGAAATGTTATTCTGGATTTTCACCCCGTCTGAATTAACTGACAGAATAAACGCGCTTACTGCAATGATTAAAACAGTAACGGTCTGTCCTGCGTATTTTTTTAATGGAGAAGGTATAGCCGGATAAAGTTTTTCTTCCCAGAAAGAAAGGACCGGGATTTTTCTGTCATGTTCCGGCGGGAGCTTAAAGACTGTAAAAAAGCCGCACACAGTTAAAAAAGAACTTAAGATTCCTGTAAAACTGAAAACTGCCATCTGCTTTAAAAGTATGAAAGGCGCAAAGAACAGAAAAGCAAAGCAGAGTTCTGTAGAAACAAGCGAAAGAATCAGTCCGCTGAACAGGTGCCGGCGGATTTTTGAGGAATCATCAAGTTCTTTTGAGGTTTTCCAGTTGATAAAATAATGAAGCGAATAATCAATGCAGGAGCCGATTAAAGAAGTTCCAAAGACAAGAGCCGTCATATGTATCTGACCGAAAACAAAATGTGTGGCGCAGAATGCGGCGAGCACGGAACAAAAAATTGAAAAAAGGCTTGCAAGAACAGGAAGCGCTGACTTAAACACAAAAAGGAGAATCAGCACAACTGCGAGCAGGCTGACGGTTGAAATTACAGAAATTTCTTTTGAAGCTGAACTTGAACTTTTGTAACCGTGAAAAGCAGAGCCGTAAAAAACATAGGAAAGGCCGTCTTTTTCAAGCGGAAGAAGTTTTTCGTAGATAAGCGGAACTGCATTTTTCTTACTGGCAAGCCCGGCTCCTTCTTTTGTAAGCTCAAGCCTGAGCATTACATACCAGCTGTCATTAAACTCCCGTGCAAGCACTCCGTCTTTAGGGCTTAATTTTGTTCCGGAGTCAGTAACGGCTCCAAGATAGTTCTGCATGTTCACCTGATCAAGCAGAAAAGGATCTTCAGCAAGATTATCAAGCCCCGTAAGACTAAAGCCTGAATAAACATCCTCAAGAGAAGACAAAGCAAACGCCCGGGCTCCTTCTTCCGTGTTTAACTGACTTTGAGTTTTTTTATCCAGAAGATAGAAACGGTTCCTGGCAATAAATTCCTTTACATCGGCAACAGCCTCACTGTCCGTGTAAAGGTTCACTGAATTAAACTTTGTTTTTTCATCCTTCAAAAGATTGTAAGCCTGCTCTGCCCCTTCTTTTGCACGGTTAAAATCTTTATGAGACGAAAGGATAAAAACCGTATTTGAAGAATTTGATGAAACCGCCCTGTCTGCAATTTTTGATGCAGGATTTTTTGAGGAAGAAGGCATCATCTGTGTAAAATCAGAACTGAAAATGATTCCTTTTGTAAAAAAAACTGAAACTGCAAAAGCGGCAATGATCAGGCCGTGATACAAAGCCCAGACAGTAAACCATTTTTTATTTGAAGAGAGCTTTTTCTCCATCTGTCAATTCCTGTCTGTACTGCTGGTTTATGAGGCTGTATGTAGTTATGTCTGTCTGACTCTGAAAGATTTTTATGCTGTCGAGGGATGCTTTTTTTGTCTTTATATTTCCGCCGAGTTCAATAAGGTTAAGGGCAGCGGCAATAGTCCTGTCTTTTGGAATAAGTTTCATAGTCCACGAAGAAGAATCTGCATCAAATGAAGTTACATTAAAGCATTCTTCAAGGCTTTCCCGTTTTCCTGAAAAGATGGAAGAAAGTGTCTGTGCAACGGATTTAAAAACTTCGTTTGAAGAAGCGTCTGTTACTGTCTTTGTACCGTCAGACTTTATCTGAATAAGTGAAGTCTTTGTTACCGCCATGGTTGAAGGAAAAGGCTTTAAGGTTTTCCAGATTACACCCTCATCACAGAACACAAAGGTTCCGCTTGATTTAAGGGGCTTCTTTAATTTTGCAGCGGATTTTTCAAGAGTAAAATCCCCTGAAGTTACAGGACTTTCTGTAAGCGAAGAAAAAACGCTGTCCATGGAAAGCACCTGCTGTGCAAAAGAAAAAAGCGGAGCAGATAACAAAAGTACAGAAATCAAAAAACACTTTTTCATGTGTCAAACGATAGCATAAAAAACGGTATTTTTAAAGACAGAAAAAAGAGGGCTGAACAATAAAAGAACACTCACAAAAAGTGCGGCTGCAGGCGGACGGAACATAAAAAAAACTAAAGCCTTCGGAAGCGGTCGTCAGGGCATTTTTCAAAATACTGGTGAATCCGCGCCCTTGCATCCTCATTGTCTTTTGAATTGAGCATCTGTGTCTTAAAATAATTCCCGAACGAAAAATTCTGACAGTACCAGGTAAAAAACCTCTGAAGACGGGTCGGCCAGAACTCAGGGGGCTGGCATTCTTCAATATCGTCAATAAAATCCAGTGCCGTCTGCTGCATGTCATATTCTTTGTCTTCAAGCGTCCCTGAAAGTTTTGCAAAAATCCACGGCATCTTTGCTGCTCCGCGGGCAATCATTACACCTGAGGCGTGAGGCGCTTTGCTTAAGGCATAATCAAAACCTGCCTTATCCTTTACCTCACCGTTAAGGTATACAGGCATTGAAGGATATCGCAGCGCAAGTTTTTCTACATACTCATATCGCGGAAGATGTCTTGCTGTTTTTTCCTTCTGAGTGCGCGGATGCAGCGTTAAAAGTTCAACTCCTTCGCTTACAAGCATATCCGTAAACTCAAAAAAGCCTCTGTCAGTAAAATCCTCTCCCCCGAGTCTGAGTTTTACAGAAAGTCTCGGCGCTTTTTTACCGTCTTTTGAAGCATTTTCCAGGGCGCTTTTTACCTGACGGACCATTTCCTGAGTTTCTGAAACAGGCTTTGTCATCCACGAAATTCCGGCTCCCGTACAGACAATCTGAGGGGCAGAACAGCCCATGTTTATATCAATTCCAGCACCTTCAAGTTCAGCAAGGACAGAGGCAGCCTTTGCCATATAATCTGCGCGGGTTCCCGTAATCTGCCAGACCATTTTTTCAGGCACAGGACCACTCATCAGATAATATTTCTCAAAGGGTCCCTGATGAAGAAGAGAGCCTGCATTTATCATTTCGTTAAAATATTCATCACAGCCGCCAAACCTTTCAACACAGCGGCGGAAGGCTTCATGCGAAAGAGTTGCCATAGGCGCAAGAATAAGTTTTGTTTTCATCGGTTTTCCTTAAAATTTTTCAGCACCGCACTGCACACTAGAGAGTCAGCTGAAAAAATAGTATAATATTTTTATTATTTTTAAAATACGGGAGTAGTTCCACATTATGAAAAAGTTCTTTACTGCACTTCTTGCACTCTTTCTTGCCGCAGGAGTTTTTGCCCAGTCAAAATTTCCTCCGCTTATTGATGCTGCTTTAAATGATGATTATAAAACCTTTTCAAAGCTCGTAAAAACAGAGGACTTAACTCAGAAAACACCAGCCGGACTGACTGTCCAGCTCTCACTTGCATATTTTTCGACAAAAAACTTTGAAAAAGCCTGCAAACTTCTTTCCTCAAAAGGCGTTAACCTTGATGAACCCGCTGCAGGAAACATCTCTCTCCTTCACCTGCTTGCCTACACTGTCAGCGCTGATAAAATTGAAGTTCTCTTAAAATACAAACCTGACGTTAACCGCAGGGAAGAAAAACAGGAGACAACTCCGGTTCAGATGACACAGTTTGCTACTTACCGCTTTGTTACAAACCAGGTAATTCCTGAAGGCACTGCTTCAAAAGCACTCGCCGCAAGAAAAGCACTCGAAGCAGCAGGTTCTGAGCCATTTAAATTTGTGGACAGGACTTTCGGAAACATCGGAAACTTCTATTTCTGTTTTTTCCAGGTAGCTTCAACCATCTATCCGTTCTTAAAGCCACAGGACTTAAACTCAAACGATCTTTTTATTACAACTGATGAATACGGCCGCACTCAGGCACAGTTCAATTTTGAAACCCTTACCTATGCCTTCAGTGAGCTTGGAATAAAAAATGAAATAAGCGTTTTCTACAAACCTGAAGAAATCACCATGTACTTGAAATACTGCGCAGAATCTTCTGACGCCTACTTTTTAATCGGCCAGACAGGAAACAGCCGCCTCGCTCCATGGCAGTGGGTCTGCATCAACGGATGCGATGACTTTAACTACAACGGTAATACCTTCCTGATTGTTTCAAACCCTGATTCAAGGTTTGAAAACGTTGATTTTCAGATTAAAGATTTAACACAGCTTATTACAATAAAATACACGCCGGTTAAAGACACTGGAACAGAGCTGGCTGCAAAATAAAAGACGCCGGACAGACAAAGCCCCCGCAGAAAAACGCTGCAGGGGCTTATTTTTTTAACGGATTAAACGAGGCTGTATTTTACAGCGATTTTTCAACTATTGCGGCAGCAGCATCCAGGAAATCAGCTTCAATGTCTTCAACACAGCCTGAATCTACCTTTGAAGAAATCTCTGCACTTACAGGGATGCGCGCAAGCAGAGGAATGTGATACTCTTCTGCAATTTTATCAACATGGCTTTCACCGAAAATCTTAATCTGCTTTTTACAGTCAGGACATTCAACATAACTCATGTTTTCAACAAGGCCGATAACCGGAACTTTCATCACGGCTGCCATTTTTACTGCTTTTTCAACGATTACGCGGACAAGTTCCTGAGGACTTGAAACTATGATTATGCCGTCAAGCGGAATGCTCTGAAAAACAGTGAGAGGAACGTCCCCGGTTCCAGGAGGCATGTCAACAAACATGTAGTCAACATTATCCCAGAGTACTTCCTCCCAGAATTTTTTAACAAAGCCGTTTATCATCGAACCGCGCCATACAACGGGATCAGTTTCATTTTCAAGAAGAAAGTTCATGCTCATAAGCTGGATTCCTGACTCTGTCGTTTCAGGAGTAATAAGTCCGTTTTCATCACAGAAAACGCGCTCACCCGTACGGCCAAAGCTTTTAGGAATAGAAGGACCTGTAATGTCAGCATCAAGAACAGCAGGGCGGTAACCTTTTTTATTCATTTTTGAAGCAAGCAGGGATGTAACCAGAGATTTTCCTACCCCGCCCTTACCTGAAACAATTCCAATTACATGCTTAACAGTGCTTTTCGGATTAAGATGAAATTTCAAATCTTTTGAGCTGCAGTTTGAGCTGCAGGTTGAACAGTTATGAGTACATCCCGATTCTGCCATAAATATACCTCATTAATTTTTCCCTTGTTTAATATCCATATTCTACTAAAAAAAAACTTCTTGAGGAATTATCTCCACAAAAAAAACTGCCTTATAAAAAATACATCAGATTTACTTTTCCTGTTAAAATCAGCCGATAATAAGACATATGGGAAATAAACAGTACACGGCCGCCATAATCGGCACAGGAAGAATTGGTTTTACACTCGGCTTTGACAGAAAAAGAGAACAGCCTGCAAGCCACACAATGGCGCTTTTAAACAATAAGCAGATTGAACTTAAGTGTGCCTGCGACAAAGACAAAGAAAGCCTTGAGAAGTGGCAGAAATATGTCAAAAAAGGCAATAAAAATGTGCTCACCTTCTCATCGAGTGAAATGCTTTATAAAAAAGTAAAAGGACTTGATATAATCGACGTCTGCGTCAATGAAGACGGTCATCTTGAAGAATGCATCCGCGCAATTGAATATAAACCCCGCCTTGTAATCCTGGAAAAGCCTGTTGCACTCAATTCAGCTGAAGCAGAAAAAATAGCAGAATGTGCAAGAATCAATGATGTCCCTGTAATGGTAAACCACGAAAGACGATTTGACAGAAATTACATGGCAGCCAGAAAATGGATTCCTTTAATCGGAGAAATCCAGACTGTCCGCGCCGAGCTCGACTCAGGCTTAAGGGTCTACGGAAAAGAATTTGAAAAAGACGGAGCCTACAGTCTTCTTCACGACGGCACACATCTTGTAGATATCGTACGTTTTCTGTTTGGAGTAGAACTAAGAAGTCCGGAAGTATCTGGAATCCACCGTGACGAAAAAGGCTGTGTCAGAAATTTCAGTGCCTCATACACGACTCCAGAAATCCCGCATATTGAAATTGCCATGAGCGGCCGTTCAAAGTTTTTTGAATTCAGAATTGAGGCCTTAGGCACACTGGGTAAGTTCTGCATCGGAAACGGGATTTCAGAACTCTATCTCAGGGAAGAAAGCCGCCTTTACACGGGCTTTTATTCACTTACAAAACAGAAAATCAGATTACCAAAAAAAAGCGGCTACTTCAGCGGAATGATTGAAAATGCTGTGGATTTTTTAAGCGGTCAGAGCGAGCTCGTAAGTCCCTTAGAAGACGCCATCAGGGATTTAAAAGTTCTGGAAGACATAAAAGAAAGGTTTTAAGTCACTTCTTCTGCAGACACTGCGCCCCGTAATATTTTTTCATTATATATGTTTATATATTTCGCTTTTTAAGCCTCCCTGCCTTATAATTGAAGTAATACGATACAAAACTAAGAGTATTGGATTTTTATTAAGGAGAGTGGCTGTAATGAAAACAACATTCCTGGTTCTGTCGGCAATCTTTATAGTGCTGATCGGAGCCTGCTGCATTTTCTTGAAAAAGAAAAAAAGTGACATAGCCAGGATTTTACTTGCCCTCAACCTTAATGGAATTTTTTCCATCATCTTCTACTCCCTTTCCCTTGTTCAGACAAAAGAAACATCCGCCTACGTTTTAAGCAGCCTCTATTACGCCAGCATTCACTGGATTGTCATTTTCTTTTTAAACTTTGTTTTTGAACTGGCAGAAATCAACCGCAGGAAAAAGCTGATTCTTAATTTTGCCAGAGTCTGGGGAATTTTTATTCTCTACGATACTATTTCGCTGCTTCTAAACACAGTTTTTCACAATATTTTTACCCTTAATCCCTTTTATTCTGACGGCAGCCTTTTTTACTGGGCGCCTTCATATCATACCCCTTTTACACTTCACCTGCTGTTTTGCTATATTCTTGTAATTCTTTCGATAACCGTACTGACTGTAAAAGCAGTTACTACAAATAAATTCTACCGCCAGAAATACATTTCTGTAGTTTCAGTCTTTGTTTTTGTAATCATCATAAATGCAGGCTTTCTCCTGACAAAAATGCAGCTTGATTTTTCAATGCTTTTCTACTCCTCCCTCTCACTTACAGCGACATATTTTACAATTTTTTCCCTGCCTCGCCGGATTGAAAATACGATGATGCAGCTGGTTTCTGAAAACCTCAACAACGCAATCATCTGTTTTGACGATGAAAAAAAATGCATCTATTCGAATAAAAGTGCCGGCCTTTATTTTCCGTCACCTTCAGAAATCAAAAATGAACTTGACGATCTTTTAAACCTTCACCGGGAACTCATCATAAGAAACATTAACCTGAAAAAAGACGGACAGGAAATTACCCTTGCAGAAGAGTTTTCGTACATGAAAGATGCAAACGACAAACTCTTAGGGTACAGTATAAGGCTTTCTGATATTACGGAAGAATTAAAAGCCGTAAAAGAAGAACAGCACCACTCAACACACGATGCACTTACAAGCCTCCTCAACAGGGAATCTTTTTATCTTGAAGCAGAAAGCATAATCAGAAATGATCCCGATACAAAACGCTGCCTCATCTGCACAAACATCTCAAGCTTTAAGCTTATAAATGACTTATTCGGTTCTCACTTCGGAGACGAGCTTTTAAAACACCAGGCAAAGGTTTTGACAGAGCAGGGAATTCCAGATGCCCTCCTTGGCAGAATTTCAGGCGACCATTTTGCAATCCTGATAAAAAAAGAATACTTTAATCACGACCAGTTCCTTGAGATAATCGAAAAAATCCAGTCATTTACGGCTGAAGTAAACTACCGCCTCCACGTTTTCATGGGCGTTTATGAGATTTCTGATCCGTACGAAAAAGTAAGTTCCATGTACGACAAGGCGCACCTTGCAATCAAGAATATAAGTGAAAACTACGCCGTTTCAATCGCCTGGTATGATACAAAACTTCTTGCTGCCCTGCTCGAAACCAAAAACATAATTGCCGCATTCGAAGATTCTCTGGCAGACGGACAGTTCAAAATGTATCTCCAGCCGCAGATAAACACCTCTACAGAAAAAATCATCGGAGCGGAAGCCCTTGTACGCTGGATACACCCGGAAAAAGGAATCCTCAATCCCTCTTCCTTCGTTCCTGTCCTCGAAGAAACAGGCTATCTTTACAAACTGGACAAGTATATCTGGACTCTGGCGGCTAAGACACTTGCAAAATGGCAGAAACTCGGACTTAACCATTACATAGCCGTAAATATTTCAGCCAGGGATTTTTATCATGTAGATATATACAAAGTCTTTACATCCCTTATAAATGAATACGAAATTGATCCTTCCCTTCTGCGGCTTGAAATAACAGAAACCGTATTGATGCACGACCTTTACATGCATAAAAAGATTCTCTCACAGCTTCAGGAAGCAGGCTTTATCATTGAGATGGACGATTTTGGTTCCGGTTATTCATCACTGAACATGCTTAAAAACGTAAACATCGATGTCTTAAAAATCGACATGACTTTCCTGCAGCAGACAAAAAATGAAGAACGCAGCAAAACAATCCTCCGTTCAATCGTAAAAATGGTCAAAGAACTGAACATAAAAGTTATAGCCGAAGGTGTAGAAGAGCCGGCTCAGGCAGAATACTTAAAAGCTCTGGGCTGTGATGTATTCCAGGGCTTTTTGTATTCAAAACCTGTTTCTGTCAGGGATTTTGAAGCAATCCTGAGGGAAAAAGAGATATAAAGGAGCAGTACAATGAATCTTGATTTAATCATACATCTTTATTCAGCATTCAGCCTGATTTTCTGTTCCCTGCTCGTTTTTCTGATTTATAAAGTTCATAAAACAAAAAACGGCGTCAAAAAGCATACGATTTTTACCCTTCATGTAATAGTTCATTTAATCGTTGCTTACATCTGTTTCCTGTATTCACAAAGCCGCGGAAGTGCAATGCTGTTCTATTCACTGTTTTTGACAGGAACAGCCATAGGTGTCTATGCAGTCTTCATTTTCACCCTTGCCTACACAAATATGTCCAGAAAACTCCGTCCGCTTTCAGTTCTGCTTTTACTCTGCTGTATTGCCGACTGCGCCTTAATTCTCATGAACTTTAAGACACTGTTCATTTTTGACATTGAACAGGGCTTTACGTCTTTAGGCTATTCTTACTGGGCAGTTAATTACCTTACAGGAAACCTCGTTCATATGGGGTACAGCTACATAGTAACACTTTTAACCTTCATGCTTTTGTGTGTAAACATTTTCAGATCCTCAACAGCCTTCAAAAATACAAGCATAACCATCATTGCAGTCTACACCATCATCATGATTACCGATTACATCTGCTATACAATGAGCGTTCCGCTTGATATTTCAATTTTCCTTCTGGCCGCCTTTACTTATCCTGTTTTTAACTACACAAGTACCTACTATCAGTCACAGCTGATTCTTACGCCACTTTCCTCAATCAACGAAACAATTACCGACGCAATTTTATGCTTTGATTACAGCGGAAGACTTGTATATTCAAACAAAGCCGCAAAAGAAGTTTTCAGTGCAAGAAAAAAAGATTTTAATGATTATCTCCAGCAGTTCAGGGTATTTTATCTTGAAGAACATCCTAAAGAACTTACTCTGCAACTTGAAAACGGAGAAAACCATCATTACATAACCGAATACAAGGACTTTTACATTAAAAATTCCTTTATCGGCTCTTACTTAAAACTCGAAGACAAAACTGAAGAAATTGCAGAATCACAGCACCGCAGGTATATTGCAACTCATGACACGCTGACAGGGCTTTTGAACCGTTCAGGCTTTTTTGAAGCAGCACAGACAGCACTTACAGAAAACTATTTCAAGAACCCGATGATAATCTGCTCAAACATAAAAGATTTCCGTCTTATAAACGATATTTACGGAGAAGAATGGGGAGATGAAGTATTAAAGACCCAGGCCATGATGATGGTAAAATTTGCCCACAAAAAGAACATAAACGGGCGTCTTGCAGATGATAAATTTGCAATTCTGATGGAAAAAACTGACTTCAAACCTGAAATCTTTGAAGATGCCTATAAAGACTTAAGTACACTTACTGCAAACGGCGTTTATCACATGTCGATCTCTGCCGGCGTATATGAAATCTACAACCGCCACGAAAACATCCAGATTATTTACGACAAGGCAAAACTTGCCATGGATGCAATCAAAAATGATTATCAGAAGATTTTTTCATACTATGATTCAACCATGATGGACCATCTTCTCGCTGAAAAAAACATAATCAACGACTTTGAAACAGCCCTCGACGACATGCAGTTTGACATTCACCTTCAGCCGGTTATAAACAAAGACGGAAAATCCCTTGGGGCAGAAGCTTTAGTCCGCTGGAAACATCCGCGTGAACAGATGCTTTATCCGTCAGGCTTTATCGGGGCACTGGAAAATGCCGGACTCATCCACAAACTGGACATATATGTCTGGGACCTTGCAGCAAAAAAACTCAAGGACTGGATTAAACGAGGCTTTACCGACCGGTTTATCAGCATAAACGTTTCGGAAAAAGACTTTCTCTATATAGACATTCCTCAGACCCTCATAGATCTGACTGCAAAATACCAGATTCCTCCGGAAAACCTTCACATAGAATCCCAGGAAAAAGCACTCGCTGCAAAACCTGAAGAAGCCTTAAAAATCTTCAGCCGCCTTAAAGCTGCGGGATTTAAAGTTTACGTAGATCATTTCGGCTCAGGCTGGTCATCCTTAAATATGCTCAAAAACTTTGATGTAGACGGAATTAAAATAGATTCAGACTTTTTGAAAGATGAAGAGTTTTCTGAAAAAAACAGGATTATTCTTCAGTCAATATTCAATATGGCAGCTGACTTAAACATGGATGCGGTCGCAGAAGGTGTAGAAACAAAAACCCAGCTCAAAACCCTGACTCAGATGAACTGTCAGCTCTTTCAGGGTTTTTACTGGGCCCGTGCGCTTCCTATCCGTGAATATGAAACGCTCTATTTAAAATAAATGCCTTAACGCGCTTATTTTTCGATTGTAATGCTCTGATCTGCAGTAAAGCTCTTTCCCGGCTCAAGGCTTAAAAGAGCGGCTTTTTCTTCCCACTCATGCTCAGTGTTTTCTGCATCTGCAGTTCCATACCACGGTTCAATGCAGTTGAAACCGTTTCCAGAAGCACCTTCACTTCCCTTTCCGCCCTGCCATACCATTACGTACGGATAGCCCTTAGTGTTTACCTTTACAAGACTTCCGTCCTTTGTATTTCTAAGACCTACCCAGTCAGAAGTGATTTTTGTAAAGAAGTGACCGTTTCCAAAACCTTCAGCATTAATCGGAATTATTCCTGCTTCTTTTTCACCGTAAAGTTTTGTAACAGGGGCAGTTCCCTCTTCATCAACAGCAAGCTGGGCTGCATCGTTTAAGAGAACAGTTGTCAAAGGCTCTTTCTTTTCAAATTCATAGCGGTAATCAGCGTTAGTTGTTCCTTCCGGATCAGTGTTGCGGGGACAGCAGAAGGCAGTATGGCTTCCGATTGAAAAAAGCATGGTTGAAGAATCTGTATTAGTTACGGTTGTTGTAAAAACAAGTCCGTCGTCTTTAAGTTCATAATGAGTCTTAAGTGAAAACTTCCACGGGAATTTATCTTTTGTTTCTTCGCTTTCTGTAAGTTCAAAAGTTGCGGCAGTTTCCGACTGTTCAATAATTTTATGCTCAAGATCGCGGCTCATACCGTTGTTTACGAGATGATATTCCTTTCCGCCGTATGTATAAAAACCGTCCTTTATGCGTCCTACATGAGGAAAAAGAACCGGTGCATGAAACTTCCATACAGATTCAGGACCTTCAAATACGTATTTTGTTCCATCCTTTACGCTTCTGAAAGAATTGATTTCAGCTCCGTGAGTATTGATTACAACTTCATAATTTGAATTTTTAAGAGTAACAGTCATTTTTATCTCCAGTCTGTTATAAAATCCCTCATCTGTCAGTCAAAGAGGGGCGTTTTGATGTTTTTTATTTTAACCAAAAGGGCGCCCACGCCGCAAGCGCCGTGCCGGGCTTTCCGCACTTCCGCCTGCGCTTCATCCGCCATGCGGACTAAAGGTGCTCCAATCCCTGCCGCAGTCAATCGCGGTGGAATATTTTCTCCCTCCATGCTAAAATTATTTCATGTACGAAATTGAAATAAAAGCTCATGTCGAGGACAGGGCAAAAGTCATAAAAAATCTTGAGCGCTTTGCTGATTTTGCAGGCGCCGTAGAAAAAGATGACACCTATTACGAAAATACAATCAACGGAAAAACCATCAAAATCCGCATCAGAAAAGAAAGGCCTTTTACAACAAAAGAAATTCCTGACGCACCCCACACTTCAGCCCATAAATCAGTTATTTTTACCTACAAGCGCAAAGAAGTACGGGAAGATGACGGACTTTCTTTTGAAGTAAATGACGAAAAAGAAACCTTCCTTACTGAAGCAGAACCTTTTGAAGCCTTCCTTGAAGACACTGGCTTTAAAAGCACCCTTACAAAACACAAAATCGTCCTTGCCTGGCACTACGACAGCGCTCATCTTGAATTATGCACGGTAGAAAAACTCGGAGATTTCATCGAAATTGAAATTCTTTCTGAACATAACGACGAAAAACAGGTAACAGAAGCACAGGAAAAACTTTTAAAACTCCTTTCAAAATGCGGCGTTACAGAAGATAAAATCGAAAAACGCTATTATTCACAGATGCTCAGTGAATTAAAGGGAGAAAAATAAATGTTCTCAAGAAAAGAATACAAAAAGCAGGCTTCACTCCAGTTAAACGGTAGAAGACTCTTAACCATTTACATTACAGTAATCAATTTTCTAATACTCTCTCTGTTCAGCAATGAGTTCAAATCAAATATAAAACTCCCCTCTTCCTCAGCTTCTCAGGAAAGCAGTTTTGTAAGCGCACCTGCAGCAGACTCTTTTTCTTACCACTGGGAATTCGGTTCCTCAAACTTAAACTCTTTCAATACTTCAAGCCCGCTGGATTTCCTTTTGTCGGTAATTATGATTTCCATTACAGGAATCCTTGTATTTGCAAAGAACACCGTTTACAACGAGTATTATAAAACGACTCAGAAAGTCTCGTTAAACGTCTATATTTCAGCCTTTACGCATTTTGTAAAAGGCGCTTTCAGCATGCTCTGGTATTCCCTCTGGGTTACTCTGTGGAGCTTTTTGTTTTTAATTCCTGGAATCGTAAAAAGCTACAGCTACCGCCAGATGTTTTACATAATCGCCGAAAACCCTGGAATTTCAGTCACAAAGGCAATGAACATAAGCAAGGCAATGACAAAAGGTCATAAAGCAGATCTTTTCATCATGGATTTAAGCTTTATCGGCTGGTTCATTTTAAGCGCCTTTACCCTCGGAATTCTTTTAATCTGGGTAATTCCTTACTACAACATGACCTGCATTAATGCCTACAAAGATTTGAAAATGCAGGCACTAAATAAAGGCGAAATTGCAGATAAAGATTTTATCTGTTAAATTCAAATATAAATCAAATATAAACGCAGTTACTTTTAATTAATAAAACGGAGAATAATAAAAATGAAAGAAAGCAGCAAAGGACTTGTAATTTTACTGATAGTCGTACTTATCGCAGCAGGAACAGGCATTATGAAAAAAGTGAGTGCCGCTAAATCTTCTTCCATTCCTTTCGGCTTTTCAGAAAATTCAGGCGGAAAGCTCTCATCCCTCGGAAACAGTTCAAAACCATACATTGCAGTTATAGACATTTCTGGTGTAATCCAGGAAAAAGGGCAGGACTATAACCAGCAGTGGCTTTTATCCTCAATCAGAAAACTTAAGGCAGACGACAAAAACAAGGGAATTCTTTTATTCATCAATTCACCGGGAGGAACCGTTTACCATTCAGACGAAGCTTACCTCGCCTTAAACGATTACAAAACCTCAGGAAAAAATGTATACGCTTATTTTGGGACAATGGCAGCTTCAGGCGGTTACTACATCGCCTGTGCGGCAGATAAAATTTACGCAAACCGCAATACAATCACAGGTTCAATCGGCGTAATCAGCGCAAGTACAATTGACGCAACAGAACTTATGTCAAAAATCGGAATCAAATCAACCACAATTCATGCCGGCAAAAATAAAAACATGCTCAACTGGAATGAAAGCCCGACAGAAGAACAGCTTCAGATTATGCAGAGCCTTGCCGACGAAGCCTATGACCAGTTTACTCAGATTGTAAGCCGTTCCCGCAAAATGAAAATTGATAAAGTCCGCGAACTTGCAGACGGAAGAATATATTCAGCAAAACAGGCAAAAGAAAACGGCCTTGTAGATGACGTACTGACAATCGAAGAGGCTAAAGAAGCCGTAAAAGCTGATTATAATTTTGACAGCCTCATTTTCCGCAGCTACCGCTATGAAAAAAATGAAAGCCTGCGCTCACTTCTCCTTGAAGGAATCAGTGCAATAAAAAATCCCCGGGCTGCCTTCAACCAGGGGACTTATCTTTCTTATATTGTAAACTAGAAAACAGCCTCTGCAATCTCAAGCAGGTTCAGGGGCTTTTTGAAAAAGTAATCAACTCCAAGTTCTTTAACCCGCGCTTCAACTGAATTGTCTTCAAGGGCGGTAACAACTGCAATTACAGGCTTGCCGAAACTGGAATCACCGCGGATTCTTTTGCAAAGACTAAAACCGTCAACGCCCGGAAGATCCAGGTCAAGAATCAGGACGCCGGGATGCTTTTCAGTCATTAAAACGCCTGCTTCAAAACCGTCAAAGGCCTGATATATTTCAACAGTACTGTCCTTAAACTTTTTACCTAAAAATCTGGCAATAACTGTATTAAGCCCCCTGTCATCATCAACAATCAGAATGCTTTTTTTTGCGAGAACTGAAGCAGAACACTTTTCTTCAAGCTCCGCCGGGATGCGCATATCGCGGTTTTTCATAAATTCGGCGAGGTCGTCAGGATAAACCCTGTACTGTCCGCCAGGTGTAGTAAAAGCCTTTAAATGACCGCCTTTAATCCAGTTAATTGCGGTCTGATTTACAACACCACAGATATTTGCAACTTCCAGGGCCGAAAAGACCTCCGGTTTGTCATTTTTCTTTGCCATCAATTATTCCCCGATTGAATTTTTAATATATCTCGTTACCATTCTATACGAAAAACCCGAATCTATCATGAATTTAAGCAGTTTTTCTCCATTTTTTCCTGCTTTTATTGCCTTTTTTAAAGCTTTAAGGCACATTTCTTCTTCATCCACGGTTTCAAAAAACTCATTTACAGCTTTCTGTGCATTTCCACAGGATATTCCCCTGCTGATTAATTCCCCTGTCAGCCTTGTTCGTCCCTGAGGTTTTGCTGAAGTATGTGAGCGGAGCCAGCAGGAACAATACCTCATGTCATCAAGAAGTCCCCTGCCTTCAAGAAAATCAAGGGCTCTTTCTACGGCTTTTTTTGAATGCTGTTTATGTAAAAGTTTTTTTTCAAGCCCCGCCCTGCACTGTTCACTTCTTGAAAGATAGTCTTCTGCTTTTCTTTCTGCGGCAAAGGCTAGCCCTGCATCTATCAGGTCTTCTTCCTTTTCAAGTACAAACTCAGAACCGGCAGTAAGTTCCTCCGGCTTTATGAGAGAAAGAAAAGAAAGCCTGACAAAAAAAACAGGCCCGTCTTCAGAAGTAATTTCTACTACATCTGACGAAGCCTGTTTTATGGCACTTAAGCGCATATAGGAAAAATAAAGTATTCCTTAGCGTTTTGAGAACTGGAAGCGGCGGCGTGCACCACGCTGTCCATACTTTTTACGTTCAACCATGCGGCTGTCGCGTGTAAGGAATCCGTTAGCCTTAAGTGATGTATGAGCATCAGGATCAACCTGGAGAAGTGCTCTTGAAAGTCCGTGAAGACAAGCTTCAGCCTGACCGTTAAGACCACCACCAACAACGTTGATTAAGATGTCAAATTTATTTTCGTTGCTTGTAACTAAGAGAGGCTGGTGTACGATGCGTACCTGCTCTTCTGAGTTAAAGTATTCAGCAACATCTTTACCGTTTACAACGATTTTTCCGCTACCATCACGGAGGAAAACACGTGCTGTAGCTGTCTTTCTTCTACCTGTACCGATTGCAATATTCTTAACCATCATAGACTCCTAATTACACTTCAAGCGGCTTTGGATTCTGAGCCTTCTGAGGGTAGTCAGAACCTGCATAAATTTTTACACTTTCAAACATTTTGCGTCCAAGACGTCCGTTTGGAAGCATACCATAGATTGTACGTGCAAGTGGTTCAGTTGGTTTTCTTTCCAGGAGTTTAGCGAATGAATATTCACGGAGACCGCCGACAAATCCTGTGTAGTGACGATAGAGCATATCATCATTCTTGTTTCCAGTTACAACAACTTTGTCTGCATTGATAATAACAACGAAGTCGCCCATAGCCTGGTTTGGTGTGTAAGTAGCCTTGTTCTTTCCGCGAACAACTGCTGCTGCCTTTGCTGCAACGCGTCCAAGTGGTTTACCGGCAGCGTCAATAACGTACCAGTCGCGTTTCTGTTCGTAATCTTTAACGAATAAAGTTTTCATTTGTATATACCTTGTACTAAAAAGTCTCTTGTGCCTGTCCTGCTTTGCATCATCAAAACCGGCACACCGCAGATATTGAAGCATTTATCTGCGCATATACGGGGATAATTAATATAAAATTTTTTCAATTTTTGGTCAATAAAGATTATGCCGTTTTATTCAGTTTTCTGCGCTTCTTCAGCAGCTTTTGCCGCTTCTATTTCTTCTTTACGGGCTTCTTTTTTATCCTTAATGTCTGCAAATCCGATGAATACTGCAACAATACCTGTAAGTGCAGCAACAACGGGAAGAACACCCTTTAAGGCCTGGATAATAAAATCTCCCCAGCCTAAAACCTGAGGAAGACAGGCACAGATACTAAATGCAATTAAAATAAGACCAAATAATATAGCTGTCATTTTTTCTCAAAAACTCCTTAAGTAAAACTCCGCACAGGCGGTGCAACTGTCCGCATTTTACCACACAATACCTGTTTCTACAAATATGCAAAAATGCTATAATCAGGAGTATGTTAAAAAAAGAAACCGTTCGTCACGGACTTAAGCTTACTCTGCCGATTTTTTTCGGTTATATTTCAATTGGAATTCCGTTCGGGCTCATGGTTGTAAATGCCGGCTATCCCTGGTGGATGGCACTCTTTATGGGGCTTACAATTTTTTCAGGTACCGGACAGTATATCGGCATCGGACTTATGGCTGCCGGCGCTCCCCTTCCTGCTTTTTTAATAACACAGTTTTTTGTTGGAATCCGCCACATTGTTTACGGGCTTTCCCTCTTAAAAAAATACGACGAAAGCAATGTGGGCAAATGGAAATACTTTCTTATTTTTGCACTGACAGACGAAACTTACGCCCTTGTTACATCAACCGATGTTCCTGAAGGCGAGCACCCGGGACAATTCTATTCATTTATTGCCGCAATGAACTGGTCTTACTGGCTTGCAGGCGGAATCATCGGAGCAGTTTTAGGTACAGTTCTTCCGTTCAGCTTTGCGGGAGTTGATTTTGCACTCAATGCGCTCTTTATTGTCCTTATGATAGAACAGATTAAAAAAAGCGGGGATTTTTTCCCGTCAGCCTGCGGAATTGCGACAGCCCTTACAGCTGTAATACTTGCCCAGCTGAAGATTCTTCCTTCACAGCAGGTTTTAATCGTTTCCCTTTCACTTGGAATTGCAGCACTGATTCTTGTACGCGGTGTAATCAATAAAAAAACTTCAGCTGCTAAAATTCAGGAAGAACCGCAGAAGGAGGCAGAATAATGGAGATGAGGCTTACACTTGTCAACGCTGTTATTGCAACCATAGCCTGTGCAGTTCTGATGTTTTTACTGAGGGCTTTTCCTTTTATCCTTTTCAGCAAAAAAAAGCCGCCGAGAATACTGCGCTTTATCGAAAAATACATTCCGGCAATGGTAATCGGCGTTCTTATCGTCTACTGTCTGTGCGATGCAAAATACCTGACCTTTACACAAAGGCCATGGGGAATTCCTGCAGTCACAGGTGCAGCCCTTACAGCAGTTCTTCATCTCTGGAAAGGCAACAGCATGATAAGCATATTCAGCGGAACGATTGCATATATGCTCCTTGAATATTTCATCTAAGGCACTGATAATTCTGCGCTGTTTTCAGATAATCACTGAAGACAACAGACTATTTTTTTTCTAAATATAATTTTTCTAAAAAATTTAAAAAACTTATAGACAATTTATAATATTAGTCATATTTTAACTTTTACAGATGTTCTGTTTTTCATCAAAACCCCCTGAAGTCGGGTTATAACAATTACGAGGTACTCACATTGAACGGAAGTCAGGTTAAAATTGACCATGTGTCCAAACAGTTTGGCGATTTTGTTGCACTGAATGACATTGATTTTACCATTAAGCAGGGAGAATTTTTTACTCTGCTCGGGCCTTCAGGATGCGGTAAAACAACACTTTTGAGAATTTTAGCCGGCTTTGAAAACCCGGATGAAGGTGCCGTTCTTTTTGATGACACTAACGTAGTAGGCCTTCCTCCGAACAAACGCCAGTCAAACACTGTATTTCAGTCTTACGCACTTTTCCCGCACATGACGGTATTTGAGAATGTTGCTTTCTCTTTAAGACTCAAAAAAGAAGATAATGCTGTTGTTGAAGAAAAAGTAAGAAAATACCTTTCACTTGTTCAGCTTGAAGAACACATGTACAAAAAGCCGAACCAGCTCTCAGGCGGACAGAGACAGCGCGTTGCCATTGCACGTGCCCTTATCAATGAGCCTAAAGTTCTTCTCCTTGATGAACCTCTTTCTGCCCTGGATGCAAAGCTCCGCTCAAGTCTTCTTGTTGAACTTGATCACCTGCATGACAAAATCGGAATCACCTTCATCTTTGTAACACACGACCAGAGTGAAGCGCTTGCTGTTTCTGACCGCATTGCAGTAATGAATAAAGGAAATGTCCTTCAGATCGGCACACCTTTTGAAATCTACGAAAATCCTGCTACACAGTTTGTAGCGCAGTTCATCGGCGAAACAAACCTTTTTGAATCAACTGTAGTAAAATGCGAAGGCTACAAGGCTAAATCAGGAGAAGAGTACATGGTAACACTCAACACTCCTGCCCTCGGTCTTCAGGCACAGCTTAAAGGCGACACTCAGGCTACAAAAGAAGAAGATAAAAATATTCTCGTAACAGACTATGAGCACACTGACGAAGGACAGAAAGTTGCCTTTACAATCCGTCCTGAAAAAATCCGCATCACTCTCGAAGAACCTGACGTTCACGGGCGCAAAGACATAAACGTTTTCAAGGGAATCGTAGAAGAACCTGTTTACACGGGCTTCCAGTCAAAATTCTATGTAAAACTTGAAAAAACAGGCACTATCGTAAAGGTTTTCAAACAGCATACAAACTACCTGGACGACGGTCCTGAAATTCAATGGAAAGACACAGTATATATTTCCTGGTCTGCAGAAGACGGTTATATTGTAGAAGATATTGAAAAGTAGGTCCGGAATGAAAGAAATAAAAGAAAGCCTTTCGCTTAAATTTGCTAAGGCGGTCAGAGACAGAAAATTCAGAAAACAAAACCCGGGTCCCCTTTATGCCTGGCCCATGGGACTGTGGTTCAGTTTATTCTTTGTTGTTCCTCTTTTGATTATTGTTGCCTACTCTTTCATGAAGCGCGACGTTTACGGCTCAGTTGTTGCAGAATTCAGTTTAAAAGCCTGGCAGCAGATGCTCACACCTGCTTACGGAATCATCTTTCTGCGGACTCTGTTTATAACCGGCGTTTCTACCCTGATTACAATCTTAATTGCACTTCCCTGCGGCTACGCAATGGCAAGAAGCCGCCACCAGACAATTCTCCTGATTCTTGTAATCATTCCTTTTCTTACAAACTCACTTATCCGTATTTTTGCCTGGATTACAATCTTAGGTGACAACGGAATCCTCAACATGATTTTAAAAGGTCTTTTTGACTTTGCCCATAAAATTACAGGTCACCCGGAAGCCGTATTTGAACCGGTAAAATTCATGTACACAAAGGGTGCTGTAATCACTTTAAGCATCTATATGTACCTTCCCTATGCAATTCTTCCGGTATTTACAGCCGTTGACCGCTTTGACTTTTCGCTTCTTGAAGCAGCACGCGATTTAGGAGCAACAAAACCCCAGTCAATGACAAAAATTCTTCTGCCTGGAATTAAAAGCGGAATCATTTCTGCCCTTATCTTTACCTTTATTCCGATTTTCGGTTCATACACAGTACCGAATATTGTCGGCGGAAAAGACAGTTACATGATTGGAAACGTCGTTGTTGACCAGGTTCAGAAAGCACGCAACTGGCCGCTGGCATCAACATTCTCAATGGTTCTCACTCTGCTTTCAATGGCAGGCATTTTATGGATGATGTATTCAAGCAGAAAAGAAGCTGAACTCAAGAAGGTTTCTTCAAAAGAAGATACCACCGGTACAGGAGGAACTAAGTAATGAAACTTAATCCTTTTAACCTTGTAAAACCTTTTTCCAGAAAGCCGAGCGAAAACTACCGTCATGCGAAGCGCGGCTGGAAAAACCGTGCACCCCAGTTAAGTTTTTCTAAAACAGTTCTTGCAGTCTGCCTTCTGTTTTTATTTCTGCCGCTTTTAGTTATCATTTTTTATTCATTTAATGCATCAAAAGACACCAGCTTTACAGGACTGTCCTTCGTCTGGTATCAGAAACTTATTTTCGATTCAAAGCCCCTGTGGAATTCACTTTTGAACAGCTTTATTGTGGCCCTTTCTTCTGCAGTCGTTTCTACTGTTTTGGGTTCTCTGGCTGCAATCGGTGTAAGCTGGTATAAATTCACAGGAAAAGGCTACATCCAGACAATCAGTTTTCTTCCAATGGTACTCCCTGAAGTAATCATGGGACTTTCACTTCTCATCTTCTTCAGTGCAATTAAGTTCAGTCTGGGACTTTTTACAATTTTTATTGCACACACAACTTTCTGTCTGCCTTTTGTTTTTCTGATGGTAACGGCGCGAGTCGATAACTTTGATACTTCAATTATTGAAGCAAGTCACGACCTTGGTGCAAATGAATGGCAGACTTTAACAAAAGTAATCATTCCTGCAATCATGCCGGGAATTGCTTCAGGTTTTGCAATGAGCATTACAATGTCTCTTGAAGACTATGTAATCACCTTCCTTGTAAGCGGACCGGGAAGCACTACTCTCCCGCTTTACGTTTATTCAATGATAAGATTCGGGGTAAGTCCTGTAATCAATTCACTTTCGTTTGTTCTTATTGCTGCAATTGCGCTTTTAGCCTTCACTTTAAGAAAGGGCTTAAAAGGCTTTGCCGCAGCCCATTAACAGTCAAAAACACTCCGTGTGAGTGGATTAATAATTATTTTTCCCGGGAATTAATTTTTCCGGGTTTTGGAGTTAAGCGTATGAAAATCGCCTCTAAAATTGTAACAGCAGCCTTTGGTGTAATTGCTGCTCTGGGTCTCTTCTCTTCATGTGGAGATGACGGAAACACTCTTTACCTTTACAACTGGACTTATTACACTCCGGATGAAGTTCTCCGTGACTTTGAAAAAGAGTTCAACTGCAAAGTAAAGGTTGACAGTTATGCATCTAACGAAGAAATGTATGCAAAACTTAAGGCTGGTGCCAAGGGTTATGACATTGTAGTTCCTTCACAGGACTATGCTTCAATCATGATTGCACAGGGAATGCTCCAGAAACTTGACCCTGCTAAACAGACAAACAACGAAAAACTCAATCCTCTCCTTTCACAGATGGCAACTTACGATCCGAACTTTGAATATGCTTCACCTTACTATCTTGGTGCTGCAGGCGTTATCGTAAACAAGACAAAAGTTCCGGCCGGTTCATATGAAAAAACATGGAATATCTTTGCTGACAAACAGTTTGCAGGTCATGCTTCAATGATGGACGACATGAGGGAAGTTGTAGGAGACGCTCTCACAGTTCTCGGCTATGACTTAAACACAACAAACGAAGAAGAACTTGCAAAGGCAAAAGAACTTATCGTTAATAACTGGAAACCAAATCTCGTTAAATTCGATGCAGAAGGTTTCGGAAAATCATTTGCCGCAGGTGATTTCTGGCTCTGTCAGGGCTATGCTGAAGTAGTTTACGGTGAAGTTCCGGAAGACAAATGGGACGAAACAATCGACTTCTTTATTCCTGCTGAAGGCGGTCCTTCATACCTCGACAGCATGTGTATCCTTAAAGATGCAAAACACGCAGAACTTGCAAATGAATTCATCAACTACATCCACAGACCTGAAGTTTATGCAAAATTCCTTGATGCATTCAACTTCCCTTGCTTTGTAGTTCCAGAAGCTGCTCAGTTCACACAGGCTAAACCGATGTACGATGCAGAACAGATGAACAAATGTGTTCTTAAGCTTGATGTAGGCGAAAACCTGGACAAGTACAACACAATCTGGCAGGATATCCGCTACACAGAATAGTCTTAAGCAGACTGCTTTAACGGGCTGTTCTTATTATTCAAAGGACAGCCCGTTTTTTTTATCTTTTTACATCTGTTCAAAACAGCCTGTCAGGCCGATAAATAATAAGGGCATCTCTAGAGATTCCTATAAATGTAATTTTCTTAAAAATAAAATTTTAAGAGATGACCGTGAGAGTTAGAGAAAAAATCTTATTAAGGTAAGCAACGCTTAAATGTTAGAACCAGCTGAATATAAAATCACACTTGATAATGCTTCAATTCCTGTCGTAATCGGAAAACCAATAAATGACGGGGACAAGGTTGTAGATTTTGAAATTCTCTACCTCAATCAGTTTTTCAATAAAATATTCGGAAATTTCGTTCAGGAAGGGATGTTCTACTCTCAGGTTAAAGAGAGTCTGGGCACAGGCATGCCGTGGGTAGATTCTGTTACTAAGCTCATGGAAACAGGCGAAACCCAGATTAATACTTTCTATTCACCGAATTTTTCCTGCTGGTATAAGACTACACTCGACAAGATTTCAGATAACCTCGTTTCATTTTTCTTAATTGACATCAGCCAGGATAAGGAGCATGAGCAGCAGCTTCGACGGCAGAATCTTCGTCTTGCAGCCCTTACAGATGAACTTTCATTCTCTAAAGAAAACCTGCGCTCAAAACTTGAAAACATTGAATCACTTAATGAAGAACTCGGCTATATCGCATACCACGACGCACTTACAGGCATAAGCAACAAGCAGCAGTTTAACGCAGATTTACAGCGCTGCAAAAAAGAAAATCAGATTGACGGAATGAAGTTCGGCATCATCTTAATCGACCTGGACAACATGAAATTTATAAATGACAGCCAGGGACATGCAGCCGGAGACGAGGTAATCTGCAATGCCGCTATAATTTTAAAAAGTTTCAGCCGCGAGACAATCCATGCCTACCGTTTTTCAGGGGATGAATTTATAGTTTTATGTGAACAGATAACCTCACGCGACACACTCTTAAATATTGCAGATGCACTTCTTGAAAGTTTTAACACCCGGGGAATTGAGTTTTCTGCAGGAATTTCTGTTTTCCCTGATGACACACAGAATCTTGAAGAACTTTTAAAATTTGCCGACATGGCAATGTACGACGTAAAGAAAAAAGGACGCAACAATATCAGCTACTTCCAGACTGTAATGCAGGATAAATTCTTACGCCGCGTAACCTTACAGAATAAAATTACAGATGCCCTTGAAACCAATCAGTTCAAACTTTACTACCAGCCGCAGTTTGATGTAGCAAGCGGCCGCCTGCGCGGTTTTGAAGCACTTTTAAGATGGTATGATGAAACTTTAGGCTGGATAAGTCCTGAACAGTTTGTTTCTGTTGCAGAGGAAACAAGGCTTATTCTTCCGCTTGGAGAATGGGTTTTAGAGACCGCTCTTACAACTCTTGAAGACTGGTGTACAAATTACGGCTTTGACGCAATTTTAAGCGTAAATGTAAGTCCTGTTCAGCTTAAAAAACCAGACTTTTTTTATGTACTTAAACAGAAAATCAAAAAGCACCATATAAATACTGCTAATCTTGAAATAGAAATCACTGAAGGCGTACTGATTGACAACAAGGAAGAAACTGTAAAACTTCTTCAGCAGATACGCGCCATGGGAATCGGAATTTCACTTGACGATTTTGGAACAGGCTATTCTTCTCTCAATTACCTGCACATTCTTCCAATTACTACCCTCAAAATTGATAAATCATTCATTGCAAACATCACTTCAAAAACAGGTGTAGAAGCAAACATTACAGACTCAATCGTAAGCATGGTTTCAAAAATGGGTCTGGATACGATTGCAGAAGGCGTAGAAAGACCAGAGCAGTTCTCAGTCTTAAAGCAGATTAACTGTAAAACAGTCCAGGGCTTCTTAAAAGGAAAGCCGATGAACAAAGAAAGATGTGACAAGCTTTTAAGCGGCGACACTACGGCACTTCTTACAATCGAAAACGACGGGTAAAAAAGATTCAGGGCTTTTCCCTGCCTGTACCTGAAATTATATACGGTAAAGGCAGTATCTCACACGGCCCTTTTCTATACAGTCACGGATTTCTTTTTCGCGTTTTGAAAGCTGGCTTTCACCCGTTTTTACTTCAATCAGGAGAACTTCTTTTATTTCTTCCCCCGCTGAACTTCCTGGAAAAGCAATAAAATCTACAGGTTTACCTACAAAACGGCAGTCAGCAGGGCTGCACGGAAATTCAGGCAGGAAAGGAGCCACCTGTTCGGCAGCAAGACCGCCTAAAACTGCTTTGGAACGGTTCAGCGCATCTTCCCTGGCTTTTTTTATTACTGAGGACATGGAAAGCCTTGTAACAGCCTGACCTGCCTTAAAAGCGGCAAAAACAATAAGAAAAAGTAAAATTATTCCGAAAATCAAGGTATAAGCGGAATTATTCTGTAACCATTTAAGCAGAGTATTCATTGTTTTAGTATAAACCTAAAAAATATTACAAGGAAGTAAAAAGGCGCAGAACAAACAGTTCAGGCACCAGTATTTTAAGGAAGTTCATTATGAAAAAAATCACACGGGCCGCTCTTGCCCTTATTTTTGCGGCTGTTCCCCTCCTCTATGCTCAGGAAAAAAGCAGTACCGAAGGAATAAAACTCGAATTCAAATACAAGGCTGACGATAATTTCAGCCTGATATCTACAGTAAGCGAAGATGTAAAAGTCAACGGAAGAATGAATCATCATGCACAGATTGTAAGCCGTGTAACAGAGTGCGTTGATAGAGTTGATGAAAACGGACGAGGTCACATAAAGGCTTCATTCATGACAAGCGAACAGTCAACTCCCGCAGGTGGAGTGGCCAGCGGTGTTTACAAATGGGGAGAGAATTTTGAAAGTGATTTCTGGAGGGCAAAAGACGGTCACTTTGAAATTGATTCAAAATATTTTATGCCTGTAATCCGTGACCTTCCTGTTTTCCCGGACAGACCCTTAAAGCCGGGAGATGAATGGACTGCAGAAGGATGGGAAGCTGAAGATTTACGGCGTGACCTAAATGTAAATGAGCCTTTCCGTGTTCCTTTTACTGCCAAATATGAATATGTCCGGGATGAAGAAGGCCTTACAAGCGACAGTTCAAAAACAAAAAAAACATTCCAGGTAATCACTGCAAAATATTCACTTTACTACAATACTCCTGAAATCAAAGACCCGAAATCTGATTATCCTGTTACTACAATGGGGTACTCAAACCGCACAATCTGGTGGGACAACGAAAAAGGACAGATTGATCATTATGAAGAGGATTTCAGAATCGTAATGGAGACTCTTCTTGGAAACCAGTACCAGTTCTCAGGAACAACAAAAGTTGAAATAACGGAATTTAAAAGAACTGCAACAGAAGAAAATATTCAGACTGTAATGGAAAAAATCGAAGACCTGGGACTTGAAGATATTTCAGTACAAAAAACTGAAAAAGGACTCATGATAAGTCTTGAAAACATTCAGTTTAAAGCTGACAGCGCCGTTTTAATGCAGTCAGAAAAAGAAAAAATCCAGAAAATCGGTCAGATTCTTTCACAGTATCCGGACAACGACCTTCTGATTACAGGACACACAGCACGTGTAGGAACAGAAGAAAGCTGTCAGACTTTAAGTGAACAGCGCGCCGCAAGTGTAGCAGACTTCCTGATTAACCTTGGAATAAGAAAAGAAAAGCACGTATTTACGCAGGGATTCGGTTCAAAAGTTCCGGTTGCTTCAAATCTGACAGAGCGCGGAAAATCGAAAAACAGACGCGTAGAAATAACGATTCTGGACAAGTAAACAAAAAAGCTGCTCAATTCCGGGCTAAATTTTTATTCTCTTTAACTTTTTTTAATTTTTTTTCTCCTTTTTTTGTCTGTTTTTGAATTCTGACGTCAATATTATATACAGACGTGTATGAGTGATTCATTTGTTGAGGGGGAAGATTATCCTTTTCAAAGCTTTGACTGTGATGAAGTTCTCTATGAAGATGAAGCATCTCTTGCGGCACAAAAGGCATTCGGCATAAAGTATCTTTTTCCATGGCAGCATCTTGTGATTAATAATATCCTGGATGCGGCAAAACGCTGGCAGGAAAATGGCAGCACTGACGGAATAGAAGAAAGTGAGCAGAATGATGAAGTGTGCAGGGGAAGGCAGATTGTTCTTTTGCCGACGGGGGCCGGAAAATCTCTGTGTTTTCTGACACCGGCGCTGCTTTTAAATGGAGCGACACTGGTTATTTATCCGCTTCTGGCTTTAATGGCTGATCAGAAAAGAAGAATGGATGAAGGCGGCCTGGGCTGTGTTGTTTTTAAAGGCGGACAGACAGAAGATGAACGGAAGGAAAATATACGCAGCGTAAAGGACGGCAAAAGCCGTGTGATAATTGCGAATCCTGAAGTTTTGCAGAATAAGGAACTGATTGCGGAGTTAAAGAAATGTAAGATTGCTCACATTGCCATTGATGAATCCCACTGTGTCAGTGAATGGGGAGATTCTTTCAGACCTGTGTATCTGACTTTAGGCGGAATAATCAGTGAACTTGGAGTAAAAGTTGTAACGGCTTTTACTGCGACTGCAAGCCCTCCTGTACTTTCAAGGATCGGCGAAGTTCTGTTCAATAATGATTATCACCTGGTTCAGGGGGCAAGTGACCGTGCAAATATACATTATGAAGTCCGGTACGCGTATGCAAAAAAGAAGGCTGTTCTTCATGCCTGCGTAGAAAGCAAAAAACCACTTATAGTTTTCTGCTCAAGCCGAAGGCGGACTGAAGAAACGGCTCGTCTCATTAATGCCTGTTTTGGTTTTCAGATTGCGAAGTTCTATCATGCCGGAATGACGAATGAAGAAAAGCTGTCTGTTGAAAAGTGGTTTTTTGCTTCGGATGACGGAATACTTACTGCAACTTGTGCTTATGGAATGGGTATGGACAAAGGCAACATTTTTACAGTAATTCACCTTGATAGTCCGGAACACATTGAAAACTTTATTCAGGAAGCGGGACGCGCGGGAAGAAAAGGCGACAGCGTAAAATCAATTTTAATCTGGAGCCATCAGGACCAGAGAAAATGGCTTTGCGCTCCGCCTTTAAGCCGCGAAAAAGTCATGGGAGATTTTGCAAATACAAAAAACTGCCGCAGAGACTTTCTCTTGAATTATTTAAGCGGAGAAAGTGCTGTCTGTTCAGGCTGTGATATCTGTGATGCAAGAAAAGAAGGCAGGACAGTTAATTACAACGCGGGAGACGCAGAATTCGCTTTTAAATTCATAAAAAGATACAGGCGACTCTTAAAAAGGGAAGAAGCGGTACAGGCACTTACACAGAAATTTAACGAAAAAGACGCAGAGTTTTACAGCCAGAATGTCTGGGAAGCAAGGGATGTTCAGGAAATCTTAAAACAGCTTTTTGATGAAAAAAGGATAAAAAAAACAGGCGGTCTCTGGGAAAACCACCTGGATATAATCAAAAAAAAGAATAAAAAGAGGCATTTAAGCCTTAAAACTATTCATCACCTGCATCTTCTTCGCCTTCAGTTCCGGCACTTTCTTGTGCAGCTGGAGCAGGTGCGGCAGCAGCTTTCTTAACCCTTTTCTGAACAGGCTTTTTGCGGTAGCGGCAGATATAGGATGCAAAATCCATCAGTAAAAAACACGCAATTGCAGAAAAGATTACTTTTTTGTTCATCAAAACGGCTTTGATTACAGGTATTAAGTCTGTCATATAAAGATTATCGGTAAAACTTATGGAAAAATAAAGAAATTTGCTGTATCCGGGGATGGAAGGGGGAAATACAGCAGGATTGAGACTTCTGTGCATTTATGCTACATTTTGTTCCATGACAGGCATCGTTGATTACAATGCAGGGAACATAAAAAGCGTTGAGCGTTCCCTGTCTTTTCTTAAGGCAGACTATATTCTTTCAAAAAATCCTGCGGCACTTGAAAAGTGCGACAAACTGATTTTTCCGGGCGTAGGCGAAGCAAAATACGCTATGGAGCAGCTTAAACTCACAGGCTTTGATTCTTTTCTGCGCGACTGGGCTAAGGCTGGAAAACCGCTTCTTGGAATCTGTCTTGGAAGCCAGATTATTTTTGAATATTCAGAAGAAGGCGGCGTGGACTGTCTGGGACTTTTAAAAGGTTCTATCCGCCATTTTGAAAACGTGTGGAAAGAGATTCCCGCATCAGGTGGGGAAATGACAGATAAAGAACAGTCATTGTCCGGCTTATCCGGAAAAGCCCTCAAGGTTCCTCACATGGGCTGGAATAACCTTGAATATGTAAACGGCTCCTCTCCCCTCTTTGACGGCGTTGATTCAAAATCAGACTTTTATTTTGTCCACTCATATCTTATTCAGCCTGAAGATGAAACAATCGTAAAAGCATACGCAGATTACGGCTGCAAGGTGCCTGCCTGTGTATCACAGGGAAGCATAACAGCCTTCCAGTTCCATCCTGAAAAAAGCGGAAGGGCCGGACTTAAAATACTGGAGAATTATATAAAGTAAATTTCTCACAGAGGGCACAGAGTTCACAGAGGAAAACTTGAATTACAAAAAAGCTCTCTGTGTTCTCTCAAGCTCTGTGAGGAATTTATAAGGACATATTTTATGTTAAAAAAAAGAATTATCGTGTGTCTGGATGTAAAGGACGGACGCACTACAAAAGGCGTAAAATTTCAGAATAACATCGATATAGGCGACCCTGTTGAAATGGCAAAAAAATACTACGAACAGGGCGTTGACGAACTTGTTTTCTACGACATAATGGCAAGCGCACGCGGAAGAGGACCAATTCTGGATTTGATTTCACGCGTGGCAGAACAGGTTTTCATTCCTTTCTGCGTTGGCGGTGGAATCGGTTCAATTGAAGACATCCGCTCAACAATTCTTGCGGGCGCTGAAAAAATCAGCCTCAATTCACAGGCAGTAAAAAATCCTGAGCTCATCAGTGAAGGGGCACGCATTTTCGGAAACCAGTGCATCGTGCTTGGAATGGATGCAGCAAAAGACAGCGAAATGCCTTCAGGCTACCGTGTATACATCAACGGAGGACGCGTAAAAACAGACCTCGACGCAGTCGAATGGGCAAAAAAAGCCGTACACTTAGGTGCAGGCGAAATCGTCTTAAACTCAATTGATACAGACGGAGTTAGAAACGGCTACGAACTTAACATTACAAGAATGATTGCAGAAAATGTAAGCGTTCCTGTAATCGCTTCCGGAGGCGGAGGAACCCCGCAGCACCTCGCAGACGTTTTAACCCGGGGAAAAGCCGATGCAGCCCTTATTGCAAGTATGGTTCACTCAATGGGCTACACCGTTGACGGAATCAAGCGCGACTTAAACGCACTTGGTGTTCCTGTAAGGATGTAATTAATTTACAGTATGCTTATAAACATACTCTCCGCTCTCGTTACCGGCAGCATCAATAAATATGATTTTAATTGTGTTATCCACCTCAAGATTTACATTATTAATTAACAATGAAATATAATCATCAGTAACTGCACTATCCAAAATAACAGTATTACCAGATGATGTAATATTTCGCTTGTTATCTACATTTTCATCAGAACCTGAATATATCGTGCTTATCGTAGCTGCAATATTCTGTGAATTTTCAGTTACAACTTTAATTGTCTTAAGTCCTGAAAGTTTTTCTGTAAGACGGAAAATAAATTCCCTGTTCGCTCCATAATCTGATTCATTAAAAGACACTGCCAGAGGCGCAGTTGAATCATAACCGAACGCGTCTGCAATTTCTATCTGACTGCCGACATTATTTACATCATCCTTAACATAGACATAAATTGAATGTGATCCTTCTGCAAAATTTTCCGGAATCCAGTTTTCTCCTTCATATACTTCTTCAAAAACATAATCGCTGCCGTAAGTCTCTAACCAGCCTTTTTCTTCATGTCCGTCGGGAGTATCAGAGAATGCTGAAAGAGAACATATACGCCATGTAAAAAGTGAATTATACGCTGTAGTACCTGCATCAACAATTTTACGGTCAGTAGACCTAAAATATGAAGTATCCATAGGGAGTGCAAGAGTACCTATCGTAGCAGGTGAATACCAGTAATTCTGAGGCTTTTTAAAATCAGAAGCAGTTGCTGCAGGAGGCACAGTATCTTTTACAAAATAAAACTGAACATTATGCTGAAGCCATTTTAAATTTTTATCAGCTTCATAATATCCGCTTTTATAATACTCATCATATACACCACTGGCACCATAATTACCGGCATAATCTTCAGGATATGCTTCAAGTACATACAGTCCGTCTTCAAGGTTTCTGTAACCGAGATCAAGGTTAATTGCAACTCCACCATTTTCGTTAAGATACTGTTTAACCTGATCTTCTGCAGGATTTTTTTCCCAGAAGTTATCATAATATTTACCCGATGTATAAGTTACTGAAGTTTCTCCTACTGATGCAAACGGCTTATATACAGGAACCCAGCCGTTTATAACAGTATTTCCATAATAATCAGTTCCTATTGCAGAAGTATTAATATTACCGTCCTTATCCGTTACCCTGTAAAGATAATAGGAAAGACGAATTACAGCGCTCTCATCAGCATGAATCAGATCATTTTCGTCTGTCTGAACGTCTTCGGCCCTACAGTAAAAAACAAACTTATCCTTTATTCTTGCAGGAAAATACTCTGCATTATAGGGAAAAGAATTACAGAAACCTTCCCTGCAGTCGTTACCTGCAACATAATCTGCAGCATTATCAATATAGTCATAGCTGGAATAGGCATATGATATAAAAGAGCAGGTATTAAGAAATACTTCTTCTTTATTGAATAAACGCTTATGATGCACCAGAGAACCATTAAATATCCCGCCGTAAAGAATATAATCCTGCTCAGGCATATAAAAGCGCACATCTTTTACAAAAGGAGCGGTCGTGTCTCTTTTGCCTGAAATATAAAAACCACAGACAAAATCTTTTAAGGATTCTGTGCCTGAATCAGCTCCTTTTATGCCTCTGTGAATTATAATTTCAACATACCTTATATCTATACCTGTACACAGATTACCATAAAAAGTATCCGGAACTTCAATTTCTTCATCCCCAGATGATGTCCGAAGAATACATGCTTCCAGCATTGCATTATTCCGGTATGCTGTCAAAAGGCGCAGATACAGATTATTACCGGAAATTTCTGCGTTAAAACACTTGTTTCCGTCTATATAAGAATTATCACCTTTATGTTTTTTTATTTTAATTTCTATCTGAGAATAATCCGTCAAAATATTCGCATTGACAATAGGCCATGTTGTAGTACCCATATAAAAATTATATGCCTTAGTTTCAAGATTTACTTTTTCATTAAACTGTAAGGCAATACGGTTAAGCCAGTAAACTTCATTTTCTTCATTAATAAACGGAAGAACACAGGGACGCTCAATACAGACAGGAAGAATCAGAATATTTCCTGTATTTTTTTTAACTGTTACGTTTACAGATTCAGCACCTTCTTCAGAAGTCTGATCAGAAAAAACTACGTAGTCTTCCCCAAGTTCAATAAGCTTACCTTCTTCATCATACTGATGATTCCGGTCACAGGCAGTCCACCTTTCCAGAGCATAATCTGAACTGGTGGAAAAATTCAAATGAAAAGGAACCCCCTCTTTTATTATGTTCTCACCTTCCTGAACTAAGACTCCGTATTTACTGTTAAGTGCACTTACATAAACAGAACTTTCAGGGATACCTGCAATCTTAACCTGATCTTCAAGTGTTTTCTTGACTTCAGAACCGTCTAAAAAATGTTCACAGTCTGTAAACACTATACAAACAACTACCCCCCCCATCAAAGTCTGGAGAAATCTTTTAACTAAGCTTTTCATGCATAAACTCCTATAGTTACATTATAATAATAGTAACACAAGCAACCGATTATTTCAGTCATTTTTAAGAATAAAAACGCCGCCCTGCCGGGAATTACTCCCGTCATAAGCGGCTGTCAAACCAGCTGTTCTACCGGCTGTTTATTCTTAAGATTTTATCTTCCTAAAACTCTTCAGCCTTTTTTGTCTTTTTGTAGGCACTAGCTCCGTTTCTCTGGGTGGAAGTGTGTACCTTTGTGCGGCCGTGCTCATTTTTAAATCCGTCGTTTCCACGGCGTCCTCTGCCTTCACCACGACCTCTTCTTTCCCCGCGGGCAACGGCATAGCGGTCTCCACCAAAACTGCGGCCTTCATCTCTGCCGCCGCGGCCTCCCCTGCCTCTGCCGCCCCTGCGGCCTGTAAAATTATCTTCTTCCTTTGAATCCAAATGCATATGAGGAAGGTTCGGTCTGCTCTTTGAAAGTTCAAGTGCACGGATTGCATTTGAAGAAGGCAGACTTAAAAGTGAGAAGTTCTGACTTACGTCTATCCTGTCAACCATGCGGCCGGGGATATGAAGCAGGTCACTAAAATATTCAGCAATTGCCTTTGCGTTAAAGCCGTCGCGCCTTCCAAGCTGAACATAGATTCTCTTCTGGTTCGGGTTTGAACTTCCTCCGCCGGTTTTCTGTAAGCGGACTTTGCCATAGTGGCTTTCATCAAGAGTTTTACCGTAATTTTCCTGAAGGACTGCGGCTAAAACTGCCTCTGCATCCTGTCCTTCGCAAAGTTCAGCGGCCATTTTTTTATAAAGTTCACCGGCTTCTTTAAGGGCTGGAACAAACTTCTTTCCGCCAGCACCACTCTCATCGCCAGAGTCAATTTTTCCGTCCGCACCACTCTCAACGCCACAGTCAATTTTTCCGTCCGCACCACTTTCATCGCCAGAGTCAATATCATTGCCCCGCGCATCTGCAGGAAGCGCAACCACTTCTTCATTATCAAACTCATCGCGCGCCCCTGTTACAGTTTCTGCTCTTCCAGCGGCCTGCTCTGTCCTGTCGTCTTCAGAAATCTTTTCTTTTAAACCGAGACTTATCTTTAAATCATCAAGAATACGCTCACGCTTAACTTCAAGAACTTTTTCAATTGAAGGGACAAGTTCTTCCTTCATCTCACCTTTTGCGGCTTTGCGAACCCTCGCCCTCAAAAAGTCCAGCTTGCGTCTTTCTTCGGGGCGCACAAAAGTAACTGCAATTCCGCTTGTTCCCGCACGCCCTGTACGTCCGATTCTGTGAACATAAGTAGCTGCATCAAAAGGAAGCGAATAATTTACAACATGAGAAAGCCCCGTAATGTCAATACCGCGCGCCGCAACATCAGTCGCAACTAAAATGCGTGTCTTACGGCTGCGGAACCGTGCAAGAATCTTCTCGCGCTGCCCCTGGGGAATGTCACCGTGAAGTGCCGCTGCTTCATAACCGCGCTCATCTAAAAGGCGGCTTACCATGTCGGCGTCATTTTTTGTCATTGTAAAGACAAGCCCGTAAAAATCAGGCGAAATATCAACCAGGCGTACAAGCGCTTCAATTTTATCGCGTTCACTTACAACCCAGTACTTCTGTTCAATCAGAAGCGGCTCTTCAACAAAGCCTTCTTCCTCACAGATGTCGTATTCGCCCAGGAACTCCTCGGCAATCTGTAAAATAGGCTTAGGCATTGTAGCGCTGAATAAAAGAATGCGGCTTGAAGGATTAGCCTTGGAAAAAATCTCCTTGATGTCATCGACAAAGCCCATATCGAGCATTTCATCACCTTCATCAAGAATAAAATAATCGATTTTGTCGAGCTTTAATGTCCCGCGCTCAAGGTGGTCTTTAATGCGGCCTGGAGTGCCAACAACAATTTCAGCTCCCCTCTTCAATTCCTTAATCTGTGTTGAATAGTTTGCACCACCGTATAAAACAGAAACACGCGGATAATTTCCTGTAGAAAAAGATGAAAGTTCAGTACAGGTCTGAATTGCAAGTTCACGGGTAGGCTCTAAGACAAGGGCGCGTACATGGTCGCTTTCTTCGTGTACGTTCTGTACGATCGGAAGTCCGAAAGCAGCGGTTTTTCCTGTTCCCGTGCGGGCTTTTGCGATTAAGTTAGTGTCGCCGTTTAAAAGACGGGGAATTGCAAGCACCTGAATAGGGCTCGGAGTCTTAAAGCCTTTTTTTTCAATGGCCTCAAGAACTGCTCCTTCAAGCCCCAGATCCTCAAACGAAATTTCTTCCTTTTCGTCAGGATTTTCAATAATTAAATCACTCATAATGTATCCCTAAGGCAAAGCTCAGCCTCAGGTCTGCACTGAAAAAAGGCCGTACTTCGCAAAAATAAACGCCGCCCTCTGCGGCATGAGCACTCACTATAAAAGAAATCATTGAAAAACGCAAGCAGATTCCGCATTTATTACAGTTTTTTGTCATTATACGGACGTAATCCGGCTGCTCCGCCTTCGGTAACCCTCATTGCCGGGTCTTCGCCCCGCCAACTAAAGGGCTGCGCATCCGGCGTAGAAAATGCAGACAATTTCTCTTATCCGCTTCTCAAACCAGACTTTTCGTGCTTTTTGCCCGTATATAGGTTATAATTAAAGTTATCTTAAAAAGTTCAGTCCCCTTCGTTTATTTTTTAACAGTTCCAGGAGATTTTGATAATGAAAAAGTCATCTCTGCAAAAAAAAATGGTTAGTTATTTTTGCATGGGGGGAGTATTCATCTGTATGATACTGACCGCCTGTGAAAACTTTCTTGAAGGTTCTGCAGTCAAAAAAGAACTCCAGGAGCAGATAGATTACGCATCAATGCAGAAATATGACGTGGAAGTGTCCTTACCAGGTTACGAAACAGATTTATTAACGGAATACGGAGAAATATCTGCTGAAGGAAATAAAGAACTGCTCGTCGGTGATACGTTTACAATTTTCTTTTTAATGAACAGCAAATATGAGTTTGTAAAATACTACGTTTATGATAAAACAAGCCGGAAACAATGTTACGATGCACTCTCTTTTAAAACCATAATATCAGCAAATGAAAATACCGTTACAATTCAAACCACAGCAAAACTGCTCAAGCCAGCTGATTCGCTTCTAATTATTCCTGAATGTAATTTAGTAAACGACTACGAAAAACCGGAGCTGAACAGTATCCAGGCCGCAGCAACAGCTGAATACTTACAAAACAACAGTTTTTTTATAAATCAGTGGAGATATAAGGGTACTGCTGAAAATATAAATGAGGATTATTTTAATAACCATACCGGAAAATCAGTTTTTATATACTTAAATGTCAGTGATGAAAGCCCTATAAAGAGCGTGCAAATCGGCGAAAGAATAATATCCGGTGAAAGCGATTATTCAGACAGAGACGAAAAGCATTATACCTTCTATGACTGCCCTTTTGATTATACTTTTAAAAAAGAGTCTGGCTGGGATAAACTAAACTATGACATTATGATTTCTGATTATTACATACATAAAACCGATGGTCCTGTAGAACTTGCAGTAAAACTAACCGACAGCTGCGGAAACATAATAACTTCAATTGGAAATGACTATAACTGTGTAACAGTCATAAAAGATTCAAAGTGCAGCAGCGAATACTATCTGTCTAACTCAGATATTTACAATAACTTATATTCACAGGAAGTAACTGAAGCATTGTCAAAAAGAAATATAGACGGCTCAATAGACATGACTCTCAATTTTTATGCCAGACCTGAAAAATATCTTGATTTTGCATCAGACAGGTGGGATGAATTAAAATGGGAATACGCAGCTTCTCAGGATTATGAGTCCCTTGAATCAATTCAATTACAGGAGTTTATTCCTGTCTTTACAGACAGTCAGGAAGCAGTAAAAAAAGCCTCAAACACCCTGACAGTCCACATAAATAATCCTGAAAAGGCCGCATACATCAAATTCAAAAAAACAGACAGCGCAGGAAACACCGCATTAAAGTATTTTTATATTCCGGCCGTTCCAAAAATTACAGATCATAAATTCACTTATTTTAATGGCAGCCAGAAATATTTATACGTTTCAGCACTTCTCGGCGATATTAACAAAAGCGAACATATAAATCAATTAATACACTGCGTGTATTCATACAAACGTGATTATTTAAATGGCACAATAGACTCTTTATGGAGAAGAACTGAAAAAGCGGATATATATGGAAGTGCAACGCTAGGTGTTCACCAGTATAACGCGGGTGACCACGGCTTCAGTCAGGCAAACGAAGCACAATACTACACATGCACGGCTAATAATGAATTAATATCTTCGAGTGAAGAATATAGAATTTACAGCGCACTCACGGAAGTCCAGACAGTTCCACTGCTGTCAGAACTAACTTCAATGCCGTTAATCACCTTTAACCAATCCAATGTTTCATTTTCCGCCGGAGAAGAGAACATGCAGATAGTAACGGTAACTCTTGATCCGGAGGAAATATCACTCTATAAAAGCTTTTGTCTTAAATATCCGGTAATAACAGAGCATGGTCCAACTTTAGCGTGCGGCTTTTTTGAAGGCAGTGAATTCTCCTTTACAATTAAAACTGAATATTTTGCTGATAATCAGCTTGACCTTCAACTTATGGCCTTTTCTGACACCGGCATGCCGTCTTATTACGATTTACAGGATTTTAACGCAAACTATATAGATAACATCAGACCATCCTGTAAAACAATGATGCATTACCCTCACGGCTATCTTATCTTCGATACGAAGGATATAGGTTCCGGACTTGATGAATACAAGTCATCTCTGAAAGTTTTGAATAAGCCCTATTATACTGATAATGGTAAATTAGATGGTCAGGAAATAGTCAGTGAGTTTAAAAAATATTATATCTCACGAACTGAGAATGGCAATAATGTTACCAAGCTTTGCATTGATGTCTATAACAATATCCACAGGATTCCTTATACAATTGCCTTTGATATTTATGATACGGCGGGTAACAAAACAGAATTTATCCTGCCTTATGAATTACCTCAGTTAAAAAACAGGGAAGCATACTCTCTGTCGAATTCGGGAGACAATTTTACATTCACCATAATATCAGCAGAAGATAATCAGTCTAAAGAAGACTATCCGGTAAGCTGGGACATAATAGGACCTGAAAATAAATGGATAAAAGGAAACCACTGGATTACCCAGGAGGAACCTGCAGGTGACGGTAAAACTATCAGTATCAATGACAGTATCAAAAACATTCCGGCAGACAGCAGAGGATTCTTAAGGATTTTTGCTGCTGACAGCAGACCCCTGTATTTCTGGAATAAAGGAATCCAGAAAGCAGAAATCGCTGATATAATAGAGAATTCAAGGGGCATTCACATTTATTCAGACGTTCCTTTCTATGTTCATACCCTATGGAGCAGAGTTAACTGGGGAAATGATGTTGATAAATGGGAAAACTTTTCTGTCCTTGGAGTTCAGGAAAATAATCAAAATGCCGAGGTGGAAGGTACGACGGAAGTTAAAATTGAATGCCATATTGATAAATATATAACAACACCATATTACTACTCATTCCCTGTACCAGATGAAGAAGCCGGAATCGATTTAAAGGGCCTGTACTACTACACCACCATCGTGCATTTTGCTGACGGAACAAGCCTTATGAGCACAGTAAAAAGCAAAAATCCTCAATAATTCGCTTCAGAACGATTGCGGCGATTCGTATTACGGCGGAACAAGCCTTCTGAGCAGCGTAAAAAGCAGAAATTAATTTTTTCTCCCCACCAGCGCTGGAAGCCCCGAAGTCGACCGCAGCGAAGCGAGGACGATAAGCGTCAGCGCAGGGCGGACATAGCGGCCGCATTTATGCGGCGGTGCCCCTTTATTTGATTTTAACTTAATTTTCTGGTATAATAATATAATATGAGTACACAGTTTTCACTTAATGAAAAAGTAGTTTACCCTTCACAGGGTGTTGGTGAAATTAAAGAGATTTTTGACAGGAAGAACGGGGACGAAACCGTTCAGTATTACCGCATTTATCTTGAAGTTTCAGACATGATTGTAATGGTTCCGGTTGCAAATGCAGAGCGCCTTGGAATCCGTAAAATTGTTTCTGCTGAAGAAGCACAGAAGTCACTTGAACTTTTAGGTCAGCCTGTTGAATCAGTTACTTCTGACTGGAAACAGCGTTATCAGGACAACCTTAACCTTCTCAAACAGGGAAGCATCGAAGACATCACAAACATTGTCCGCACCCTTTACCACCGTTCAAAGGTAAAGGAACTTCCGATTCAGGAAAGAAAACTTTACGACACAGCACGCAAACTTCTGACTGATGAAATATCAATTGCCATCGGAATCAGTGCAAAAGAAGTTGAAGCAATGCTCCACGCAAAACTTGAACCTCTCAACGCCATCCACGAAAAGAAAGCAGTTCAGCTTGATGACGATGATGATGACGATGATGAATTCTCAGACGAATTAGGCGGTTCATCTTCTGGTCTTGATGACGACGATGATGAAGATTCTGATGACGCTGACAGCGCTGATGACAGCGATGATTCAGACGATGATGAAGACTAATCAGGATTCTGACATAAAAAAAGGACCGGTTCTGCTTCTTGTGGCAGCCGGTTCTTCAAGCCGCATGGGCGGCATCAAAAAAGAATACTTACCTTTAGACGGCGGCACCGTTCTTTCAACTGCCGCCGGTGCTTTTTTAAACACACTTAAGTTTTCACTGGTTGCTGTAACCTACCCTTTCAAAACTTCACCTGAAGAATTAAAAAAATCAGAAGAGTTCTGCCAGAAAGCCCTCTTTGCAGGTGATTCATTTGAAAAAGCCAAAAAAATCGGGACAGATTTCATTTTTGTTCCCGGCGGAAAATCAAGACAGGAAAGCGTTTTCAATGCGCTCTTACAAATAAAAAACACCCTCAAAGACGGCGAAGACCCGCTTATTTTTATTCACGACGGGGCACGTCCTTTTGTTTCATCTGCTCTAATCCAAAGCTGCTTTGATGCTGCCATAAAATACAATGCTGCAGTTCCAGCCCTTGAACCGGTAGACACCCAGAAAGAAACTGACGGCAAAGGATTTATCGCACGGCACCTTGTCCGCTCGAGTCTTGCAGCAGTTCAGACACCCCAGGTTTTTAAATTTCAGCCTCTGCTCAAAGCTCACGAAAAAGCCCGTCTTTCTGACAAAGAATACACAGACGATACTGAAATCTGGGATTTATTTGCAGAAGAAAAGCCGGTAAAAGTTGTAAAGGGAGAAAACACAAACAAAAAAATCACCTGGCCGGATGATATAAAAACTCAAAACCCACAGACAGATAATCACACGAAAGCTCAGCCCCAGAAAGGGACAGGAGACAGCAGAATGATACGCACAGGTTTAGGCTATGACAAGCACGCCCTCGTTTCAGGCAGAAAACTCATGCTCGGAGGGATTGAAATTGAAAGCGACCTTGGAGAAGACGGTCACTCTGACGGAGACGTTCTGCTTCACGCCGTTACAGATGCACTGTTAGGAGCGGCAGGAATGGGAGACATCGGCTCATTCTTCCCGCCTGAAGAAGCAAAATGGAAAGATGCTGATTCAAAAGTTCTCCTGAAAACAGTCTGGGATAAAATCACTGAAAAAGGCTTTAAGCTTGGAAACCTTGACTGTGTAATAGCTCTTGAAAAACCTAAATTTCTTCCTCACCGCCAGAAAGTAATAAAAAGCATAGCAGAAGTTTTAGGAGTTAAAGAAGAACAGATTTTTGTTAAGGCAAAGACTGGCGAAAAACTTGGCGACATAGGCCAGCGCCGCGCCGTAGAAGTATGGGCAAGCTGTCTGCTTGAAAAATAGGGGGTGCTGAAAGTACAGAAGCCTGCGTGCCTGTCACGGCGATGACACAGGCTTTTTAAGCCCCGCCCCTTTTCGATACTGCAGTTACAGATTACTTCCCATTTCAAGAATCAGCTGTACTTCACCAATACTGCGCTTTGTGCTGCTTGCAATCTCTTCAACATCCCAGCCTTCCCGTTTAAGACGGATAATCATTTCGCGGTCGGCAGGTGTAATTTCGTTGCTGCGCTCAACTGGATTTGTCTTTAAATCTTTCTTTGTAAGTGCAAGAAGAACATCAAACCTCTGCTTTATGTCGCTGTCAAGTTTCTGAATTCTTGCTTCTGCGCGGGAAAGTCCTTCGCGGCTTTCGCTTATCTGACGGATTTTTTCTTCAGTTTCATTTACAATGCCGTCGAGTGAGCCGAGCTTTTCTACTGCTTCATTGATTGTTCCGCGGTTACTTACAAGCTTATCGATATTTTCCTGAACATCTTTTATCTGCTTAGGCAGGTTAGAAACGCGGACTGAGGCTTCATTAAGTCTTGTTTCAAGTGCTTTAAGGGTATCAAAAGTCTTGTCTACTTCACCTGAAATTGCATCAATCTGCTTTCCTTTGGTTTCAAGCCTGTCATAGCGGGTAGAAATATCACCAAGTGTTTCCTGGAACTTACGTACATCAAGCTGAACGTTTGTAAGCTGGTCGCTGGTTGAATTAAGTTCAGTAATCTTTTTGTCCATTGTTGAGCTGAGTTCAATGAGCTGGCTGTAATCCCTTTCAAGATTGTCGATTCTGCCCTTATCTGCATTGAACTTAGTAAGAAGTCCCGTAACTTCATCATACATTGTCTGAATCTTACGGAATTTGTCAGAAAGCTCATCAACTGTTCCCTGGAAAGTTTCAACCCTTGTAATCTGATTTGTAAGTTCTGTAAGTTCAACTTCAAGCTGATTCTTGAGCTGGTCTGCCTTCTGGTAAACCTGCATCTGTGTTGAGAATGCCTTTACTTCACGGTCAATTTCGCTCATGCGGGTCTGTAAATCAGCGGCATCGTTCTGCATCTTCATTACAAGTTCAGACTGCTTGATTGAATTTTCTTCGTTTACCTGCTGAATCTGTGCGCGGATGTCACGGAGTGCTTTTTCAGAATCAGCATTCTGTTCGCGTACACGGCGCTGCGTATCATTAAGCATTTCTTCATAGCTTTTCTGCATTTCACCGACGATTGAATCTGAACGCTGTCTGTAGCCTGCAATTGTTTCTTCAACATCGTTTTTAAGGTCTGCAACTGACTGTGCAAGATTCTGTCTGTCAATTTCTGTGGCGGCCTTAAAGTCTGCAATATTCTGTTCAAGTTCTGCCTGAAAGTCCTGAACATTGTGTTCTGTATTTTCCTTAACTGAGGCAATCTGTTCATTGAACATTGTTTTTGTCTGTTCAAACTGATTTTTAAGCTGGCTTCTCCAGACATTGAATTCAGAAAGCATTCCGTCAATGCTTGCGCGGTTGCTTTCTGCCTGTCCCTTGATACTTTCATCGAGGGAGGCAAGACGTGTTTCTGTATCTTTTTCTGCACGGGCAAGCTGTTCTTCAAGACGCTGGTTGTATTCTTCAAGTGAAGTCTTTACAAATGAATTCTGTCCGTCTGTAGCATCTGCAAGACTCTGTCTGCTCTGTTCAGTAAAATCCATGATTGACTGTTCAACTGTCTCGATTTTCGCACGGAGTTCCTGAATATTTTTATCGATTCCTGCCTGTACGATTTCTGACTGCGACTGTCCGCGCTTTGTCAGTTCTGCCAGCTGCAGCTTAAGGTTTTCATTATACTGATTCTCAAGATCGCGTCTGTTTACTTCATAGTCAGAAGTGATTACAGAAAGGCGTGAATCCATATCGTTCTTCCAGCCGTTGAGGTCTTCTGTAATTGCGTCTCCGCGTTTTTTAAGGTCAGCACCGAATTTAAGTTCAAAGTCTGCAAGAGTTGCACTTACGTTATCGCTTGCAGTTGCCTTGATTGAATCAAGGTTCTTTTCAAGAATTTCAATCTGGGCAGAAATTTCCTCGTTATTGCGTTTAACTGCTGCCTCAAACTGTCCCTGCTGTTCTTTCTGATTCTGAGAGAATGCGTTAAAGTCAGTAATAACAGCATTCTGAGTGCGTTCAAGAGCATTGCGGAGATTATTTTCAAGGGTATCAATATCACTTGCTGTAGTCTGAAGCTTATTGAAGCGGTATTCCATGTTGTTTCTGTATTCTTCAAGCTGTCTGTCTACATTTGAAAGGAGTTCAGTCTGCTTTAAGTCATAAGAAGCAGAAATCTTTGACATTGTCTCGCTGAGCATTTTGTTGATTGCAGCGATTTTTTCATCTGCTTCTTTCTGGAAGGCTTCAAGCTGGGCCTGAGCTTCCTGTGCAGACTGTCTTATGCTGTCTGCTGTTGCACTTGCGCCAGTCTGACTGTCAGTCATTGATTTTTGAATCTGTTCAATAGCAGCAGTAAGTTCACTGTTAAGTGAAGCAACCCTGTTATTAACTTCGCTTTCGATTGTATTGATTTTATTTTCTACAGTTGATTTATAGGTTGTAAGGTGTCTGTCTGCAATTTCCTGGAAATGTCTGAAGGCATCTGCTTCTTTCTGATCTGCGTCTGCAATTGCTTTCTGGAAAAGACTGCCGTAACGGTTCTGGATTTCTTCTGTCTTTTTTTCAAGTGATTCTCGGATTGCTTCAAGATTTCTGCCGTTTCCGCTGACTTCTGCTTTAAGTGATTCTGCTGTTTCCCTTGCAGACTGAGCCTGAGTGCGGATCTGCTCATCAAGGGCTGTTACCTGCTCGCGAAGGGATGCTTCAAGTCCTGAGATTTTTGAATTAAGTTCCTGTGCAAAGTTTTCAGTCTTTGAACCTAATGAAGCAGAAAGTTCGCCTGTTTTGGAACGGAATTCACTTTCGAGCGCTTCTGACTTTTCGTTTAATTCGGATGAAAAAGCAGAGGCTTTCTGTTCCATTGATTTCTGGATTTCGTTATAGCGTGCGTCCTGTGCTTTCTGAAGCTGGGCTGTATGGTCATTTACACTCTTAATGTAATTGTCTGCACGGATTTTGGCCTGCTCGCTGAGTTTTTTGAATGCGGCATCTTCAAGTTCCTGGGCCTTAGCTGCAGCCTCGTCGTAGGCACGGCGGATTCCCTGATCAACTTTTACAAGAACTTCTCCTGCACGGTTTGAAGCAGCTGTTACATTTGTTTCAACCTGTTCTGCCCGGGTCTTGTACTGATTCAAAAGTTCTGCGCCGAGGGTTTTAAGGCTGTCATTATTCTTTGTCCTGAATTCGTTTATGATTACAGGAATTTTCTTTTCAAGTGAATCTACTGCTTTTTTCTCTTCATCAAGTTTTGCATTGAGTTTATCAACGATTATGCTCTCTTTTTTTACTGCAGCAAGATTTTCTTCTACACGCTCTGTCATTTCCATCAGTTCTTCGAGAGCCTGTCCGTATTCATCGATTTTTTTTGTAATTGTATCAACCTGGGCAAACTGTTTTTCAAAACCTCGGCTGATGGTCCTGAATTCCTCAATCTGCTTTTCAATTCTGTTTACGGCCGCAACCGCAGAAGTCTGGTGCGTATCAAGGTCAGCAGAAAGTCCGTCCAGTTTTGAAATCTGACCTTTAAAATATTCATCAAGCTGATTGATACGGGTATCAGCATAATGTTTTACTTTGTTCATTGAATTGTTTTCTCTGTCCATAGAACGAAGAACAAAGACTACGGCTACAGCAACGGCTGAAGAAATAAGAATGGAAAGAACAGTCATTTTTTACCCACCCAAAAACAGACTTTTTATTTTTTCAAAGCAGATTTTCCGTCTCCCCCGGGAACTGAAAAATCACGCTAATTTAATACTTTATATATAATTATTTTAACACAATATCCAGAAACTGGCGATAGTTTGAAAAGCATATATCAGCAGATTTCAGCGGAATATTAAAGAGTTTACGCCAGGAAGTTAAGATAAAAGCGCTCTTCATTCCCGCCTTTTTTGAACCTTCTACATCGTATCTTACTGAATTTCCGACATAAAGAATTTCTTCCGCCTTAACGCCGAGTTTTGAACACAGGATTCCAAAAGGATACTTTGAAGGCTTTAAGGCACCGCAGCTTTCAGTTCCGAGAATAAGGTCACAGTACTGAGTGAGATTCCAGAGAGAACCTTTCTGTTCAGGCGGAAAATCAGAAAGCAGGGCTATTCTGTAACCTGCACTTTTAATCTGCCTGAAAGCTTCTTCAACATAATCAAAGGTCCTGATCTTTTCAAAATACGGCTTCATACCGTCATAAACAATTCTTTTGATTCTTTCTTTTTCTTTTTCAGGTGTACTGCCCGTTATTTCTGCCAGAAGACGCGCCTGATACTCATAAAAATCAGCAAGCGGTGCTGTCCTGTGAAGAATTTTCCTGACTTTATTGTACTTTAAGAAGAAAAAAAGATTTTTAAAAAAATACGGAATTATCCTCAGATAAAAGCGGTGAGAAGAATAAAGTGTGCCGTCGATATCAAAAGCGATAACGGAAATTCCGTCTAACATAATATTATTATAGCGGCAGAATTATCTTTTTTCAATTCTGTAAGGGAAGGTAGCGGTTGCATCACTGCTGTCTGCATTAAAACGCCAGGTAGAAATCTGTTCCTGAATTTCTGCCTGTACTTTATATGTTATAAGGGCACTTGGAGTTATACTGATACTGTTCATATCCACATGTCCGTTTTTCTTTACAATAAAAGTAACGCGCAGATCTTTTGTTGCATCAATAGTTGCAGCCGCATTCTCAGAAAGAAAAATAACCGGTTTTGACGGCTCAAGAAGAGTACGTTTACTTCCGTCATTCATGTAAAGGGCGATTCTTCCGTCAGGGGCTGAAGCAATTTTTACATTTGACTGAGATTTTACTCCATTCCCGGCAGTTGTGCTGTAAGAAGTTGCAGCAATTGACGCAAGCGCACCGGCAGTCGACGCAGAAGCACTTCCCTTTGAAGAACTCTTATTTGAACTTGCAGAAACGCCCTGGTCTGAAGAGGAAGACGAAGAACCTGCCGTGCCTTCAAAGGTATTTACAGTTTTTGCTGCTGAAGTATTTGTTGAAGAAGAGGAAGAACCACTCGAAGAAACTTCCTCTGCATCATCTAACAGGCTCCAGTCAGGTTCCTTTTTCTTAGTATTTTTAGCCTTCTGCCGTTCAGCCATCAATTCATCAACACTTTTCTGCAGTGTCTGCTGGGCAGGTTTTGAAGAAGACTGTTTTGTCTGACTCTGCTTTTTTGCCGGCTCTGTCTTAGCAGTTTTTGTCTCTGCTTTTTTTGTCTGCGGCTGTTTTTCAGAAGTTTTAGTTTTTGCTGTCTCAGTCTTTCCCTGAGAAGAAGAACTCTGGCTGGAAGAAAGCTGCGCAGTATTTTCTGACTCAGGAGGAGCCGCTTCCTGAAGAGGCGCAATTTTTGGCGTAGCAGGACTTTCAAGGCTTATTTTTACTGTCTTATAAACCTTTTTATGCGGTAAAAGCGAAGAGAAAGTTGAAAGAAATGAAAGTAAAAGCCATATACCGATTGTGCCGAATAGAGCATGACGGTTAGGCCTTTTTTCAAGATTCGTCATTTAGTCCGTCGTCCTCAGATTAACGGCAACAAAACCGTTTTTACGGAGCACATCAAAAATCTTTACGATAGTTCCGTTTGTAACTTTTTCATCAGCTTCAAGGGTTACAGGATATTCTTCACGCTTTCTGCCCTCTGTATCAAACTTCTGGAGTTTTACATCAAGCGTCTGCATTGTTACTGCATCTTCATTAAAAAAAAGCTTTCCTGAAGCGCTGGCAGTAATCGTAATTCCCGCAATCGCTTCTGACTGCGCAGTTTCACTTTCCGGAAGGTTTACGCTTATTCCCGGAAGAACTGCAAAAGTTGTGGAAACAAGAAAGAAAAGAATCAGCTGAAATACAACGTCAATCATCGGTGTCAGGTCGGCACCGGCATTGATTTTTACCCTTCTTCTAATTCTCATCAGCGTAATCTTCCTGTAAGTTTGAGTACAACTTCCGTTACGGAAGATTCAAGAACAACGATTTCTTTATTTACCTTGCGTGCAAAAAAGTTTGAAAAAATCATTGAAGGAATCGCAACAAAAAGTCCGGCAGCAGTTGTTACAAGGGCTTCAGCAATGGCGCCTGCAAGAACTGCAGGATTTCCCATGCTTGCTCCTGCTCCAAGTACACCGAAAGCCTTGATATTGCCCGTTACAGTACCAAAAAGTCCTAAAAGCGTAGAAATATTTGCAATTGTTCCTAAGAGTGTAAGGCTGTGTTCATACTGGGGAATAACTGTTTCCATTTCTGTTTCAACAATTTCTTTTAAATATGATTCTTCAAGAGTGCGGACAGAAAGTGCCTTGCGTACAACCTGTGCAAAAGGAGTTTCAGCCGCAATGCAGAGCGCTTCTGCTGCAGTGTAATCTTTTCGCAGGAGGGCTTCGTTAAGCTGTTTTTTAAGCAGGGCATCATTTTTTGCTACTGTCTTAAAGTAAACAAGACGTTCAATAATAATGTAAGTTGCTGCAATACCGCAGGCAAGAATCGGCAGAATAAGGATGCCGCCGGATTTAAGAAGGTTCCACATTTTTATTACCACCTGTTAGAACTGAAATTTTACCAGAGCCGTTACATGTCCTGAATTCTTTTTATACTGACTGTGACAGAACTCTCTGGTCTTCTGACTGATTAATTTTATAATATCATCTGCCTCAAGAGCAAGGCGGATAGAAGAAGCCGCCTTTACTGAAGCGTTTACGCCGAGAACTGGAACTTTATCTGCATCATCTCCCAGATACTCAATGACTGAAGCCCCTGCATTCCATTTTGCGTCTTTTCCTTCGACAAGAACTGCTGCCTTAAAACTCTGACGGTCTTCCCAGGAAGGCACATCAATCCAGAATACTTTCCAGCCGCCTGTAAGTTTGACAGCTGAAAAATTGACCGTAAATTCTGCGTCAGTGTTAAACTCAGTGCGGTCAGATTCGCTTATAAGATAATAGCCGCTTGCAAGGAAGGCAGAAGAGTCTGTGTAATCAGGTGCCCAGACTCCGTTTCCAAAGGCAGTTTTTCTGAATACTGAGTTTATATCAAGATTAAAGATGTTCTTTATCGGCATTGAAAGATTTACCTTTGCGTACCAGTCAGACTGTTCATTAGGAATGCAGTACATAACTGAATACGGGTTATTCTGCTCTAAATAAGACGCAAGATACCATTCTGATTTTAAGCCGCCCTCAATTCCCATTGAAAGAGATCTTGAAGAAAAGGAAACCGGAATAGTAAAGGAAGTACCAAGTTCAAACGGGAAAAGTGCACTGTTATCACCTGTCTGTGTTCCGAAAGTAACTCCTGCCTTAGCCCACATCTGAACGTTTTCATCCGTCCACTCAAAATTAAAGGCAAAATGACCTTTCTGGCCGGTTTCGGCGCTTGAAGAATCCTCTGCCTTTTCAAGAGAACCTGTATCCTTCAGGTTGAGCTGTGTAGCATATTTTGCAAGAAATGATATGTCAAAAGAATCATTTTTCCAGCCCGCATTGAACTCAGGAATAAAAGTAAAGAATTTCGCTGACTTTTCCCAGGGATCAGAAGGTTCTGCCGCTGTGCTCCACTGAGTTCCGTAACGGTTATAATATGAAGCATGAACTCCTGTTCCTAAATAAAAGCCCCTGCTCAATGTCCAGTCCGCTTCTGCCTTTCCTCCGATATTATTCCAGAGATAATCTGTAAAGGAAGCAGATTTTTTCTGGAAGCCTTCGTCAAGATTTTCATACCAGCCGGATAAAACATATTTTGACGAACTTGATGTAAAATCTTTTTCGGCCTCAATTGAAGTATTTCTGTAAAAATATCCGTCACTTGAAGTTTTACCGCCGAAGCCTTCAGCATTTTCATGTGAAAACTTAATTTCAAAAGGCGCATTTCCTGTTGTCCTGTAAACTGCAAAATCTCCTAAAAAACAGAAGGGATAACCGCCGCCGATTTTTCCTTCCGCAAAAACAGACTGATCACCTGCCCCTGCGGCATTATACTCTGAAACAGTTTCTTCCTTTCCTTCAACACCATCAGGTTCAGGCAGCTGGACACCGAGTGTATTCTGATCCGGAAGAATTCTTTTATAATCAGGCACACTGTCCTTTCCTGCAGTCAGGGCTCCGCCTGAGATGACAGTAGTTACATCTGGAAGTTCAATTTCTTCTTCAGTCTGTTCTGCTCCCTGCTGAGTCTGGGCAGAAAGGATTCCTGCAAAAAGTAAAAGGCTGAATGCAAAGAATGATTTTTTCATTTATATTTCTCCCGCGGGTTTTCCCGTTTTTTTATTTTATGAGTTTACGGACATCTTTTGCATAGCTTGAGTCCGGATAAAGTTTTATTAAAGTCTGAGCAACTGATTCAGAATCAGCTTCCATACCTGCAGCATCAAAGGCTTCTGCAGCCCCGTAAAGAGAACGCGGAGCATTACTGTCATCCCCGCTCTTTCTGAAAAGTTCAGAAGCAGTAAGATACATTTCTGCCGAGCGGCTGTTTTTCTTCTGTTTTCTGTAAATTTCTGCAAGAAGTTTTGCATTTCTTGCGGCATAAAGGCTTTCTTCTTCTTTTGTCCGCTGAATTCCAAGGAGTGAAGAAGCAAGATTTTCAGCCTTAGAATAGGATTCAGGTGCGAGGGCATAAAGCTCAGCAAGTTCTGTTCCTGCTTTTCTTCCTGCCTGAGTAGTATTTCCTCCGGCATTTTCCCATTCGAGCTGTTTTTTTAATATTTTTGAATCCGCACCGCTGCTCAAAGCCTTTAATTCTTTTACTGTCAGCGGAATTCCGTCTTTTGAGGCCTGCTCCCCGTATTCTTCAGTCATTTTCTGAGCCATTAAAAGAGCAGAAGCATAGTCACCTTTTTCTTTATAAAGGGCAACAAGCTGTTTTTCTGAACCGTATCTGTAAGTTGAACCTTTACTGCTGTCAACAACCTGCTGATAGTAAAGGACTGCCTTTTCTTTTCTTCCGGTTTTTACAAGAGCCTCTGCCGCAAAATACATTGCAGCATCATAAAACTGCCCCTGATAATATTTTTTTGTGTATTCTTCAAAAAGACTTACACTTCTTTCGTATTTTTCATTCGTCCAGGCAAGTTCTCCCCTCCTGAAAAGAGCCTCTTCAGCAGCGGCGGGTGAAGTTTTCTGAGCAGAAAGTTTTTCGTATATTCTGTCTGCACTCTCATAATCTTTTTTCTGTACATAAATCTGTGCACACAAGAAACTGCACTGCCAGCCGAATTCAGTTTTTTCTGAAGCATAAGGCTGCAGAATGCTTAAGGCCTGGTCATATTTTCTGCTGTCTGTATAAATTCCTGCATTAAGGATTATGCTTTCCTGTTTCTGTTTTTCTGAGCGGGCAAAAGAAACAGCTTTCTGTGCCATTGCAGAAGCTTCATTAAACTTTCCGTCCTGAACTGCACAGCGGGCTGCGGTTACACAGCCGTTCCATACAAGAGGAGAAGAACTTTCAAGATTTATGAAAGTATAAAGATTTGAATAGGCCTTTGAATACTCTGCAAGCTGATACTGACAGTAGCCTGCATAAAAGCGCGAAAGGTTTACATAATTTGAATCGAGGTCTTTTTCTGTCTGGGCTTTTACAAAGCACTCTTCAGCCTTTTTCCATTCCTTTCTGTTAAAAAGCGCAAGACCTTTCATGTAAGCTGCCTCAGCGCCTTTTGCCCTGTCAGCCTGTTCAACTGTCGTAATAAGGTGTCCGGCGTTAAGAAGCGTTCTTGTATAATCAAGTCTTCCGTCATTTGAAAGAGAGCCTTTCTGCGAAAGATCATAGAAAATTCTGTCTGCCTGAGATGATTTACCTTCCTTTGCAAACGCTTTTGCCTTTAAAAGCATAAAATCATCGTCCGTATACTGATTATTGTTTAAAAGTTCAGACGCCTTTGCCCACTCACCTTTTGAATAATAAGCAAGGGCAGCCCAGTAGACACAGTTTTTTCTTACAGAACTGTCGTCGCTGGACAGGAGCGGAAGTGCTGTTTCAAGCGACTTACCCCAGTCTTCTGCAACAGCATAATAACGTGCCTTAAGTGAAAGGGCCTGCGAAGTATAAGCTGTATTTTCATTAAACCCGCATTTTCCCCAGTTTTCTTCCAGGGATTTTAGTGCATCCTGTGCGGCAAGAACAGGGATTTTTTTAGAAGTTATAAACTGTATTTCTGTTTTATAGATCAGGCCGAGCTGCTTTAAAGGCAGGTCAGCTCCTTTTTCGGCATTTTTAAGGTATTCAAGCGAGCGGCTGTAATCTTTTTGCTTAAAGGAATCAACTGCCAGTCTTGTCCAGAACTCACTTACAAGCTGAGGCCTTTCCTTTGAAAGTCCCTGTGCCTTTAAGATTAAACTTCCCGCATCTTCTTTAACTTCTGAAGGATGTTCAGAACTTACGGTATAGGCTCTCTGCAGAGCACTTGAAGAAAGTGATACAGGACCTTCTTCAATCACAACTGCATATTTTTCGTATGCGCTTCTGTATTTTTTCAAGCCTTCAAGAGCCTGCCCTTCACAAAGAAGCAGCCGGTAACGGGCAGAAGAAGAAAAAGACGCATTTTTAAGCTGAGCACACCAGCATTCAGCCTTTTCATAATTTTTACAGAGGACTGCACTTTCACAGAGGTTTACTCCTGCATCTTCAAATTCTGTCTTTGAAAACTTTTTTCCGTTCTGAACGCAGTATTCAAGGCAGCTCACCGCCTGAGGATAGTTTTCAAGCCTGCGGTTTGCCTTACCTGAATAATACAGTGACTGTGAATAGTTTTTATCGTCTGTCTTACACTCTTTTTTTAATATTTCAGCAGCACGGTAAAAATAAAGAAGGGCTGAATCTGTTTTATCCATGGAATAAAGCCCCCTGCCCGTCCAGAAAAGGCGTGCGGCATTAAGTTCCGGGCTGTCCTTTACAAAAGTTTCTCCCGCAGCAAGCACTTCAAGAGCTTCTTCTGTCCGTCCCATCATAAAAAGGCTTTCACCCTTATAAATATAGGCTTTTCCTGCAAATACAGAAGCAGAAGAGGAACTTAAAATCTCATCAGCATATTTAATTACTCCCGGATAAAACCGTGAACTGTACGCACTCTGCATTTCTCCCGCAAGGGAAGTCTGACTTAAAGGAGAAGCAAAAAGATATGAATACAGAAAAACAGCCGGAAGAATAAAAAGAATTTTCTTCATAAAACAAACTCCGTCTTTCTAAATAAATCAGTCAGGATAGAAAGATGTTTCTGTAAGAATTCTGGAAAGGTGAACAAAACACCCTTTATATTTTGCAGTAAACTGACTTAAATTCAGTTCCTGCCCGTTATCAAAAATCACGCAGTTAAACTGTCCGTCATCATTATACAGCGGGAAAATTACCGCACAGTCATTAAAAGTAAAATGCTCAGGATTTTTAGAATCTTTTACAGGACTTTTGATTGCCGCAAGATAGCAGTAAGTAGGTTCTGTAGAAGCCAGTACATATAAAAGCGGCTTCAGCTTTGAAATCTCGTAACCTGAATTTTTAAGGTAACCTGCTGTCTGTGTAATGCCTTTATCTGTTACTTCTGCACTGAAAGGCTCAATCTGAACATCAGTACAGGCATCATACCACATGTAATTCCGCTGAGCTTTTACTGAAAGACAGGCAGCGGCAAGATTACGGCACCAGTCAAGCGTAAAAGACAGTTCCTGTGTACGGCTTAAAACGCCTTTAAGGCCAAGTTCATTGTATTCTACCGTGCGTACAATCAGGGGATTTCTGTAAAGGCGGCTTCCTGCAACAGGATAAACAAGTCCGTCTACTATCCATTTTAAGAATCCTGCCTGGTCTAAAGTGAGGGGATTTTCTATCTGAACGGACACTTCGGAATCTCTTGGCTTTCCTGTTGAAATATAGACTGGTTTTCCGTCCTCGTCATACATGCTGTCCGGCATATAAACAATGCGCTTTAAGTTCTTACGGATAAGGCCTATCATCTGAAGCTTTGACGCGAACTGACCTTTTCTGGTATCCGCATACTTCCACGGAAGGATATTTTCTGTTGAAAGAAGAATCTGCTGGATTGAAGCAGTATAAAGCTGCTCAAAAGGAATACCGACCGGAACTGCTCGGCTGGCATAAAGCCCCGCAACAACATAATCTGCAACAGTCTTTGTCCCCAGCGGACTGAACTGAACATAGATTTCACTGTTATTTGAAAAGAAAATACGGATTTTTTCAGGTTTTCCTGTTACTGAATTTCTGATTAAAAGCCATGAACCGCAGGCATCTCCAGGATACTCGTCAACAACACGGCGTTCTGTACCGTTTTCTGTAAAAAGATCCATTTCCATTTTCATCTGGGGTGCTATTACAACAGCAAACGAATCATCAGTTTCTTCCATGCGTATCTGAAATTCCTGCCCCAGTGCATTTTTGCGCAGTTCCTTGTGCTTTTCCCTGAGGTCAGTAAGGTCATCATAAAACCAGCTTTCTGCAGCGGCCTTACGGATTTCTGTAGAGTCAGGAATACTCAGGCGGTTAAAATCTGCAGAAACAAAGGAAAGCGCCAGAGTCAGAATTGATACAAAAACGGATAACTTTTTCATTAATATAAAAATAACACAAATCTGCAAATAGTTACAGTGTAACAAACAGCAGGCTGCACATAAAAAAAACAGCCTGAAAATCCTGTACAAGATTAAGTACAAAATCTCCAGACTGTTTTTATCGGTTATTCAGCCGTAGTTGCCGGAATCAGGTTTTTAGCATCAACCGGATCATCGTCAACAAACTGTCCGCCGCCGCTTGCATACTGAATTACCGGATCAACAGGACCCTTTTTAGTCCAGATTTTTCCGTTCTTCATTTCGTCCGGGTTTTTACCTATCGGAGCATTTGAAAGCAGAAGCTTGACGCGGTTGAGCTGGTTTACTTCTGAAGCACCAGGGTCATAATCAATGGCACTGATGTTGGCTTCAGGGAAGTGGCGTCTTAATTCCTTAATCATACCCTTACCTGTAATATGGTTAGGGAGACAGCCGAAAGGCTGGACGCAGGCAACGGAAGGAGCACCGGAGTGAATAAGTTCAACCATTTCTGCAGTTAAGAACCATCCTTCACCACTGATGTTACCAACCTGACATATACCGTCCACCGATTTCATCATTTCCCAGATGTCTGTAGGAGTTGTAAAGCGGCGGCTCTTCCTTAAGCACTTATTGATATAGTGTCTGTAGAAATTAAGCAGTGTAATGATGAATTTACCTGTCTTTTCCTCTTTTTTAGGGAAGGCAAGTTCTTCAACCCGGAATCTTCCGTCTGCCATTGTGTAATAAACAAAGTCCATAAGGTCAGGCATTACACATTCAGCACCTTCTTTTTCAATTACATTAACAAGGTCGTTGTTGGCTGTAGGATGGAACTTAACCAGGATTTCACCTACAACTCCTACGCGGGCCTTCTTAACAGGAAGAATCGGGAGTCTGTCAAAGTCCCTTACAATACCCCGGATCATTCTGTGATAGCCGAGAATTGAAAGTGACTTAAGCTGTTTACAAACTTTTGCATTCCATTTTTCATAAAGGGCATTTGCACTTCCAGGAACTGCTTCATAAGGACGTACCCTGTAAAGAACGCGCATCAAAAGGTCACCGATAAAGGCAGCCATCATTGAGCGGTGTACAAGAGACAGAGTAAACTTGAAGCCCGGATTCTTTTCAAGGCCGACAGTATTAAGGGAAATAACAGGAACCTGTCCCCAGCCTGCATCATTTAAGGCACGGCGGATAAAGCCGATATAGTTTGTAGCACGACAGCCGCCGCCAGTCTGGGTAATAAGAAGGGCGGTTTTGTTGATATCATATTTTCCGCTCTCAAGGGCGTGCATCATCTGTCCGGCAACAAGAATTGACGGATAGCAGGCATCATTGTTTACATATTTAAGGCCGGCATCTACAGCCTTAGGATCAACGGCATCAAGAACAACAAGCTTGTAGCCTGCATATCTGAAGGCAGCTTCAAGAAGCCTCATATGAATCGGCGACATCTGAGGACAGAGTACTGTGTATTCTTCCTTCATTTTTTCAGTGAATACTACCCTCTTGTATGCAGAAGATTTTACGGAAACCTTTCTGCGGGCTCTCTGGCGTGCCTTAACTGCGGCAATAAGAGAACGAATACGGATACGAACGGCACCAAGGTTTGAACCTTCGTCAATCTTGATGAGAGTGTACATGCGGCTCTTTGCCTTCATGATTTCATCAACCTGATCTGCAGTTACGGCATCAAGACCGCAGCCGAATGATGTAAGCTGAACAAGTTCAAGATTAGGCATACCAGTTACAAAACTTGCGGCGCGGTAAAGACGGTTATGATATACCCACTGATCAACAATGCGGAGCGGGCGTTCAATAGAACCAAGATGAGCAACAGAATCTTCAGTGAATACGGCAAGTCCCAGACCGTGAATCATTTCAGGAATACCGTGGTTAATTTCCGGGTCAAGGTGATAAGGACGGCCTGCAAGAACAATACCGTTTCCGCCTGAAACAACAAGCTGTTCCAGTGCTTCTTCAGCGGCTGCTTCAGTATCCTTCTTGAACTGTTCCTGTTCTGCCCAGCCGGCATCTATTGCATCATAAACCTGTTTTTCCGTCAGAGTCGGATAATATTTATGAATTTCTTCATAGAAGCGTTCCTTAAGGCGGATTTTGTCATAAATCGGAAGGAACGGATTTAAGAAGAGAAGATCTTTTGAATTGATTACGTTGTCCAGGTTGTGCTTTAAAACTTCAGGATAAGAAGTTACAACAGGACAGTTGTAATGGTTTCCTGCGCCTGAATCTTCCTGCTTTTCGTATGGAATACAAGGATAGAAGATGAACTTACAGCCCATCTTAAGCAGGGATTCCATGTGGCCGTGGCTGATTTTTGCAGGATAACATACTGATTCTGAAGGAATTGAATCGATACCCCTTTCGTAAATCATGCGGCTTGAGCGCGGACTTAATTTTACCTGGAAGCCGAGTTTTGTGAAAACTGTAAACCAGAGCGGATAGTTTTCATACATATTGAGAACGCGAGGAATACCTACGCTTCCCATCGGAGCATCCTCAGGTTTTAACGGAACATAATGATTGAAAAGTCTCTTGTACTTCCAGTCAAAGAGGTTTGGAAGTTCAATTGACGATTCTTCGATTCCTGTATTTGCCTTGTTTGAACCGTCAACAGTTTTTGTATCTTCAAGCTTATGACGTTCAAGACCTTTTTCACAGCGGTTACCTGTAATGAACTGGCGTTTTTCACCGCCTGCAGTAAAGGTATTGATTGTAAGAAGACAGTTATTCTGACATCCGCCGCAGCGTGTAAGTTCAAGTTCAACCTTAAATGATTCAAGCTGCTCAAGGGTGGCAATGTTTGAAACAACCTTGGGCGGAACCCAGCCTTTTTCCTGTCCCGGTTTTGGAGCCGTAAGGTCGCACCACTGGTCATATGCAATTAAAGCTGAACCGTAGGCACCCATAAGACCTGCAACATCAGGACGGAATACGTCTACGCCTGAAATTTTTTCGAAAGCACGGAGAACGGCATCGTTGTAAAAAGTACCGCCCTGAACTACAACCTTCTTACCGATTTCAGAAGCGCGGCGGAGTTTGATTACCTTAAAGAGGGCATTCTTGATTACTGAATAAGAAAGACCTGCAGAAATATCATCAATTGTTGCACCTTCCTTCTGAGCCTGCTTTACGCGGCTGTTCATGAATACAGTACAGCGTGAACCAAGGTCAACCGGCTTTTTTGCAAGAAGGGCTTTTTTAGAGAATTCAACGATATCCAGGTTCATTGAATTTGCAAAGTTTGCAAGGAAGGAACCACAGCCGGCAGAGCAGGCTTCGTTGAGCTGAATTGAAGTAATGGCTCCGTCCTTCATCTGAAGACACTTCATGTCCTGGCCGCCGATATCAAGGAGGAACTCAACGCCTGGAACAAAGAATTCAGCTGCACGGTAATGAGTAATTGTTTCTACTTCACCGGCATCTACACCTAAAGCAGCCTGGAAGAGGGCTTCACCGTAACCTGTTGAAACAGAACGTGCAATATAACAGTCTTTAGGAAGAATTGAATATAAGGTCTTTAATACTTTTACGGCAAGATCAACAGGATTTCCTGCGTTTACATCATAGAAGTCCCAGAGAATCTCACCTTCTTTATTGATAAGAACAGCTTTTGTAGTTGTTGAACCTGCATCGAGACCAAGGAAAAGAGGTCCGTGAGCACTGTTCAAGTCTCCCCGCTTTGCCTTGTCTTTTGCATGGCGTTCACGGAAAATACGGAGATCTTCTTCATCCTTAAAGAGAGGTTCAAGGCGCTGCACTTCGTTAAGTTCTGCCCCCTCAAGGTTTTTAAGGCTGTCACGGAATTCTTTTATTGTAAGGAAAGGTTTTGGATTTTCGTTTCCTACGCAGGAAAGTTTTTTCTCTGCAGAATATGCCGAACCTGCCGCAACAAAAAGCTGTGAATCTTCAGGAACGATTGTTTCTTCCGGAGTAAGCTTTAATGTTTCAATAAAACGCTGGCGGAGCTGGTCAAGGAAGTGAAGCGGACCGCCGAGGAAGGCAACATTTCCGCGGATAGGTTTACCGCAGGCAAGACCAGAAATTGTCTGGTTTACAACTGCCTGGAAAATTGAAGCGGCAATATCTTCACGGCGCGCACCTTCGTTGATGAGCGGCTGAACGTCAGTCTTTGCGAATACACCGCAGCGGGCAGCAATCGGATAGATTGTTTCGTAGCCTGCGGCAAGTTTATTAAGGCCTGGAGCGTCTGTTTCAAGGAGGGCTGCCATCTGATCGATGAAGGCACCGGTACCGCCGGCACAGGTTCCGTTCATGCGCTGTTCAACGCCGCCTGTAAAATATGTTATCTTGGCATCTTCACCGCCAAGCTCAATTACGACATCTGTCTGAGGAATTAATTTTTTTACGGCAGTTGTTGCCGCAACTACTTCCTGAATGAAAGGAATATCAAGCCACTGAGAAACTGAAAGACCGCCTGAACCGGTTACCTTTACAGAAACAGTATGCTTATTTCCGAGCGGAAGCTGCTTTTCAACTTCATCAAGAGCCTTTGAAACAACAGTTATGATTGTGTTGCGGATATCAGCCCTGTGTCTCTGATAATCGCCGTAAAGCATTTTGTCATTTTCATCAAGACAAACTACTTTTACTGTTGTTGAACCGACATCGATACCGATGCGGACAGGAGTTACAGCCTGAGTAAAGCTGACATTTGAAAGTTCCATCACGTACCTCTGATTATGTGAGTAGTAAATGAATTTATCACTTATAGGGTGAATTTTCAAGGGAAGAGGCATAAAGAATAATTAAAGGATATAAGGACGGGGAAAGTCTTCCCCGCGCGCCCAAGCCAAGTCGCTCCACGAATCGTTCCTGCAGGCAGGACGATTCTCTCCGCTTGGTTGGCTTGTCTGCTGCCCCTTCTGCGGGAGTTCCCGCAACGCCCCTGCGTTAAGGATTGGAGCGGCCGCAAAGCGGGTGCAGGGCACCGGAGGCGCTTTGACGCCGGAGCCGCGGAAAGCCTGACCCGCTGACTTTTACAAGGCAGCGGGGAACGCCCTATTTTTTAACTTCTGTGCCCGGAAGAACAAAGAAAACTTTTGCACCTGTCATTAAGGCATTTTTATTTGTGTATTTTGAACCTGCTTTTGGAGCAGCGGTATAGCGGGTGTTGTTTTTTGTAACTGTAAGTTCAAATACAGTTTTTTTACCTTCTTTTACGAGTGCATCAAGTGACTGACCGTCCTCTGTAAACATTGCCTTTCCTGCCTTTGTAACAAAGAGAACGACGCTGTTTTTATCAGAGGCATTTACGATGCAGGCTTCACTGACAGCATTTTTGTCCTGGGTACAGATATTATTGAAAGTTTCTTCCAGTTCAGTGATATACAGGTCTTTCTGGGCAAGAGTATCTTTTAAGCCGTCAATTTCTGTCTGCATTTCTTTCTGTGCTTCTGCCATGTTTGTTGTAATCTGATAGGCAAGACGCTGCATTGCAGGAACATAGTGGCGGATTGTATTTTCCAGAGGAATTGAAGAAAAACGCCATGCAATAGTGTTTAAATCTTCAAGGGATTCTGACGCGTTTTTTATGGAAGAAGTAAACACTTCTGACGGAGACTTAAACGGCGAAGTATAAACTGAACCGTCAAAATGTTCTTTAAATTCAATTGCAGCCGTTGTTTTTGCAGACTTTGGAATACCTGTTTCAAGGATAATCTGGTCCTGTACCTTTGACTGGCTGCGGGCATCAGGATCAAGAAGGTCAATTTTTGCCTGATAGGTTTTTCTTACCTGCTCAACTGCTTCACGCTGCTGCTTTACTGCTTCGCGCTGCTGGAGTGACATCTGTTTTTTAAGCTCACTGATTCTGTCCTGATACCTTTTTTCAAGATTGCTCATTTCAAGGTCATTGAGCTGCTTCTGACTGTCGACTAATGACCCGTCAGCCTGTGCAAGTTTTTCTTTGTCATAACCGGAAAGCTTTGCCTTGTATTCCTGAATTTCTTTTTCAGCTGCCGCGATTTTTGAAGAATATCTTTCCTGTATTTCCTTTACTGTCTTTTTATAGACCTGCTGGATTTCGTCCTTCTTTTTATTCAGTGCAGAAGCCGTAGAAACTTTGCTTACAGACTGCAGTACGAACAAATCGTTTTCACGCTTCTGAGCGGCGGCGGCAAGTTCATCATCGCGCTGGGAAACAAGATTTTCTTTTGTGCGCACAGCGTTAAGGTACAAAGACTCTGTACGGCCGGCAGAATTTAAGAGTGCGCGGAGATTTAAGTCATTGAAAGTGTCAATGTTTACGCTGATATTTTCATTTGAAGAATTGATGCAAACTGAAAGCCCTGCTGTTACAAGCACAACTGCAGCAACCAGAACAATCAGGATAATGCCGACTGATTTATTTCTGTTGTTTTTTGTAAGGGCATATTCCTTTTCTAAATCGTACTGAGCGGCTTTTGAAAAACTTAAATTTTTTAATTCGTCTTTAAGGAAAAGCTGAACCTCTCTGTGAGTTTTAATTTCCTGGTTTTCGTTTATTTTGTTGTCATTGTCCATATTCCACTCCAGTCAGCAGGGGCTGAACTTCTGCCCATACGTTCAAGGAAAACTTCAGTTACAGGAAGGTCACAGCCGTTGAAAAGTTTTCGGGCCTTTGACCAGTCTCCTGCATAATAGGCGGCAAGACCTTCTTCAAAGGCTGCATATTTTTCCTCAAGACCTTCTTCCCCACGGCTTAAATCTACCGGATAGAAAATCTTTTTGCCTTCTGTCTTGCCTTTTACCTGAACGGTATCAATTTCATAGAAAGTGTATTTATCTGAATAACCTTCCACTTCTTCCTTTACATACTCTGAACAGATAACCGGCAGGTGATAGATTCTTGTAAGACCTTCAAGACGGCTTGCAGAGTTTACGTTGTCACCGATTACAGTATTTGTCATATGCTCGTTTGAACCGATGTTGCCGTAGAAAACGTTTCCGCCGTCAATTCCCACGCCCACATCAATGAGAACTGCCTTAAATACCCTGTCCTCTGCTTCGGTGAGCTTTCTCTTTTTTTCTATTTCTTCACGGCGGACAATCATTTTCTGGCGAAGCTGGTCTGTAAGTTCTGTTATCTGCCAGGCGGCCTCTACTGATTCAAGGGATTTCTGTCTGTCGTTGTCAGTTCCGTAAATTGCAAGGATTGCGTCTCCGATGATTGAACCGATTACACCTTTATTTTCGTGAACTGCATGAATTACCCTGTCATAATGAACGTTCAAAAGATCGATGATGTCATTTCCAAGGGTTTCTGTCCTGAAAGTAAAACTCTTAATGTCAGAAAAAAGAATCGTAAGATTGCGTCTTTTTCCTTCAAGCCGGATCTGATGTTCGTTATAAGCCTTGGCAACAACGTCCTTTGAAACGAATTTCTGGAAGATTCCAAGAAGATTATTGATTGTTGAAGAAAGTGAGTTAAAACTTGCCGCAAGGTAAGTAATGTCATCGTTAGGCGAATTTGAAAGGTCGATTTTTGTAAGATGCTGGTCCTGCTGCATCTGATAAAGGCTTCCGGTAATGCTTTTTACGCTTGCAAGGATTTTGCCGAAAATTTTTAAGCCCACAATAAGGAAGCCTACTATAAGAATAAAAATTACAAGGGAAATAAGAAGAAGTACGATTAAGGTTGATTTCTGAGTGTCTTTTCTGAGCTCAGCACGAACAAAATAGCACTGCCAGTCTTCCTGGTATTTATAAACTCCGAAATAGTCTCCCTTTACTGTCTTAAATTTTACAGAACCGTCGGATGTTCCTGCGTCAAGTTTTTCATTAAGCGCTGCAAGAGTTTCTTTATCAAGAAAAGTGTAATCGCCCTGGTAGATTTTATTTTCATCTTCAAGTGACATAAGACGCTGGATTTCAGTTTCATCAGTGGCAGTTCCGTCGGCATATACTTCAAAAAGAATGTTTCCCTGCCTGTCAAAAGCCCCGGCGTAACTTTTAGGAAGTTCAAAGCCGTTTTTCGAAACGCTTTTTAACGCATTTATACAGTTCTGCCTCTCCCCGTTAAAGCTGTAAATCTGATACTGGTTTCCGGCGGCAGAATAAAGGTCTTTTAAGCGCGACACCATGATTTCATTATTAAGTTTTATAACCTGACGCTGGCTCATTATAAGGTTGATTGTATTTGTAGCAAAATTTGAGAGCAGAAGAAGAATTGAGAAAATCACGACTATTTTGAAGGAAATAGGAATAATGCGTGTGTCGCCGACACGCTGAAAAAACTGCTTTTTTGACATTTCTTAAATTATCTCCAATTTGTCTAATTTTATTATAGACCCGTGTGAATTACTTCCGCCACATTTTTTTCTTTAAATATATGTTTTTAAACCTGCCCTCAACGCCTGATGATTTTTCTGGAGAAAACACGGAGTAATGATTTTTTAGAAAGAAGTCAAAAAAAAATAACTTATTTAAGTAGAAGGTTTAAAAAACTGCGTTGCAGCCTGACCTTTATACTTAATAAAGGAGTTATTTATGAATAATAACTCAAATTTAAAAAATGGGAAAAGTACTTCCCGAAACGACTGGGAAACTCAACCCAGAAAGAAAAATGGAGAGTTCACCTTCAGGCACAGAAGTCATTTCTGGAAAAAGGTGATGAAAAAAGTTTCTGTATCTCTTAGAGACAAGGAAATCAGAAAATTTTCCAGAGGCGGCAGTTACGGTTATCTCAGAACGTTTACTGCAGGCAACAGGCATTATGAAATTCACCATATGCCTGCTGCCAGTATTTCGCCGTTAACAAAATGGAAAGGGCCGTGTATAATCATGGGTAAGGAAGATCATAAATTTACCAGCAGTTATGGCCGTTCCGTCCGTGCTCAGCGGTACAGGCGCTGGCAGGCCAAGCTTATTGCTGAAGGCAGATTTTTTGACGCTGAACTTATGGATATTAAAAATATTACCCGTAAGTTTGGTGACAGATATCAGAAGGCAATTGATGAAAAATTAGTTTATGAAGCTGAACTTGAAAAGAAGGGGGTAATAAATGGCAGAGCTTAATGTAATTCCTTTAAGAGGGGTAAATGATATTCATTTCGGGGCTGATTCAGCCAGAGTACATAGAACTTTAGGAAAACCTGAAAAAAGCAGTGAAAACGGGGAGTTATCCCAGTCCAACAAGGATTTTCTTATGGATGTATGCCGAAGATTCTCTGAAATGTCAGGACGCCCCCTGTCAGATTATACAAAATATATCGAGAGTGACGATTATGATCCTGTGCCGCCTGACGAAAACAACGATTATTATGAATTTTGCCGCGTAGATTATGACAGCAAAGGCAACTTTGAATGTATTGAAATCTATGCAGATGAAGATGTAAAACTTACGGTCGACGGCAAAGACTGCTCTGATTTTAATCTTCAGACGCTGCTGACCCTCGCTGACGATTTTGTTGAAGAGGAAGACGGAGATGCCTGGGCCAGTGAGTCAAAACAGATAGGCATATGGTGCCCCGACGGAGAAGTAAAATGCATACTCTTCGGCCGTCCCGGCTATTATGACCAGCTGAAAGATTAAAAACCGAGCCCCGAAAATTACAGTATATAAGGTATTTTTCGGGGCATTTTCCTCAGGTACCCCCCTGTATAAAATTAATTGAATATATGCCCTGAAAACTATATCTTATAGAACATGACTGACAGTGAATCACAAATCAAGCCTGCGGCAAAGGCTAATCCTGTAAAAAGTTCTCTTCTTGCTTCAGGACTTTCCCTTTCATTTTTTACGCTCTGCTCACGTGTTCTAGGGCTTGTGCGGGAAATGACTAAAGCCGCATTCCTTGGAACCTCAAAATTTGCCGACGCATTCGGAATCGCCTTCATGATTCCAAATCTTCTGCGCCGCCTTTTTGCTGAAAACTCAATTTCCGTTGCTTTTATTCCTACTTTCCGGGGCTATCTTGAAAGCGAAGACAGCAAAACAACAAAAGATTTCTTAAATGCGACACTTACTCTGATAAGTTTCTGTACAACTGCAGTCGTAATTGCCGGCATGGCACTTTCAGCTTTTATTGTTCCACTTTTTCTCGATTCTTCTGACAGCGTTCTTATAAATGAAGCAGCACTTTTAACAAGAATAATGTTCCCTTATCTTTTTGTAATATCAGTTGCAGCCTTTTTCCAGGGAATCTTAAACGGAGTGAAAATCTTCAGTCCTTCAGGCTTTACTCCCGTTCTTTTCAATTCAATCGTAATTGCCTTCACTTACATACTTACTCCCGTTCTTACAAAAGATATTTCTGACCCTGAAATAAAGGCACAGATGGCAGCCCGTGCAATGTCTATCGGTGTAATTTCAGGGGGATGTGTCCAGGCTTTATTCCAGCTTCCTTTTGTATTAAAAACAGGCTGGTCCTGCCACTTTACTTTCCTGACAAAAGCCCTCAAAAACCCGGGCACAAGAAAAGTTATCCGTCTGATTGGTCCTACAATAATCGGAATGGCTGCATACCAGCTTAACGACGTAGTTTCAACAGCCCTTGCAGGAAAAGCCGGAACAGGAATAGTTTCCTCACTCCAGTATTCACTGCGCCTGCAGGAACTCATTTTAGGTATTTTTGCAGTCTCAATCGGAACGGTAATTCTCCCGGATTTAAGCGGACTTGCAAAAAAAGAAAAATGGGAAGAATTTAATTCTCTTCTTGCACAGGCAGTAAAAATAATCGCCCTCATTTCGATTCCTGTAACTTTTTATTCGCTTGTAAGCGGAAAAGAAATCATTTCCCTTGTCTATAAATCAAAAAACTTTGATGACAACTCAGTTGCCCTCACTTTAAGCGCCTTCCGCTTTCACATTGCAGGACTTTTCTTTATCGCAATGAACCGGGTTGTTGCACCTGCCTTTTATGCCCAGGGAAATACAAAATCACCGACCTTTGCAGGAATCACAGGTCTTGTAATCAATATGATTTTTGCCCTCATCCTCATCAGGCCGATGAGCGGCGGCGGAATTGCACTTGCACTCACCCTGGGCAGTCTTGCAAATTCAATCCTGCTTTTTATCTTCCTGAAGAAAAACCCGTTTATAAACGTAAAGTCTGTTTTAGGGCAGACTGTTCTTTATTCCCTCAAAATGATAATTTATTCACTCATAGCAGCCCTTCCTGCCTGGTTTGTAAGACAGCTGATGCTTCCTTCTTTTGAAAACAGGGGAAGGCTTGCCGGAAGCGGGGCAATTGTAGCCGTAACTGCAGCAGTTTTTGCCCTGTGCGGAATAATGCTGCTTATAATCACAAAAGATTCAGTGATTGTTTCCATAAAACAAATGATTAAGAGGTAGTTAAATTGAAAAAATATACTGAAGCTGAACTCAAAGAAATTTACAGCGCCCGCCGTGAAAAGCTTTTTGAATATATGCAGGAAAATAAAATCACTGCCGCAGTTTTTGAAGATACAGAAGAAAGACGCGATCCTGCAGTAAGATATTTTACAGGGCACCCGTCTGATGCACTCTGGATCTGTACCAGCTCGGGAAAAAACGTGCTCATTCCCTGGGATGAAAACCTTGCAAAAGAAAAAAGCATTAATGTTAAAATCATTCCATATAATAAATACAAAAGGGAGAACACCAGTGCAGTAAGGGAAACCCTCAAAAGTTTCAAAATCAGCTCAGGCAGGCTCAAGGTTGAACTTCCGCCTGTTACTCCCTACCCGCTCTTTCTGAAATATGTAGATGCGCTTTCAGGCTGGGATGTTCTGTGCCGCGAAAAATCTGCCCACGACTTTGTAAGGGACTTAAGGGCCTGCAAAGATGAATACGAAATCGAATGCACAAAGGAAGCTGCCCGTGTCGGTGACCTGATTATAGAAAAAATTGAAAAAGGAATTGATGACGGTTCTATAAAAACAGAAATGGACGCTGCCCTTTTAATCGAAAAAGAACTCCGGGCTAACGGCTGCGAAAGAAACGGCTTTGACACGCTGGCGGCAGGTCCTGACAGAAGTTTTGCGATACACGCCTTCCCGGGTTACACAAACGCCCCCTGGCCGGGAAAAGGACTTTCAATTCTTGACTTTGGAGTTGTATACGAAGGCTACACGTCCGACACAACGCTCACAGTGGTAAAAGAGCCGACAGATGAACAGAAAAAACTGGTTGAACTTGTAGAAAAAGCCGCAGAAGAAGCCCTTCCTTACTACAAGGCAGGCGAACAGATAAGGATTGCCGCAATCGCCGCAGACGGTGTTTTCAAAAAAGCAAAAAAGACGATGCCGCATACCCTGGGTCACGGAATCGGACTTGAAATCCACGAATTTCCACGGGTCAAAGCAGACCAGAACACGGAACTTGTTTTCAAACCGGGGATGATTGTAACCCTTGAACCTGGACTTTACGAACCAGAAAACGGCGGCGTGCGTCTTGAAAACGATGTTTTAATCACTGAAACCGGAAACGAAGTCATTACGCACAGTAAGATTATCTGGCGCTAGTAGATTTTGTCCAGCTGGTCTTTCATTGCCTGCTTTAAGTTTTCGTCCGGGAGAAGGTCGGTCAAGTTTTTGAGAACCGAGATTCCCTGTTCAAGCAGGGCCGGGTCAGGCAGTTTTCCAGAACTTTCTGAGACGGTACTGATTTCTTCTTCCGGATACGGTGTTACTTCGCCGTTAAAAATGAGTTCACTCGCCTTTTCAAAAAGTCCTTTTTCCCCTGAAAGCCTTGAAATAATGTAATCCATCTTAAGGCGTATTTCACTGGTCTGGAACTCTTCTTTTTTGTCTTCAGGCAGGAATTCAAGAAGTTCCTTGAGTTTTCTGAAAAGAGAAAGATAAGGATTATCATCTGCACTTTCTCCGCTGCCAGAGAAGTCGTCAAAATCTTCAATTTCAACATTTTCTGCTTCGTCATCTTCTGACGGGAAGTCAGGAACTACTGCATCTTCTTCTGCCTCTGTTTCAAGGGACTCAAGATCCTCAGAAGCTTCTTCTTCCCCAGCTGCTTCATCAATAACAGGTTCATCTTCAGGTTCTTCTTCCCCAGTTGCTTCATCAATAACAGGTTCATCTTCAGGCACTTCTTCTGTTGCTGAGGCTTCTGCTTCTTCAGCTTCAGGCTCTTTTTCTTCCTCTGCTGCTTCAGGCATAAAATCCCCAATTGCCTGTGCGCTGTCCGCCGCAAGCTGTGCTGCATCCCAGGCCTTTTCTGCCGCATAATTTGCCTTATCAAGTGTATTCTGAGCTTTTTCAACCTGTTCTTTAAGGTCGTCTGCAAGCTGCTTTAACTGATCCACATCTTCTTTTGAGGCAGAAGGTTTATCAGCAGGAGTCTGAACATCATCATCTTCGTAATAAGGTGCTTCTCCGTCATCAAGAGCCGTAACTTCATCTTCCTCTTCAGCCGGCCCTGAAAACAGTGCATCATCTTCAAAATCATCAAAAATTCCGCTGTCACTTACAGGCATTTCTTCAGTATCTACAGGAGCCTCGTCATTTCTGATTAAATCATCGAGAACCTGAGTCTGTTCCTCTGCCTCCGGCTGTGCATCTGCTTTATTGAAAACAAGCGGATCAAGCGGTCCGTCACCTGCAAGGTCATCCATACCCATTGAATCAAAATCAAAAAGTCCTGACGAATCATCGTCAACAGGGAGATCCATAGCCTCATCTTCAGGGGAAGCTTCAAGCGAGCGGTCTTCTATTTCAGAGAATTCCGCTTTATCTTCCATTTGAATTTCAAGGCCGTCTGCATCAAATTCTGAGTTATCAACTTTAGGAAGCTCAAAGGTTTCAGGAGTCTCAGGAGCAGTCATGTCAGTTTCTTCCGGAGAGTCTTCTTCACTTTCAGGATTTATGCTGTTTTCCTGCATGTATTTTTTAATATGCTCAAAAGCATCTATCAGGCTTTTGTCTTTAGGATTTACAGCAATCGCTCTGTTTACAAGATTATAAGCCTCTCGCGGGCGTTTTACTGTGATTAAAAGTCTTGAATAACCGTCAATGGCATCATTCCAGAGAGGACGGGAACGCAGAGCCCCGGAATAAGCTGCACAGGCTTTTTCATATTCCCCCAGAGCCTCGTAACTTTTTGCAAGGTTCAAAAGAAGGACCGGGTGATTAGCATCAACATTCAGTCCGCGCTGATAGGTCTGAACTGCTTTTTCATATTCACCTTTTGAAGCATAAATTGCACCGAGGTGATTATAGGCAAGAACATCATCCGGATTCATTTCTATTGTATCTTCAAAGCAGCTTATGGCATTTTCCATGTCGCCCATGATTTTATAGGTGAATCCAAGATTGTAGGAAATAAGCGCATTATCACCGTCAATGGCAAGCGCCTGCTCAAGAGTACCGATACTCTCATCATAACGCTTTAAGCGGCGGTAAATGCCTCCGATTGTAATGAGGGGCTCACAGTTTTCGCTGTCGAGTTCTGAAATCCGCTTAAAAACACCAAGCGCCTGGTCATCTTTTCCCGCTTTAATATAGAGGTTTCCCAGCTGATTTAAAAGCTGGATATTATCTTTATCATCTCTCAGAAGCTGTTTGTAAAGACGTGCAGCCAGAGCAAAATCTCTGGCAATTACCGCAGAACGGGCACGTGATAATAAAAGTTGATTCTGAGCCATAGTTTTATTTCTCCTTATTCACTCCGCATCAGCAGGCAGGCTCCGCACAACCGGCACAGCCGCCGCATCAGCGCACGGCATAACCTGCTATTTTCTTACAAGCCTCTTTGAAGGACGTGCAAAAACTTCCTTTGAAAGTTCTCCGGTTATTCTGCCGTCAACTCTTGAATATGCAGAAACGGCAAAATAATAAATTGTACCGTTGTTAAGTCCTGTCAGGGTAATGGAAGTTCTGTTTCCGGCCCTTACAGGAGATGCTCCTTCAACCGCCGCCCTTCCAAGATATTCACCCGGTTTTGAACCGTAATAAACATAGTAACCGCCTGCGCAGTCATCTACGGAATAACTCCAGCTTAATGTAACCTGTCCGTCCCCCGGCTCTGCCCTTACAGTAAAAGGCGGAAGCGGGAGTTCTGCTTCTGTATATTTAAGGGTTACCTGTGTAATTCCAGGTGTTTTTGTTCCGTTTCCGTCTGGAAGAAGGTCTGCTGCAACCTGAAAATAAAGTCCTGAAACTCCGTCAATTTTTTCTCCAGGAATTACTTCTTTCCATTCAGGATAATCTTCCGTCCAGCCCCAGCAGTTATCTCCCGAGCGTACATAAAATTTAACTTCAGTCTGGGAAGGAACGCTCATAATTGAATCAAGTTCATCCAGAACCGCTGCCTGAGAAACGAGAACAGGCTGTGTTACAAAACGTCCGCCTGAAGTCTTAAAAGTCTCGTTTCCGTCTGCAAAAATGCTGCGTCCGTCATTCTGACAGGCAGAACGCTGAATACGCACATTGTCAATTTTTCCGGTATAAGAAGGACAGATTTCAAGAATCGAATGAAGTCCGAGAACAGGCATGCAGACAGTGCCACGCTCATGTCCTGTTGAAGTAATGTATTTAACGGCTTCTGTCCTTCCGTCTACAAGATATTCAAGACAGCCTGATTCTTCATCAAAACTGATTGTGTGCCTGCTCCATTCACCTGGAACAACTGCGCTGAAACCTTTAAGGACAACATCAGACTCAGAAAATGAAGGGAAAACATTCTTGAATTTCCATTCAAGGCGGTTATTTACAAAAACAGCGCTTACATTCTGATATTCAGAATAATTTGAATAATTCATTGAAGTGCGCCAGGTATAAACTTTTTCACCGTTTTCTGCCAGTGACGGACAGAGCCAGAATTCAACTGTAAAAGAACCTGCAAGGCCTGAACTGCCGGCAAGAGATTTTTCATTCGCAGTAAGGATAATTCCCTTTGAAACACCGCGGCTGAGTGCAGCACCTTTTCCCTTTACTGCATCTTTAGTCAGTACAAGGTGATTTTCAAGAATGTCATAGCGGCCGGTCATTTCTGTTACAGAATTTCCGTCAAAATCAAGAAGAAGATCTGTTCCGCCGTCAACTGCAGGAGTTTTTGTTACAAGTTCAAGAGAATCAAAACCGAAACGGCCTTTTCCGGTAGTTACACCGTCCATAACCTGAAGGTTATTCCAGCCGCCTTCTCCGCCTAAAGTAATTGTTTTCTGGGATGAATGTGCCATTGACAAGCCGAGCAAAGCCACAGCAAAATATGCAGTAATACGAACTAAAGAAATCCTTTTCATAATGAATACAACAGTTAATCCGGCCTATGAAAAACTTCATGAAACCGCACTAAAAGCGCCCTCCTCAAGCGGTGTATATTTATGGCGGAACAGCGAAGGAACCGTCATTTATGTCGGTAAGGCCAAGAATCTTAAAAACAGACTCTCCTCTTACTTTTCAGGCGAACGGCACATCAAAGTCAGGCTTTTAGTGTCGAACGCCAGTACAATCGAATACATAACCACATCCAATGAATACGAGGCCTTTCTTCTCGAAAACAACCTGATAAAAAAGTACACGCCGCGCTACAACATCGATCTCAAGGACGGAAAATCCTATCCCTCACTTAAAATCACGAATGAAGAGTTCCCGCGGTTTTTCAAAACAAGGCAGATCAAAAAAGACGGTTCCGCTTACTTCGGACCGTATCCTGATGCCGGCGCCCTCGATACCTTCATAGAAACCCTGTACAGCCTCTATCCGGTAAGGCACTGCAGAACCTTAAAAAAAAGAACTGCCCCCTGCATGTACTATCACATCGGACGGTGTAAAGCTCCCTGCTGCAATAAAATAAGCAGAGATTCCTACATTGAATTTATCGAAGAAATAAAGGCTCTACTTGAGGGAAAAGGTGATGAAACAGTCCGTAAGCTCACGGAGCAGATGAAGCAGGCAGCAAAGGAACTCAAGTTTGAAAAAGCAGCAAGAATCCGCGACGGGCTTAAAGCGCTGACCATAATGCAGAACCAGAATCTGGTTGAAGAAAACTCAGGCACAACAGACAGGGATTACATTGCACACTGGCGCGAAGGTGAACTTGTAAGCATTACAGTGCTTAAAATACGGGAAGGAAAAATGACGGCCAGAGACAACTTCCGCGTTGAAAGTCTGGCAGAAGACAATGAACTTCTTGAAGAATTTGCAGCGGCCTATTATACAAAGCCGGAAGATTTTCCGCCTGAAGTCTATGTTACCGACGAAGATAATCCTGAATTCTTACAGAAATGGCTCAAAGATTTCCAGAAAGATTTTAAACTTAAGACAAAAATCATCGTAATCAACTGCTCGCAGAACGACAGACGGCTGACACCAGAAAACCGCCGCCACGCCGCAAGCCTCAACATGGCAAAAAACAATGCCCACGAAGATATAATCCGCCGCCTGCGGGAAAGAGGCGATTTGCCGGCTCTCGAAGAATTAAAAACCCTCCTGGGACTTCCGCGGCTGCCTGACAGAATCGAAGGCTTTGATATTGCCCATATCGGAGGAAAATTTCCTGTTGCCTCCCTCATCAGCTTCTGGAAAGGAAATCCTGACAAAAAAAACTACAGGTATTTCCGTCTTAAAACAACAGACGGCGTAATCGATGACTTCGCCTCAATGAGGGAAGCGGCAACCAGACGCTACAGCAGGCTAAAAAACGATAACCAGGAACTTCCTGACCTTATTTTAATCGACGGCGGCATCGGTCAGGTAAATGCAGTTGAGGCAGTCTTAAAGGCCTTAGACCTCGATATACCGGTCGCAGGACTTGCAAAACGCGATGAAGAAATCTGGCGTCCTCATGCTTCAAAACCGGTATGTCTGCCGAAACGAAGCGATGCCCTGAGACTTCTTCAGCGTGTCCGCGATGAAACACACCGTTTTGCAACCAGCAGGAACCAGACCCTTCGAACAAAAGAAAACACTGTAAGCCTTTTTGCTTCCCTTCCTCATGTAGGAGAAAAGCGGGAAAAACTGCTGATTAAAACTTTCACCACAATCGAAAACCTTGCCGGTTCCCAGGAAGCAGAAATTGCACAGGCCGCTCATGTAAGTGCTGATGAAGCAGCAGATATTCTTCTTGCCGCAAAAGAACTCGCACAGGAACGCAGGGAAACTAAAAAAAGCAGAAAACTTATGCTCGATTCAAAACTCAATTCAAACGGAAGTGATTCATCTGACCAGGACTCATACGCTTCCCGCCTTGCTGCAGCCGCCCTGGGACTTGAAGTTGCAGAAGAGTAAAGCCCGTGCTAGACTTTTTATAAGTAATGAAAAACCGGGAGGGGAAAATGGCAAAAAAGCAGAAAAAACAGTGGTTTGAGAATGAAAAATTCTGGCTCAACTACGGTCCGATTATGTTTGACGCACAGCGCTGGGCAGAAGCTCCCGCAGTTGCAGACAGTGTGTGCAAAATTGCAGGCCTGAAAAAAGGCAGCTCAGTCCTTGATGCCGGCTGCGGCCCGGGAAGAATCAGTATTGAACTTGCAGCCCTCGGAATGAATGTAACCGGGGTTGATTTAATCCAGGGTGAACTTGACGCCGCGAAAGAAAGCGCAGAAGCAGAAGGCGTAAAACTGAATCTTGTAAAAGCAGACTTAAGAAAATACCAGTCAAAAGAAAAATTTGACTGCGCCGTAAATCTTTTCACCTCCTTCGGCTACTGCGAAACGATTGAAGAAGACGTAAAGATTCTCCAGAACATTTATTCAAACCTCAAGGATGACGGCTGGTTCATTCTTGAAAACATAAGCCGTGAGACAGCAATCCTTTATTTTACGGAAGGCGAATGGTTTGAACGCGCCGGAAAAACAGTCCTTACAGAGTTTCATGTTGAAGGAGCCTGGGAAGGCCTGCGCTCAAAATGGATTTTAATCGACAATAAAACAGGCGAACGGACAGAACACGAATTTGTCCAGAGACTTTACTCAGGAATTGAAATCAAGAGACTTTTGACAGGCATCGGCTTTAAGTCGGTGGAAGTATACGGAGATTTTGATTTCAGTCCATACAATGAAAAAGCCAGGACGATGGTGGTTGTGGCAAGAAAATAATATACAGGGGAGTTCCCCTGTACCCCCTTTACAAAGGGGAGAGAACAACCGCTACCTCCAAAGCGTGGTTTTTCTCTCCCCTTAACCCCTCTCATTTCCTGCATGGTTCAGGGGCCTGCCCCCAAGCCCCACTGCAATCCTGCTCAACACGGCGGGAGTTTACGCCGACAATTTTATTATGAAAAAAGGCTTTCACATCTCTTACAACGCACCCGTTACTGTTACATTTTCTCTTTTATGCGCGGGTATATTTCTTCTTGACCAGTATGTTTCAGGCGGGAAACTCATTCCGCTTCTTTTTACCGTGCCTGGAGGAGCAAAATCACCCTCGCCTTTTGAATGGTCAATTCCTCTCAGTTACATCCGCCTTTTTACCCATGTCCTCGGTCACTGCGACTGGAATCATCTGCTTGGAAACCTGACATTTATACTGCTTTTAGGTCCGCTCATGGAAGAAAAATACGGCTCGGCAATGACAGCCTTGATGATGACCGTTACAGCCGCCGTTACCGGAGTTATAAACGCCTGCTTTTTGTCTTCTTCTCTGCTCGGCGCAAGCGGAATTGCCTTTATGCTCATCGTTTTAGCCTCAATCAGTACAATTTCAAAAAGCAGCATCCCCTTTTCATTTCTTCTTGTCCTTTCAGTTTTCATTGCGCGTGAAATTCTTTCTCCGTCAGCCTCCAACATTTCGACAATCGCACACATAACAGGCGGACTCTGCGGTTCACTTTTTGCCTTTCTTGCCGTCCCAAAAACAAGAACACAGGATAAAACTTCATCCGGAACCAAAAAATCCACACGCACTTCTTCCCAGACACAGCAGTCAGGTCCTCGCCAGGGACTTACCCGGGAAGAAATGCTCAGGCGCATAAGACAGCTGGATGAATCTTCCCCCCGCTATTCTTCATCTCCATCTCCGCGCTCTTTAGAAGAAGATACAACGCTGGTCGGAACAATTGAACTATAAAGGCCCATGAAAAAAATCCCTGAACCTTCACGAAAACGTCTCTTAAAAATCGCCTCAATTCTTTCCCGTATTGAACAGGAAAAAATAACATCCCCGGAGCTTTCCGCCCTTACCCTCTGGGGAGAAGCAACAATACGGCGGGACATTTCCCTGCTTGAACTTCATAAGGGCGCAAGCAACGGCTGGAATACAAAAGAACTTGCAGAAGAAATTGAAAAGACCCTCAAAGTAAACGGGGACAACCGCTATACCTTCTGCATAGTAGGACTTGAAAAACTTGGGCAGGCCCTGCTTGAAAGTTCAGTTTTTGAAGATACGCCTTTTTTACTGGCAGCAGGCTTTGATACGAACATGAACAGGATAGAACTCCTGCGGTCAAAAATTCCCCTTTTCCCGACAGTCGATCTTGAAGAAAAGATCCGCACGTTAAAAATCCAATACGCAGTCCTTGCAGTTCCGGATGAAAAGGCCCAGTTCATGGCAGACCGCCTCGTAAAATACGGAATAAAAGGCATAGTAAACTACACGAACACCGCCTTAAAGCTTCCCCGGGAAATACACTGTGCCGATGCAAACCCGCTTTCACTGCTGCGGGAGCTGGTGTTTTAATTCAGATCAGAATCTGAACTTTTTATATTTTACTGTGAATTATTTCACAGTAAATCCCCGATTTTCCCTTCTTTTCATTGACCATTTTTTTCCAAATCTCTAAAATCCTCTCATAATCATTAAAGAGTGCCGTTCCGGGGCGTTGCGGGGTGTCCCCGCAGAGTGGGGTGCGGCATAACGAAGTATGACGCAGGGGAGAGACTTCTCCCCTCTTAAGTCTATAGGAGAATTAAATGTCACGTGTTTACAACTTCAGTGCCGGTCCATCATGTCTTCCGGAAGATGTATTAAAAGAATGTGCAGCTGAAATGCTCGATTATCAGGGAACAGGTCAGTCTGTTATGGAAATGAGCCACCGCTCAAAGTACTATGAACCAATCATCGAAGATGCAGAAGCAATGATCCGCAAACTTATGAAAGTTCCTGAGAACTACAAGGTTCTTTTTGTTCAGGGCGGCGGTTCAACTCAGTTTGCCATGGTTGCACAGAACCTCGGCATCAAAAACAAAAAAGCTGCTTACATCGAAACCGGTGTATGGGCTAAAAAAGCTGCTGCTGAAGCTAAAAAGCTGGGAGTTGCAGTTGATGTAATCGCTTCTTCAAAAGACAAGAACTACTCATACATCCCTCGCGTTGAAAAAATCACAGGCGACTATGACTACGCTTACATCTGTTTCAACAATACAATCATGGGAACTCACTACGAGTACATCCCTGACACAGGAGACATTCCTCTCGTAGCAGATATTTCTTCATGTGTTTTAAGTGAAGAACTGGACGTTTCAAAATTCGGTCTTCTTTTTGCCGGTGCACAGAAAAACCTTGCTCCTGCAGGTGTTACTCTCGTAATCATCCGCGAAGACCTCATCCCAGAACCTGAAAACTGCCTGCCTGGTACACCGACTATGCTCGCTTACAAGACTCACGCAGACAACGGTTCTATGTACAACACTCCTCCATGCTACACAATCTACGTTCTCGGCAAGGTTCTTCACTGGATCGAAAAGAAGGGCGGAGCAGCTGGAATCAATAAGCTCAACGTAGAAAAGGCTGACTACCTCTACAACTTCCTGGACAGCTCAGACTTCTACCATGCAACAGCAGAAAAGGGAAGCCGCTCTCTTATGAACGTTCCTTTCCTTACAAAATACTCAACAGCAGTTACTGCAGCCGCTGCAAAAAAAGACGAAGCTGATCAGACTGCTGAAGAAAAAGCTGCCCTCGCAAAAGAAAAGGAAATTAACGCAGCCTTCGTTAAACAGGCTGAAGCTGCAGGTCTCATCAACCTCAAAGGCCACAGACTCGTAGGCGGTATGCGCGCTTCAATCTACAACGCAATGACACTCGAAGGAGTAAAAGCATTAGTTGAATTCATGAAGAAGTTTGCAGCAGAAAATAAATAAAAAAACTGGAGAATGCCTAAAAAAATTACCTCCATGTACTTTTTTTAGGCCGAGTTTTGCTTAGCAAAACTCGATTATTGTTGCATCCGTGCAACATCATAGGAGAAAATATGTACAAAATTCAGACTTTAAATAAAATCAGTTCTATCGGTCTTAACAACTTCCCCCGGGATGACTACGAAGTTGCTACAGACATCAACAATCCGGATGCAATCCTTGTACGCTCGGCTGACATGCACGGAATGGAACTTTCTGCTTCTACAAAGGCAATTGCCCGCGCAGGAGCCGGAACAAACAACATTCCTTCAGCTGAACTTGCAGAAAAAGGTGTTGTAGTATTCAACACACCGGGCGCAAACTCAAACGCAGTAAAAGAACTGGTTATCCTTGCCCTTCTCCTTTCAAGCCGTCCTGTAGTTGCCGCAAACAAATGGGTAAACACAGAACTCGCAGGTAAAGGTGATGAAATTGCCGCCCTCGCAGAAAAAGGTAAATCAAAGTTTGTTGGTCCTGAACTCAAAGGAAAAACTCTCGGTGTTATCGGTCTCGGTGCCATCGGTGCTCAGGTTGCAAACACTGCAATCGCCCTGGGAATGAACGTAATCGGTTACGATCCTTTCCTTTCTGTAAAGGCAGCCCTTTCCCTGGACCACAATGTAAAAATCGTAGAAACTTTGGACGGAATCTACACAAAAGCTGACTACATCACAGTTCATGTTCCTCAAACTGACGAAACAAAAGGAATGATTAACGCTTCTACAATCAAAGTAATGAAAGACGGCGTAAGAATCATCAACCTGGCTCGTGGCGGTCTCGTAAACAACGCAGACATTCTCGCTGCCCTTGAATCAGGAAAAGTTGCCGCTCATGTTACAGACTTTGCTGACGAAGACCTCATGAAAAACGACAAGGTTATCTGTATGCCTCACCTGGGAGCATCAACTCCTGAAGCAGAAGACAACTGCGCTATCATGGCAGTAAAAGAACTCCGTGACTTCCTGGAAACAGGTATCATCGTAAACTCTGTAAACTTCCCACGCGTTACCGTAGATTCAGCAATTCCTGCCGGCGGAACACGTCTGTGCATTTCTCACAAAAATGTTCCAGGCATGATTGCAAAATTCACTACAATTCTTGGCGACTTAAACCTCAATGTTGAAGGCATTGTTGACCAGAGCCGCGGAGACATTGCTTACGCACTTATCGATGTTGCAGGAAAAGTTGGAGACGACACTCTCAAGACCCTGGAAGAATGCGAAGCCGTAATCAATGTACGTCCTATTTTCGCATAAATAATCTCTCTGCCGTCAGTGTGTGACTGAAGGCAGGTCATTTTAAGATTAATCTAAGCCTGAGAAAACTTTTTGTTTTTTTCAGGCTTTTTTTGTTTTCCGCCAAGGATTTTATTATTATCTTTAAAACATCAGTACAGCATGCATAAACTGAAAAACAAAACGCAGCAATCCTGAATTACCCCCTGCCTGACACTGCTGCCACGGAGAATAGTTCTTAACAGGAGAAAGCAAATGGAAATCAAACTTACAAAAGAAAATTTTGAAAACGAAGTATTAAAATCAGACGTACCTGTTCTTGTAGATTTTTACGCTGACTGGTGCGGTCCATGCAAAATGATGGCACCTGTAGTTGCTGAAATCGCTGAAGAGAATCAGGGCAGCCTCAAAGTAGGAAAAATAAACGTTGACGACGAGGGCGAACTTGCCCAGCAGTACGGAATCGTAAGCATCCCGACAATCATAGTTTTCAAAGACGGAAAACCGGCCCAGACATCAATCGGGGCAGTTCCAAAAGAAAACCTTGAGGCAATGTTTAAGTAAAAAACAAGAGCGGCTGCAGAAAGTAAAATGCAGCCGCTTTTTTTGCCCTGCAGCATTTACCCGCTCTAAATATTGTGTTAGAACTGCCCGGGCGCAAAGAAAAACACTAGCAGTAGTTGAACATAAAGTTCATTTTCATTATTATTAAGTTACTGAAACAGTCCTGCACCTTAAAAAGTTCAGGAATTATATACAAAATTGCCTGCATAAATACGGGCCCTGTAATTACGCTGTTTTGGAAACACTCTAAATTCTCAGAAAGCCTCTTTTTTTCTGCGCACGGGCAGAACCTTCTGGCTTTTATCACGCCTCCCTTATCATTGCATATCCGCAGGTCGAATTCGGTGTCTTCAAGCTTCATTTTTTCAGGTCTCCATTTAATGCAGAAAAACAAGGAGAATATCTATGGCAGAAGCTTGGGATGGTTTCAAAGGCCGCCTTTGGAAAGAAGAAATCAACGTTCGCGACTTTATCCAGAACAACTACACACCTTACGACGGAGATGAAAAATTCCTCGCAGGTCCTACAGACGCAACAAACAAACTTTTTGACAAACTGCAGGAACTTCAGAAGGCTGAACACAACAAAAAATCAATCGGCAAAGACGGTAAAGAAAGAATTGGTGTTCTCGACATGGACACAACTATTGTTACCGGACTTACAGCTCACGGTGCAGGTTACATCGACGAAAGCTTAAAAGACCTTGAACAGGTTGTTGGTCTCCAGACAGACAAACCACTCAAGAGAGCCTTCATGCCTTTCGGTGGAATCAAAATGGCTGAACAGTCATGTGAACAGTACGGATACACTCCTGATCCTGAACTCCACAAAATCTTCACTGTATACCACAAAACACACTCAGACGCTGTATTTGATGTATACACTCCGGAAATCCGTGCAGTACGCAACTCACACATCCTTACAGGTCTTCCTGATACATACGGACGCGGACGCATCGTAGGTGACTACCGCCGTATCGCTCTTTACGGTATCGATGCCCTCATCGCATGGAAAGAAGAAGACAAGGCAAACATCGGCGACGGAAGAATGACAGAAGACGTTATCCGTCTCAAGGAAGAAGTTGCTGAACAGATCAAGGCTCTCAAAGGCCTCAAAGAAATGGCAAAAATCTACGGATACGACATTTCAAAACCTGCTACAACTGCAAAAGAAGCAGTACAGTGGCTCTACTTCGGTTACCTCGGTGCAATCAAAACACAGAACGGTGCCGCAATGTCTATCGGACGTGTTTCAACATTCCTCGACATCTTCATCGAACGCGACCTCAAGGCAGGAAAAATCACAGAAGCTCAGGCTCAGGAACTCATCGACCACCTCGTTATGAAGGCACGCATGGTTCGCTTTGCCCGCATCGAAAGCTACAACAACCTCTTCTCTGGTGACCCGGTTTGGGCAACACTGGAAGTAGGCGGTCTCGGACAGGACGGACGCTCAATGGTAACAAAGAACGACTACCGCTTCCTCCACACCCTGGAAAACATGGGACCTTCTCCGGAACCAAACATGACAATCCTCTACTCAAAGAGACTTCCGGAAAGCTTCCGCCGCTACTGTGCACACATCTCAATCGAAACATCTTCAGTTCAGTACGAAAACGACGATGTAATGAGACCTGTATGGGGCGATGACTACTCAATCTGCTGCTGTGTATCTGCTACACAGACAGGTAAGGAAATGCAGTTCTTCGGAGCACGCGCTAACCTCGCTAAGGCCCTTCTCTACGCTATCAACGGCGGACGCGACGAATTCGGCGGTCTTGCTGCAGGTAAACAGGTAGGTCCTGCTTATCAGCCGGTTACTGCTGATGTACTCGATGCTTCTAACTACGAAGAAGTTAAGGCAAAATACGTTAAAATGCTCGAATGGCTTGCTGACATCTATGTTAACTCACTGAATGCAATCCACTACATGCATGATAAATACTACTACGAAGCAGAAGAACTTGCCCTGGAAGATACAGACGTTAAGCGCACATTCGCAACTGGTATCGCAGGTTTCTCTCACGTTGTAGATTCCCTCTCTGCAATCAAATATGCAAAAGTAAAGGTAATCCGCGGCGACGTAGAAGTAAAAGACAAGAAAACTGGTGCTGTAATCGATGTTGCAAAGAACCAGGCTATCGACTACGTAGTTGAAGGCGACTTCCCTCGCTACGGTCAGGATGATGACCGCGCTGACGAAATTGCTGTATGGCTCTTAAGAACATTCATGGGAATGATCCGCAAGCACCCGACATACCGCAACGCTGAACCTTCTACATCAATCCTTACAATCACTTCAAACGTTGTATACGGAAAAGCAACAGGTGCCCTTCCTGACGGACGCAAGGCACACGAACCGTTCTCACCGGGAGCTAACCCTTCTTACGGTGCAGAAACAAAGGGTCTCATCAAGTCCCTCAACTCAGTTGCTAAACTTCCTTACGAACAGGCTCTGGACGGTATTTCAAATACACAGACAATCAACCCTTCTGCCCTGGGACACAACAAGGCTGAACAGGTTGAAAACCTCGTAAACGTTCTTGACGGATACTTTGATATCGGACCTGATTCAGGCCACGCAGGTGCTCACCACCTCAACGTTAACGTATTCGGCGTTGAAAAGCTTAAGGACTGCCAGGCTCATCCTGAAAAACCAGAATATGCAAACTTCACAGTACGCGTTTCAGGTTATGCAGTACGCTTCATCAACCTTACAAAAGAACAGCAGGATGACGTTATCGCTCGTACCTGCCACGCTTCTCTGTAATAACTGAAAATTTTCAGCAAAAAAAGTCACTTCTTAAAAGGGGTGACTTTTTTTTGTAATGAGGTAGAAAATGAAAGGATACATTCATCAGTTTGAAAGCTTCGGCTGCGTTGACGGACCAGGCTCAAGATTTATCGTTTTTACGGCAGGCTGCGCACTCCGCTGCAAATACTGTCATAACCCTGATACCTGGCTCATGAAAGACGGAAAAGAATGGGAGGCAGCTGATGTCCTCAAAGAAGCCCTTTCATGCCGCTCTTACTGGGGCAAAAAAGGCGGAATTACAGTTTCAGGTGGCGAACCGCTTCTTCAGATTGATTTTCTGATTGAACTTTTCACTCTTGCCAAAAAAGAAGGCGTAAACACCTGTATCGACACAGCCGGAGAACCGTTCACAAAAGAAGGCGAATGGTTTGAAAAATTCAAAAAGCTGATGGAAGTTACAGACATTCTTCTTATGGACATTAAGCACATAAACGAAGAAGAACACATAAAACTCACCGGAAAGACAGGGAAAAACATCCGCGAAATGTTTGCGTACCTCGATGAGATTCAAAAGCCTATCTGGATACGCCACGTCCTCGTTCCTGGAATCACTGACAACGACGAATATTTAACCCAGACACGCGATTTTATCCGCACACTTTCAAATGTATACCGCGTTGAAGTTCTTCCCTACCACGGACTTGCAATTCCAAAATATAAAGAACTCGGCATCAAATACGCCCTGGAAAGTACGGACAGCCCCACACAGGAGCGGGTAGAAAACGCCCGCCGCATTTTAGAGTGCGACAAATACACCAGATGGACGGAATAGGTAAATCAAAAAATCTTCAGCCTATTCTGCCCTGCTTTTACTAAAAAAAAGACCGTACTTTTATAAAAAGCACGGTCTTTTTTATGCCAGCTGACATTATCTCTTTGCCAGGCTGCTGTTTCTTGAAGATGTATTATAAAAACTTACGATATCTGCATTAAACTTACTTTCAAGCTTAACGCGGTAAGCGCTTATTTTTGCAACATAATTTAAGGTGTGCTGCGGAGTTTTATTTGCCTTTACCCTTGTTGTTCCTGCATTATACATTGCAAGAGCAGTAACATCATTTCCCTTTCCTGCAACATCCATACACCAGCGCAAATGAATCATACCGTATTTTGCGCTTACTGCAGGATCAAAAAATTCCTCTTCAGAAAGCCGGGGAAAAGAAGCGCTGTTAAGCTGAAAAAGACCGCGGTCAATTGTTGAATTTGAATTCTTATTTACTGCAGATGGTCTGAAACGGCTTTCAACAAAAGCAAGGCTGAACGCAAGGCTCAGAGGAACATTATTTTTGTCTGCATTTTCAAGAATTGAAAGCGCAACAGTTCTGTTTCCTGTAACCTGTGTATAAAACCATTCTACCGCTGCACGCGACTGCGGCTGTCTGTAAAGTTCCAGTCCCCTGTCATTTTCATTTGTAAAATCGGCTGATTCACCTTTAAGACCTGCCTCAAAAGCAATCTCATTTGAATAATCTGCGCCAATCAACGCTGCATAAGTATCGAAATCCGGGACTGAGTCTTCTACGGGGAGTAAAAAGTGTACCAGCAGACACACAGTTAAAAACAAAACGCTGATAGAAACTGTTCCCCGTAACATTTTTCCACTGTAAGTACTCATAATACAATAATAGTCCCTTATTTAAGGATTTAAGTCAATTAGAGATATTAGAAAAAATTGTAATAATCTGCGCTGTTTTGCAACAAACCGCATTATATGTAAAAATATGATTAGATTTTATAAAAAAAACCGCCTTCAGAACCATTCTTACTGGTCCTTAAAGAAGGCGGTTTTAAATGCTTTTGATGTCTATTTTTAATACAGAACTACATCATCATTACATGCTGTCCTGGCAAAATAAACGTAATGAGGATGCTTTCCCGAAATTTTTTCCAGAAAATCAGCGAGCACGTCACTGTCCCCCGCTACCTCGGCAGGAAGTGACATTCCTATAACACTTGCACAGTCCTTTACACGGCGGGCCGTATGCTTCATTGCATTATTGAACTGACCTGGTGTAGCACCTTTTTTATCGTACACGCAGTCAAGAAAAACAAACTCTCCCTTTTCTTCAAGTGCCTTAAGACTGTCACGGAGTTTTGCCAGATACTCTTCATTGTATTCTTCCTCTGCGCCTTCAACGTCGCTCCATTTTACAGGAAAAGCCATTTTTTCAGTAACCTTAACCTCAGTTCCGTCCGTTTTGTAAAGTCTGTGGTCTTTAGCTTCAAAAAATTTTTCAAATTTCATTTTTATCCCTCGTCTGCTTTTATTTTTTATACGGGCGTCCGGGCGGGTCCTGCGGGCTTCGCTGGCGCTCATCTGAGGCTTTGCCGTTCCGTCAAATCCTCAGACTAAAGGCCCTCCGGCCCCTGACGCAAAAAAAATACTTCTGCATAAAAAAAGCCTCTGACCGGACAGGCCAAGAGGCTCTTTCTCAAACTGAATAAAACTATTCAGTAAGTGTTTTTATAACTTCAGCTTTGTCCTGTGTGTTAAGGATCTGCTGGCGTTTTTCAGCACTCTTGAACAGAAGGCTTACTTCTGCCAGGAACTGAAGATGCGGACCAGTTTTGTTAACTGGAGAAAGTGTCATAATAAAGATACGGCATGGTTCCTGATCCAGAGAATCAAAATCAACCGGATTATCAGAAATACCGATACAAGCTACCAGGTCAGAAACAGTATCAGTCTTTCCGTGTGGAATAGCGATTCCGTGCTTCATGCCTGTAGACATTTTGCGTTCACGGTCGAGAACACATTCACGGGCAGCGGCTTTATCTGTTACCTTGCCTGCCTTAATTAAAATTTCAAGCATCTCATCGATGATGTCTTCTTTTGTTTTACCCTGCAGATGAAGTTCTACAGTTTCTGGTGTTAATACAGTTCTTAAGTCCATATTTTTATATTACCTTTCCTTATAACCAAAGTCAAGAAAAAACAGCAGCTTTTTCGAGATTTTGGACTTTAATTATAACACAATTGTGCAAAAAAAACAAAGAGGAAGAAAAATTTTCCTCTGATTCCGGAGTTTTTTTTATTCTGAAAAATATCCTTGTAAAAATTTGTATATTTTCTTAAATCGGTTCTATAATATAGGAATGAAGAAAGTTTTATTATGCGTTTCATCCCTTGTTTTCTGCGCTTTTCTGCAGGCTCAGCAGTCTTTTTTTGACAACTATGTTTACCAGAACTGGAACACTTTTGACACCTTAAACGGAACAAGTGTAACAGATATCACACAGACTAACGACGGATTTATAAACATCGGTACTTACGAAGGACTTGCCCGCTTTGATGGCACTAACTTTACTACTCATAAAAAATCACAGGAAAATGATTTAAGTTTTATTTCTGTCAGGGCAATTCTCCAGGACTCTTCAGGAAACCTCTGGATCGGCTCTAACGACGAAGGCCTTCAGCTCATTACCCCGACCTACACAAAAACCTTTACTACTGCCAACGGTCTTCCAAACAACTCAATCCGCTGTCTTGCAGAAGATAAAAAAGGCAATGTCTGGGTTGGTACTGCTGCAGGAGTTGTTTATTTAACCCAGTCTGCCCACATGATTACACCTCAGTTTGAAGCCGGTACTGTTTCAAAAGGAATTATCGCAACTTCCCTTTACTGCGACACTTCAGGACGTATGTGGCTAATCACCGCTAACGAAAAAGGACTTTTTGTTTATCAGAACGAAATTTTCAACACAATCCGCCAGCTCGACGGTTTCGGTGTTTATTTTGCAACAGCAATCTCTCAGGATTCCAGCGGCGCTTTCTGGGTAGGACTCGGAAATGACGGGCTTATCAGGGTTGAAAACGGCAAACTTGAAAGAATCCGTTCAGGCACAAAACTTGACCACTTTGCAACAAACTCGATTTACACTGCAAAAAACGGAACCATCTGGTTCGGCTGTGAAAAAGGCGTAATCGTACTCAACAACGGCAAATTCAGCGAATACTCGGGAAGCACCCTCGCCGACTCAAAAATCAACAAAATCATGTGCGACCGCGAAAACAACATGTGGTTTGCAACCGACAGAAACGGTATCGGCAAACTCACACAAGGCCGTTTCAGAATGTTCAAACTTGGAGTAACTGCAAACAGCATCACGGAAGACCGTTTCGGAAACATCTGGATCGGAACAGATAACGGCGTACGCTGCTACAACGATGACAGGCAGATTAACAACACCCTCACCCGGTACACAAAAGGACTCAGAATCCGCGACGTATGCGCTACAAAAAGCGGTTCTGTTCTTGTAAGCTGCTATACTGAACCGGGACAGCTTTTATATGACGGTCACACAATCCGCCAATGGAGCATGAAAGACGGTCTTGCAGGAAACAAGGTAAGGGTCGCCATTGAAACAAAAAACGGTGACATCTATGCAGGAACTACAACAGGTTTAAGCATCATTCATAAAAACGGCAGCATAAGAAACTTCAAGCAGATAAACGGGCTTGAAAACGAATACATCATGGCCCTTTACGAAGACACAAACGGAATCATCTGGATTGGAACTGACGGAGGCGGCATCTACCTGATGCGCGACGAAAAGATTCTTTCCCACCTGACTTCAGAAAACGGTCTGGCAGGAAACGTAATCTTTAAAATCAACCAGAACATTGACGGTGCTTTCTGGATCTGTACAGGAAGCGGCATTTCACGCTGTCCGCCGTTCAACAGTAAATCAGGCTATCCTAACGCCTACGAAAACCTGACTTCCGAATCCGGGCTTGAAACAGATTCCATGTTCCAGGTTCTCGTTGATGGAACGAACTATCTGTGGATGATAAGCAATCACGGAATTTCATCTACACCTTTTGACGATGTTTTAGACCTTGTTTCAGGCAAAATCAAAAAGGTAAACGTAAAATTTTACAACAAGAATGACGGTCTTGATTCTGACGGTCCTACTTCCACTGCAAAAAGCCTTGTTGACCGCTACGGCCGCCTCTGGATTACCATGGTAGATGGTTTTGCAGTTTATGACCCGCAGAAAATTTCAGAAAACCACATTATGCCTTTAGTCCAGATTGAAAAGGTTACAGTGGACAACAAGGTTGTTCTTGATAACACTCTTTATGCCAACGATCCAAAATCAATTGTCCTCAAAGCAGGAACCAAACGGGTTGATATACGCTACTCAGGCATCAGTTTTGACGCCCCGGAACGCATAAAATTCACCCACAGGCTCACAAACTTTGAAGACGACTATTGTCTGCCGACCTCTGTGCGTTCTATGACTTACACAAACTTAAGGCCGGGCAACCATACATTCTATGTTAATTCAATTAACGGAGACGGTTTTTACTCTGAACAGGCAGAAGTTCTTCTCTTTGTCCAGAAACCGTACATCTGGCAGCTTCCAGCCTTCTGGATTATTCTTACAATTGCAGTTATCGGTTCAATCTCGCTTTTCTTCTACATACGCCAGCTGAAAATCATAAAAGAAAATATGCGCCTTGAAGCTATGGTTCAGGAAAGAACAAGTGAACTTAAAGTCGAAAAAGAAAAGTCTGATCACCTTCTAAGGGCTATTCTTCCGGACCAGATTGCAAACGAACTTAAAGACAACATCCACTCAATCGGTCAGAACTTTGACGATGTAACGATTCTGTTCTCTGACATCGTAAACTTTACAAAAACCTCAAGCGGCTACACGGCACAGCAGATTGTCAGTGCCCTGAACGACCTTTTCTCACTCTTTGATATCCGCGCACAGAAAGAAGGCGTTGAAAAAATCAAAACCATCGGAGACGCCTACATGGCTGCCTGCGGACTTCCTGGTCCCAATGAAAAACACACTCAGGTAATGGTAAACTTTGCAAAAGGCATGCTTGAGGACGTAGAAACCTACAATAAAACCGCTTCAATTAAGTTTTCTATCCGCATAGGACTTAACAGAGGTCCTGTTGCCGCAGGTGTTATCGGACGCACAAAATTTATTTATGACGTCTGGGGAGATACAGTAAACGTTGCAAGCCGCATGGAAACAGCAGCCCCTCAGGGAGGAATCAAAGTAACCAAATCAATATTTGATAAACTTTCTGATGACGCTACAGTTAAATTCAGTGAACCAGAGGAATGCAACATAAAGGGAAAAGGTCAGATGACCACTTACAATATTCTCTAAAAAATAAAACATAATCAGCACACCTAAAAAGGATGCAAAAAAAATGGAGGAAATATGAAAAAAATTACTGCTGCGGGTACAGCCTTAATCATGGCAGGAATGATTTTTACCGGATGCGGAAACAAGGAAGAAAAATTCGTAAAAATTGGTCTTCTTCACTCTCTTACCGGTACAATGGCTATTTCCGAAACACCTGTCCGTGATTCAGAACTTATGGCCATAAAAGAAATCAATGAGGCAGGCGGTGTTCTTGGAAAACAGATAGTTCCTGTAATCGAGGACGGGGACAGTGACCCGCAGACTTTTGCTGAAAAAGCACGCAAACTCATTACTGAAGACAAAGTTGTTTCACTTTTCGGCTGCTGGACTTCAGCTTCCCGCAAGGCTGTAAAACCGGTTGTTGAAGAATTATACAGTCTTCTCTGGTATCCTGTTCAGTATGAAGGAATGGAAGCAAGCCCTAACATTATGTATATGGGTGCTTCTCCAAACCAGCAGGTTATTCCTGCAGTTGATTACTGCGCTGAAATGTTCGGAAAAAAGATGTATCTTATCGGCAACGACTATATCTTCCCGCGTACAGCAAACAAAATCATCAAGGCACAGCTCGCACAGCTTAAAGGTGAAATTGCAGGCGAAAACTATGTTCCAATGGATCATAAGAACTTTGAAACCATTGTCAAAGATATTATCCGCGAAAAGCCTGATGTTATCTTAAACACCTTAAACGGTGAATCAAACATCTCTTTCTTTAATGAACTGACTAAAAACGGAATTACTTCAAAAAAAATACCTGTAATGAGTTTTTCTATTTCTGAAGAAGAAATTTCGCTCATTGGAAAAGAAAATCTTGCGGGCCACATGGTTGCATGGAACTACTACGAAACAACTGAAACTGCAAAAAACGCAAAATTCGTTTCTGACTACAAATCAGAATACGGTTCAGACCGCGTTACAGGCGACCCGATTGAAGCAGGCTACATTGCAGTGTACATGTGGGCCCAGGCCTGTGAAAAAGCAGGAAGCTTCGACATAGAAGAAGTTCGCATGGCTTCTAAGGGCTTAAGCTTCACTGCCCCGGAAGGAACTGTTACAATCGACGGCGGAAACCAGCACCTTTACAAGCAGGTTAGAATCGGAAAAATCAATGAAACCGGTCTTATTGACGAAATCTGGGCTACACCAGGCGCAATCAAGCCGGATCCATATTTAAGCACCTACGAATGGGCCCGGGGAATTAACTGATGCCTTCAGGGCTCAGAATACTTCTCTAGTTTTTATTCATCCCCTTTTTCCTGATTAAGGCAAAAGGGGATTTTTTTTATGCAACGGAATAAAATCCTTCTTCTATTTTTCCCCAGAGTTCATTCCTTGTCATAGGCTTTCCAAAAAGATAACCCTGCATTTTTTCACATCCGATTTCCTCGAGGAATTTTCTTGCTCCTTCGGTTTCCACACCTTCTGTAAGGGTAAGCATTCCAATATCCTTTGCAAGAAGAACAATATTTCTGATGATGGACTTAGCCTTATCGCTGTCACCGATATTGCGTAAAAATTTCATGTCGATTTTCATTACATCAAAATCATATTCCTTTAAAACATTAAGGCCTGAATAACCTGAACCAAAATCATCAAGCCAGAGGGCATATCCCTGGCTGCGGAAGGTTTTCAATGCATTCTGCAGTTTCTGGTCATCCTCGGAAAGTGCGCTTTCGGTAATTTCAACATGAATGTACTCTTTTGAAATACCGTTTTTACTCAGGGCTCTTTCAACTTCATTCACCAGATCCAGAGCCTCAAAATCAAGACGGGAAAAATTCAGTGAAACAGGAACTACACTTCTCTTTTCTTTTTTCAGCTGAACAATATCAGCGCAAACCTTGTTAAGGACATACATGTCCAGCTTGTGAATCTGATGATATTCTTCCAGAGTAGATATAAATACCCCGGGCATTAAAAAACCGCATTCAGGATCATCCCAGCGGGCAAGAGCTTCTACTCCGCATAACCTGCCTGTTCCTGAGTCAATAAGGGGCTGATAATAAACCTTAATGTATTCATTTGCAAGGGCTTTATCAATATTGTTAATCACATACTGCTTGAGATAAAAGTCCCTGTTCATTTCTGAAGAATATTCACAGTAAGCGGTACCAAAAATCTTTTTAATCCTGACGCAGGCATAACGGGCACGGTCACAGGCAACTACAGGAAGACACTCCCTGCTCTCCGGCCTGTAAGCACCTGTCTTCAAATCCATTGCAATTCCACAGCCACAGCTTTTTATCAGTTCCCTGACTGCCTCAAGTTTTTTCTGAATATCTTTATCTTCCGTAAAAATTACAAAATTGTCATTGGAAAGCCTTGCCGTTATTGCAGATTCAAAGACCTCCTCTATTTTTGTGCCGATTGTCTTTAAGAAATTATTGCCTTCAAGAAAGCCGTATTTTTCGTTGTAACTCTTAAAATGAATGACATCAAGAAAAAGAAAAAGCACTTTACTTATGTCCACTTTTTTATCATGAAGTTTTTCCAGAGTCTGAGCCCGGAAATAGTTCATATTGGCCATTCCGGTAACTTCATCACTAATTGAAAGTTTTAAGAGGATGTCATTTGCCTTTTCAAGCTTTTCATCTTTTTCTGCCTCACTTATTTTCTGATAATACAGATTAATGGCAGACATGAGGATTGCAATCCAGATAATTATAAGATTAATCTTTGTGGCATACGAGGCCGGCAGAGTTCTGTCGCAGATAATATAAAAAGCAGCAAAAGCAGCGGTCAGAAGGAAAACTGAATAAAAGGGCTTCCACAAAAGAAAGCAGAAGACAAAAAGCACCATGGTAATCAGTGTTATAAATTGTTCACCCTTTACATAATCAAGATAAGAGATGTAAAGACCAAATAAAATGCAGATTACGGAAAAAATGAAATAAAATATCCGTCCTGTCTTACCATATTTATCCTTATTTTTTAATGAAAGAATGGAGAAAATAAGCATCAGTATGCCTGAAAGCAGAAGAAGGCAATAACAGCTTACATGCCTCAGCATCCACTGAGAAGAACGCTCCGTTATGCCCAGATACTGATTCACGAAGGTAGTAATAATCATCAGTAACTCAAGGAAAATTACCACAGAGGAAAGATAAATGCCTGAACGGATGTTTGAATATTCCAGATATTTTTTTACATAAGGACTGAGTTTTTTTATCCCCAGAAAGGAAACTGCTTTTTTAAAAAATCTCATGATTTAATTTTATACCCGTGAAGGCAAAAAATAAAGTTTTTAATCAGCGGTAAATCAATTTATTGAACTTTAACCTTTCCTTTTTTATAATGGACTTATGTCAGACATTTCAAAACTCAGTGCAGATATTCAGAGAATAAAAAAACACCTACGCCAGGATAACGGCGGAAAATACGACGGCGAAAAAGTGTGCAGGGAAATTTCAACTCTTTTTGTAAACTCCAACCGCAATGTTACAGACCTTGCACGTTCACTTTCAGACTACTGGTTTAACACCTATGTTCTTGCCTCAATGGATTTAAAAAATGAACCCTCAGAAGATAATTTAAACCGCATTTTTGCTTTCCAGAATTTTATAGACGGGGATGAAGATGCAGATTATTCCTGTCTCACAGGCGATGACTGGGAAACCTTAAAAGACTTTACCAATGATGAAGCTGAAAACATGGATCTGGACCAGCTCCAGAACATGATGAGCCTTATTCTTCATAACGGCGTCCTGTAATGATTTCAGACTCAAAAATCAAAGAACTTTACTCTCACTGTAACCAGTGCCCGCGCAGCTGCGGAATTGACCGCTCAAAAGCAAAAGGCTTCTGCATGGAGGATGACAGCCTTCGCATCAGTACAGCCTGCCTTCATTTTGGAGAAGAACCTTTAATTACAGTTCACGGCGGAAGCGGAACAATTTTTCTTACCGGCTGCAACCTGCGCTGTGCTTTCTGCCAGAATTACCAGATAAGCCAGCAAGGAATGGGAAAAGAGGTTTCAAAAGAAGAATTTGCAGATATCTGCTTAAAGCTTGAACAGGCCGGCGCAGAAAACATAAATCTTGTTACTCCAAGCCACCACATTCCAAAACTTGCGCAGGGACTTGAAGAAGCCTTCAAACGGGGATTAAAACTTCCTGTCTGCTGGAACAGTTCAGGGTACGACAGCCCTGAAATGCTTGAAATATTAAAAGGTCTTGTGTCGGTGTGGCTGCCTGATTTTAAAACCTTAAGCCCTGCACTTTCAAAACAGCTCTGCAGGGCAGAAAATTATCCGTCTGCAGCAAAAAAAGCCCTGCTGTGGATGATGGAAAACTACCCTCTTAAAATTACAGAAACCGAAAAAGACGGTGTTACTAAATCCAAAATTCAGCAGGGTGTAATAATCCGCCATCTTTATCTGCCCGGAAAATTTGAAGAAACTGCTGAAGTTCTTTCCTGGCTTAAAGAAAACGCTGACGGACGCGCCGTAATTTCACTTATGAGCCAGTATACCCCTGTTCCTTTTAAAGGCGGAAAAGAAGAACTGGAAAAACGCATGCAGGCGTTAAACATAATAGAAAACCGTCTTGTAAACAAAACAGAAGATGAAGACCTGCACGATTTGATTGACGCCTATGATTTTGAATACCTTTTCTATCAGGATCTTTCTGAAGATACGGACTGGCTCCCTGATTTTAACAGGACACAGCCTTTTTCAAACGCACTGGCAAAACCTGTATGGCACTGGAAAAACGGCTTTATTTAACTTGAGAAATCCGTCCATGGATTTCTCAAGTTGCAGCAATTTTCTTCGAAAACTCCTGCCTGTCTCAAACAGCGCCTCCTGCGCTGCAGGCAACCGGCTATTTTTTTTCTGTCAAAAAACTCCCATTCCATGCTATAATGGAATATGAAAAAATGCGGAGGCAGACATGATTTTTTCTTACAATGAATTTCATATTTCAAAAAAAGTCCGTGATGCCTGCAGTTTTTCAGAAACACTTTATGCCTCCAGCGGCAATGTAATTCTTCCAAATATCTCTCAGGTACGCATTTTTCAGGCTAAGTTCAACGAATACTTAAAGGCAAATTCCCTCACTCAGGTGAGCGCAGGCACCCTCAATGCAATGGGACTTCTGGACGAAATCTTTCATCTTGCCTGCTACACTTACCGCAGAAGAAAAGTGCCTTCCACTTTTTCAGGACTTTTAGCAGAATTAAATAATAAATACGGCAGCGCTGCAGTTGACCTCATGCTTAAAGACTTCTGCACTCTCTTTCCTCCTGTCTGCGTATACAAAGGTGAATGTTCCATTGAAGATTACCTCAATACAGAAATGACTGAACGGAAGACAGGCCGCGTAAGGACTAACAGGGAGCAGACGCTTGAAGAGATGATTATGCTTCATCTTGCAAATGAAAACCCTGCCTTTAAGCCTTTCTATCCTCTCTTTGATGAAACAAAACTTACAGAAAATCCTCTTTATAAAGAAAGCTGGAAGCTTACTGAAGCATACTTCAAGTCTCTGCCTTACTGGGGCACTTACGGACACGATTTAATCAGTTTTTTAAGGGAACCTGTTAAATACGCCCCTGATAATCTTCAGGAACAGCTCAACTATGTCCGCATCCACTGGGCAGAGCTTTTTTTACCGGGGGACGGCGACGGAGAAGATTACTGGCTCAAACGTCTTTTTGGCGGCGCAGACCTTCTTTCAGAGGAATGGAAGAGCGCATGGCAGCCGGGAAACGCAGGCACTCCTGACATGAGTCCGCCAAACTATGATTATCTTATAAAAGAATACGAGCGTTTCAGTGATGACAGGGAATGGATGCCTAAAGTTGTCCTTATGGCAAAAACAGTGCTTGTCTGGCTCTATCAGCTTTCAAAAAAGTATAACCGTGAGATTTCACGGCTGGACCAGATTCCGGATGAAGAGCTCGATATTCTGCGTGACCAGGGATTTACAGGACTCTGGCTCATAGGTTTATGGGAACGCTCAACTGCAAGCCGTACAATCAAACAGTTATGCGGAAACCCGGAAGCGGCTGCAAGTGCTTACTCCCTTGAGGACTACGAGATAGCAGGAAACTTAGGCGGCTGGGATGCCCTTTCAAATCTCCGCACAAGACTGTGGCAGAGGGGAATCCGTCTTGCAAGTGATATGGTTCCAAATCATACGGGAATGGATGCAAAATGGGTCGTTGAAAAACCTGATCTTTTTATCCAGAGACGGGACAATCCTTTTCCTCAGTACACTTACAACGGACCTAATTTAAGTCATGACAGCCGCGTCGCAGTTTATCTTGAAGACCACTATTACTCAAAAACAGACTGTGCTGTCTGCTTCAAACGGGTAGATACAGCAACAGGAGACACACGCTATATCTACCACGGAAACGACGGAACAGGCATGCCCTGGAATGATACGGCACAAATAGACTTTTTAAATCCGCAGGCCCGGGAAGAAGTAATGCAGAAGATTCTTCATGTTGCAAGAAACTTTCCTATTATCCGCTTTGACGCCGCTATGGTGCTTGCTAAAAAGCACATTAAAAGACTCTGGTATCCAGAACCTGGTAAAGGCGGAGACATTGCAACCAGAAGTGAGTCAGCCTTAAATGCCGCACAGTTTGAACAGGCAATCCCGAATGAGTTCTGGCGGGAAGTAGTTGACCGCGTTGCAAAAGAAGTTCCGGACACGCTTTTACTTGCAGAAGCCTTCTGGATGATGGAAGGTTATTTTACGAGAACTCTTGGAATGCACCGTGTTTATAATTCTGCCTTTATGAACATGCTTAAAAAAGAGGAAAACTTTAAGTACCGTTCTACTGTAAAAAATACAATCACCTTTGACCCTCAGATTTTAAAACGCTACGTAAACTTCATGAATAACCCCGACGAAGAAACTGCCGTAGCCCAGTTCGGCAAAGGCGACAAATATTTTGGTGTCTGCACTCTCATGGCTACAATGCCGGGGCTTCCGATGTTCGGACACGGACAGATTGAAGGCTTTGAAGAAAAATACGGAATGGAATACACCCGCGCTTACCGCGACGAGTCCCCTGACGGCTATCTTGTAGACCGTCATTACCGCGAGATCTTCCCGCTCCTCAAAAAAAGATATCTCTTTGCAGGTGTTGAAAACTTCCTCTTCTACGACGTGTGGGACAACGGCAGCGTAAATGAAAACGTATTTGCCTACTCTAACCGTGCAGGAAACGAATCCACCATTGTCTTTTATAACAATAAGTATGAAAGGGCAAGCGGCTGGATCAAAGAATCCTGTCAGTACGCCGTTAAAACCGGCTCTGGCGAAAATGACAAAAAACTTATAACCCGCTCAATTTCACAGGGACTTGGGCTTACGGCAGATGAAGATGAATACCTGATTTTCCGCGAGCAGCGTTCAGGTCTCTCCTTTATAAGAAAGTCTTCACAAATCTGTCAGAGCGGCATGTTCATAGCCTTAAACGGTTTTGAATGTCAGGTTTTTATGGACATACAGATAAAAAAAGATACAGACGGCTCATTAAAAGAACTGTGTGACTTCTTAAACGGAAGCGGAACTCCTGACCTTTACACAGCATGGCAGGAACTTCATTACAAAGAACTTTATGAAGTCTATGCTGCCCTTCTTGATAAAGCACTCTCACTGTTTAATGGCGCAAAGAAGGTTTCTTCTGCCGTAATTAAAACTTCAGTAAAAAAAGAACTGGATGCTTTTTATAAAAAGGCAAATGAATTTGCAGAAAAAGAATTTAATGCTGAACTCAGTCTTAATATAAAAAACAAAACCTCAAAGGCCTCAAAGACAAAAAGGGCTGCGTATAAAAAGATAAAACCGGGTAAGCTTTATACACCTTTGTTTATGGCTGTAAAAAAGACACAAGCAGAAAAAATTACCGCTGCAAAAACTGCACAAAAATCAGCAGAAGCGGCTGCAGAAAAAATAATTCAAACTGAAAAACATAATCTCACGGAACTCAACAAGTTCCTCTTCTCTCTCATAAAACCATTCGCAAAGACCCCTTCGGCACTTAAGTGGTCCCTTCAGAGAAAAACCGCTGAAAAAACCGGAAATTCCTGCGGCTGGTTTAATTGTGCTTTAATTTTAAGCAGCGTAAAAGCAGATGAAGCATCTCTTGCTGCCCTTTTAACGGAAAGTCAGTATGCGCCTTTACTTACGGGTGCCAACGAATATGACGGAGTAAAATGGTTCAACAAAGAAAAAATGGAATCTGTTCTCTTGACTGCACAGGAAGTTCTTGCAATCTCAGAGACTAAAACCCAGACAGACAGGATTCTTGCAGTTCTCAAAAAACTCAATGCAGCCCAGAAAAAAGCAGAATACAGGTGCGATAAGTTTATGGCCCCGTTTATAAAGAAACCAAAAGCAGTAAACAAGAAAACTAAAGGCAAATCTGCCGCAAAGAAAGCTCCTGCAAAAAAGACTGCAAAAAAATAAAACGCAGCCTTTCCCCTGTTATCAGTTACGCACTAAAAGGAAACTGCTTCTAAAGCTTTTATAACTTCCTGAACTGTCTTTAAGGTTTTTCTGCCTGGAGAAGAAGGCCTGAGAGCAGCTTCTACATTGTCTTTTTTCTCAGGTTCCTCGCCTGTTGTATGACGGACATATTCTGTACTGAGCGAAGGATCATCCCTTTCAATAAGAACTGCTGCAGCGTCATCTTCATCTAAAAGTTCTTTCTTCTTTTTAATTGCCGCATAAGCACCTGAAGTATTTTTATCTGCAAAAATGTAATACTTCATAAAAAGTTCACGGCAGGCCTCGTCAGTTTCCTTATCAGTAACATTCTGCGGATAAACAAAATGCTTTAACATGAGGCTGTTTCTTGAAAAAATATCTTCAAGCCTTTCAAGATTTGAAGGACTCGCAGGATCTGCTTTTTCCCGCTTCTCAAAAGGAACCATATCATCAGGGATTGTACACAGCCCCATCGGATCAAGTGCAAGGGAAGCTGTAGCAGGACAGATAAAGCCGTTTACAGGCATGGAAAGCCGCCAGCTGTAAAGGCCGGTAACAAGATTACTGTAGTTTCCGCACGGCATTCCGTAGTAAATATCAGAGCAGACTTCAGACTTTAAGCGGCTGAAAGCAAAAGGATAAAAAAACATCTGCGGCAAAAGACGTCCGATATTGGCTGTATTTGCAACAGTCAGGCCGTATTTTTCTACAAGAGTCCTGTCCTGAAAAATCTGTCTTACAATTTTATGACAGTCACTTTCTGTACCGTCAATTTCAAGCGGAAGAATATTCCCTCCGTTCCAGATATAATCACTTTCTTCAAGTCCGCGGCAGCAGCCTGCAGGATAAACAAGAACTGCTTTAACATTTTTTTTGCCCCGCAGACAGCGTGCCAGGGAAGCTCCAAGTTCTCCTATTGTTACATCCAGAAAAACAGATTTTCCGCCTTTGAGGTCATGAATTGTTTCAATACAGTTAACAAGATAAGAAATCCCGAAATCTTTATGGCTTCCTGTCGGTGTGTTATACAGTTTTAATGAATAAAGCCTGTCGTCAAGTTTTTTAACCTCAGGCTCAAAGCCAAAAGCCCGTGATGCAATTGTTTCACAGATAATCGGTGAAAATTCATCATTTATGCAGGCTGAAGTCAATGTGCCGGCTGTATTTGAAAAAGAAGTTGAACTGTCACAGTATAAAATCCAGCGCCTTAAATCAACAGCCTCTGAAGGAACATAAAGTCCACCGTCTCCCGGCATGCAGTCTAAAACAGCCTTTTCAAAGCTTACAGGATTTTTTGAGTCTCTAGTGCTGATAAATTTCATTTTCCCTCCCCTGCTTAAACTTATTTAAGCTGAAGCTTTGCAAAAACTTTTACTGTATTTACAAGCTGCTGAACATCGTTTACATCATCGTAAACCGTAAATTTGCCGTACAGTTCATCTTTTACACCGATGCGTACAAGCTTTGAAAGCGGAACCTCAACATAACCGTTCAAAAGACCGATGTACTCCCAGCCTGTACTGAAATGATTCTGAAGCTGGTCTTTAAAATCATACATTGCGTAACCGCGGAAATCAAATCCAGCAGCAAAGCCGTTTTCCTTAAGGTACTTGAACTTTAATACAGCCTCTGCACCCATCGTATGATTATAGTTACAGTTTACGCCGTCAGGTTCAGCATAAATCTTTCTGTGCATGTAATAAAAATCTGTATTCCCCAGAATTACACAGGCAAGCATTGACTGCCATTCAAAGCAGCTGTCTTCTCTATTATAACGCTGTTTAAAAGCAAAACCAGGAGCAAGAGAAGAAAGCATGTAATATGAATGCCATTCAAAATCATACAGCATTACTGCCCCTAAAGATGTATCCGTGTTTTCAGAAAGTTTAAGTTCCCGGGCAAAAAGCATTCCGTCAGAGAAAATTCTTATATCATAAAAAAGTTTTTCATCATAATCTTCCATTGCACAATAGCCTGACTCACCGGAACCTTTTCCAAGTCCGCCCTGTATATAAAGAGAAAACTGACTGTACGGGCTGTTTGAATCATGGCGGTAAGGATCGTTATAATCAACAGAAAACTCCAGCATTCCAAACACAGGATAAACTTCTTTCTGAGGATATGTTGAAATATCCTGTCTTTCTACATGAGTTCCTGCAGTAACATTACCGATATCAAAGCCTAAAGACAGGCTGTGAATGTTTCCGGTTTTTCTTTTTGGATTGATTCTCCACACATACTCAGTCCAGAGACTCTGCGGATTTATGGCAATACTTAAAAGCCTTGAAACCTCTTCTGCCTCTTCGCTTAAACGGTAAAACATTTCACCGACACAGAAAGAGCCTATTGTCGTAAACACCATGTCATTTTTAGAAGGAGCGTTGCATTCACACAGATATTCCCAGGTATAGGAACCTAAAAAAGTTACTGCAAGAGATTCTACAGTATTAAGGTTTGAACCGCGGGAAGCCATGTAATACATTGAGCCCTGATACGGATGAAGAAAGAAATTAGTCCAGTACCAGTCCCTGTCCCATGCAAGTTTTCTTTCCCAGAAATGATCCCATTCTTCCCAGCCTGTCTGAGCCCAGCCTGAGCCTATCATATAGCGGTTCCAGGTTGCAAGTCCAAGATTAAATCCAAGCGCTCCTGTAACTGCCACAAAAGGATGTTTTTTCTCATCCCAGTTATCTGTAAATGAACTCAAAAAAGTTCCTGAAGATTCATCACTCAAAAAGAAAACATCAAAAGCAATATCGCCTGAAAAGTCAGATTCTGCTGCAAAAACACCAGGCTGAATGACTGCTGATAAAAGCAATATTGAAAAAAGTGCTTTAGTAAATAATTTCATAATTTCTCTCCGGATTTTATTGTATGAACGAAGGGTAGAGACATGGAAAAACTGAACTCGTACCACCGCTGTAAAAAAATATTCTTACAAAAAAAATTGCCCGACAAGTCGGGCAATTTTGGGCCATCGCAGACTTGAACTGCGGTAAGACCCGGCTTATAAGGCCGGCGCTACAACCAGCTTAGCTAATGGCCCTGGTTGCAGAGGCTTATGACCTGATACGCCTTGATTATAACAAAAAACGACTCTGCCGGTCAATTATTACTGCCACATCAGTTTTTCATCATCAATTTCTTTATCTTCGTAGATTCCTTTACGGCAGACAGCCATGATAAGCGGAATGTATTCAGGCCACTGCTCTTCAAGACGGCATAACTCACTTATAAAAAGCCTGCAAACTGCATAGGCTCCGTCAGGACGAAGATGACTGTCATCATTTTTTCCGTCCGGATAATTTTCATAAATTCCGCCTGCAAAATTCATGAAAAATGAACGGCTCGGCCCCTGCCCCTTTTTTGCAAAATACCTGCGTGTCAAAAGATTAAGGTCAATGCATGGAACCTTAAGTTTTTCTGCAGTTTCAATTATTGCTTTTGCATAAGGCTCGTGACTGTCTTTAATCGTTAATTCATCAGAAAAGAGTCTTCTTGTAACAGGCGTCAAAAGCACAGGTTTAACAGTTTTTTTTCTAAGTTCATTTACAAAGTATTCAAGATTAGACCTGAACTCCCCGCCTTCATCCGGGGAAGTATATCGGGTTAAATCTGCAGATTTTTCATCGTTGTGCGCAAACTGGATTATAGCAAAATCACCGGCTTTACATTCTTTCAGAACCTTATCAAAACGACCTTCAGCAATAAAACTTTTTGTACTCCTGCCGTTGCGTGCATGATTTTTAATGGTAACATCCTGAAAAAAACGGTCGAGCATCTGTATCCAGCCTGTCTGCGGATAAGAAGTCCAGTCATTATACTGCATGATGCTGTCACCAAGGCAAAAAAGATTCATAAGCCCTCCTTAAAAACACCGCGTTAGCGGTCGTGCAGGAAGCACGAAATGGCAGTTTTGCCAACGGCAAAATCTGCAGATGATAAAAATTACACGGATGCTCCTGTGCGCAAGCACAAAGTTTTATAATTTCCTATATGCAAACGACACGAAGTGGCGTATGTAATTTTTATCAAACCTCCTTTTAATCGCTGCTACTCAACAGTTACTGACTTTGCAAGATTGCGCGGCTTATCAGGATTAAGTCCTTTCTGAATTGAACAGTAATAGGCAAAAAGCTGAGCCGGAATTATTGAAATAATTGAAGCAAGGTCTTCATCAACTTCAGGCAGAGTAATAACAGAATCAACGCATTTATTAAACGCACCAGTTCTGTCCTGAGTGATTGCCATTGTAGCAGCCCCGCGGGATTCAATCTCAATGATATTTGAAGCAACCTTTTCGTACAGTTCTTTACATGTTGCAATTGCAATGAGAAGCGTATCTTTATCAACAAGAGCAATCGGTCCGTGTTTGAGTTCTCCTGCGGCAAAAGCTTCACAGTGCATATAGCTTACCTCTTTAAGTTTTAATGCACTTTCAAGGGAAGAGGCACTGTCAAAAAGACGTCCGATATAAAAAATCTTTGTTTTATTAAACTGAGTTGCAGCAAGTTTCTGGATTTCAGTCTGATTATCGATTATCTCCTGAGCCTTTGAAGGAATCTGGTTAAGCTCAGTAAGAAGAGAAGTAAACTTTTCCTGACTTAAAACACCGCGGAGCTGTCCCATTTTTATTGCAAGAAGATAAAGGCACATAAGCTGTGTTGTATATGCCTTTGTTGAAGCAACGGCAATTTCTGGCCCTGCCCAGGTATAAATTACACAGTCTGCTTCACGGCTGATTGTTGAACCGACGCAGTTTGTAATTGCAATGATTTTTGCTCCCGCAGTCTTTGCAAGGCGCATCGCAGCAAGAGTATCTGCAGTCTCACCTGACTGAGAAATTACAATAAAAATATCATCTTTATTGAGGATAGGATTTCTGTAACGGAATTCACTTGCGATATCTACACTGACAGGAATACGCGCAAACTTTTCAAAAGCATATTTTCCGACCATTCCGGCGTGATAAGAAGTTCCGCAGGCTGTAATGACAACCCTGCCGGCCTTTTTCCAGGAATCATCAAAATCAAATTCATCAAACTTAATGTCTGCTGCTTTTTTACCATTCATAACAAGACGCGGGCGGAGAGTGTCTGTAAGGGCTTTAGGCTGCTCATGAATCTCTTTAAGCATAAAATGAGCAAATCCACCCTTTTCTGCAGAAGACATATCCCAGTCAACATGAACAGGTTTGCGTATAATTTTTTCACCGTCATCATTGAATAAATCAACATGATCTTCATATAAAACAGCAAGTTCATTCTGCTCTAAGAAATAAACTTCCCTTGTGTATTCAAGAACCGCAGGCACATCACTGGCAATAAAGTTTTCACCTTTTCCAAGACCTACAATAAGCGGGCTGTCTTTTCTGACGGCAATAATTCTGTCAGGATAATCCTTACAGATTACGCCGAGAGCAAAACTTCCTTCAAGTTTTTTTATTGCAGAGAGAACTGCCTTAAAGATATCTTTTTCCTGTTCATAAAAATAATTGATCAAGTGAGCAACAACTTCAGTATCTGTCTGGCTCTTAAAAACAATGCCCTGTCCCTGAAGCCAGCCCTTAAGTTTTACATAATTTTCTATGATTCCGTTATGAACTACGGCAATTGTTCCGCTTACATTTGTATGCGGATGTGAATTGAGGTCACTCGGCTCTCCGTGAGTTGCCCATCGGGTGTGTCCGATTCCGATTGTTCCTTTAAGGTTTTCATCAGTCTTTAAGATAAGGCGCTGCAAGTTTTCTTCGTTTTCTTTATCTGCGTCGCTTTTTTGTGATTTTTTTGATATATCTACGATTTCATCAGTAATTTTTTCAACAAGATATTTAAGGGCACCCTTAGCCTTTTTTACGATGATTTCGTCCGTAGTGTCAGATAAAACCGCAATTCCTGCAGAATCATAACCCCTGTATTCAAGTTTCTTTAATGCATTAATAAGAACAGGAGCCGCATTTTTAGCACCGACATAACCGACAATACCGCACATATTTTCCCCTCACAGCAGATGAAGACGCCTGAACCAGAGCGCTCTGCGCTGCATAAAAAAAAGACTGCCTGAAAATCAGACAGTCTTTATGATACACGAAAATTTGTGATTAAACAATGGAATCCAGGGCCTTAACAACTGCTTCATCATACATGTTATTTTTTGCAAGCAGTTCTTCAATGGCAGATTCCTTATCTTTAATCTGTTTGTAGTTACGGCGGCTGATTAAAGAGTTATAGCTTTCTACAACATGGATAATCTTTGCAATCTGAGGAATTTCGTCACTCTTAATGCCGTCAGGATAACCTGAGCCGTCTTCGTTTTCATGATGATAACGGGCAGCATCTTCAAAGATATTAAGATACTTCTGAGGTACAAAATCATAATATTCAGAAGAATTATTAACATGGTCTTTAATGATTTCACGCTGTTCGTCTGTAAGTGTTTCTGCACTTAATATTTCTTCAGGCACAGAAAGGAAGCCTGCATCATAAACCATTGCGGCACAGAAATAAAGCATTGCTGTATTCTGGTTAAAGCCCAGTTCGATTGAAAGCTTGTAAACAAGTTCGCTTACGTTCTTTGAATTATTCTTACGGCGGCTTACCATATCGATTTTAGCACCCAGGTCTTCACAGCGGATTGCAAGCTGCTTTAATTCTTCTTTTTCAGTATCGTTCATTTCAGGAGCAGGAAGTGCATCTACACCCCAGCGGCTTCTTCCTGCAGAACGCAGTCCAGGACCGCCTAAGCCCTGCAGTTCTGTTACATTTCCGAGGAGGAGCTGGCTGTTCTGCTGTGTCATGCCCTGAACGAGCTTGAGTGTTTCCTCAAACTGCATTGACTGGCGTGCACTTGCCTGAGCTGCGGCACGGATAATCAGAACGACAATTACAAAAACAACTGCAAGAACAACACAGATAATCAGAATGGCAATCAAAACCATGTGACTTGATCTTGTCTGCTTTTCAGAATTTTCAGCGATTTTTCCAAGGGAACTTTCAATTCCGGCCATCTGTTTTTCTGTACTTGCGGCAATTGATTCCATAACGGCTGTAGAACTCTTTGTAAGTTCATCAATCTGTCTCTGAATTGCAGCCTGCTGTTCTGCTTTTTCAGCCTTTTCCGCAGCTTCTTTTTTTGCCTGAAGTTCTGCTTCCTGCTGTGCGTAAATCTCCTTTACTTTCAGCTGGATTGAATTATCTGCAATTACAGGATATTTTTCGATATTGGAAGCAATTTCATTAAACTTTGCGTAATTTTTTGCTGCCTTAACTTTATCAAGCATTTTTGAATAAATCTGGGTAGCAACAAGAGCAGCGTTAGCCGGGATTCCACCCATTTCATTCAGTTTGAGGACTGCGTTGATGGTCTTGTAGGCGTCATCATACTGCGCATTCTCGTACTGTGTATTTGCTTTTTCAAGATAACGTTTAGTCAGTTCAGCAGTTCCTGACTGGGCAGAAATCAGCACAGCCATCAGAAAAAGAACTGCAGTTAAAAGACTTTTTTTAATTTTTAACATTTCCAACTCCGATAGAAATTATAAATTTTGCACGATTATCCATACCTTCGTCTTTAAGGAACAGCGTATCGGTTACACCAAGTTTAAGACCGATTGTAGTCTGTTCGTTTCCTGCCATAGGAAGAAGAACAGCGGCTCCCATTTCCATTGCCGAAGATAAATCATCATAAGCCAGATGACCAAGATAATAGTCATAAAAAAGTTCTGCGGTAGACTTTCCGAGCGCAATGTTTTCAAAGGCAAAACCGAAAGCAGGTGAAATAAAGGTTTCTACAGAACCAGTATTAAACTCTGAATCTGAATTGAGCCCGTGCATTGCAAAACCAACACGCAGGAAGAGATTTTTGCTCAAATTAGGAAGGGCAAACATCGGAACAAACTTTAAGCTTGTAATAACTTCCTGTTCACCTTTACCCATTGTAAGCATTGCAAGGTCAGCAAAAAGCTCGCCGCCTACAATGTATTCTTCTGTCTTGTAAAAAAGATTTGCACCAAAAGCAAGTCCGTATTTTAAACTTGAATAACTTTCAGGCTTTGTAACAGTCTGATACATGATGTCTGCAAGACCAACGCTTACGCTCCAGTCAGTTGATGAAAAATACTTTTCATGGTTTATGTAAATTGAAGAACCTGAAGCTGTGCTTACACTCGAATAATTGTCATTTTTTGCAATTTTAGCCCTGGTGCGCTCATTAAGGGCTGCAAGGCGTTCAGCTTCAATGCGGAGGCGGTTTTCCTCTGCAATGCGGGCAGCCTCTTCACTTAAGATTGCACGGTCAATGTAAGAATACAGATCTACTGCATCAAAATTTTCAAGATTATTGTCAATTACAACAAGAGTAACATCCCGTGCAAAAATAAGGTCATCCTGAATGATAAGCTGGCGTGCCTTTTTAAGCGTAAAAGATTCATAAAGTCCATAATCTTTAGATGCAGTATACTTTGTGAGGACTTTTGATACGCTTTCTGAACTGTGTTCACCTATTGCGCTGTCAAGCTGTGCATAAACAACTTCAAGAGATTCCTGTGCTGTAATTGCGGCCTGAATAAAAACTAAAAGAAGGGCCGTAATTAATGCTTTTAGTTTAAGATTAATAAGTTTTTCCATGTACGCTCCCTGAAAAAATAACTCCGCTCTGGCGGTCATGCTTATGATAAAAACTATTTATAATCCACTTTTTCTTTACTATAATTTTATCACTCGTACGCTACCCCCGTCAAATCATTTCCCTACACAGAAATGGCTGAAAATTGACCCGAGAACGTCATCAGGAGTCACTTCGCCCGTCACTTCTCCAAGACTGTCCAGAGCATCTTCAAGATCCTGGACAACCGCATCAAGTCCATAATAACTGTCCCGTGAAATCTCCAGGGCATGCTTTACCCGTTCATAAGCCTGAAGAACGCTTTCTTTCTGCCGCTCAGAACCAAGCCCCGTACCTTCACTTTTTGCAGAAGCTTCCCCGAGGATAACTTTCTTTACAAGCGAAGTAAGGTCTCCTGTCCCTGTTCCTTTTTTTGCAGATATTTTTACCGTAAGGAAATCCTTAAGTTCTTTATCTGCCATCTCACTGATTTTTTCTTTATCAGCAAGATCAGTTTTATTGAAAACCACAATAAGCGGAATTTCATTGTTTTCTTTTATGAATTTTTTATCTTCATCACTAAGCCCGGCCGCAGAATCAACAAGATAAAGGACAAGGTCAGCATTTGAAGCAAGGTCTTTTGTAAGCTCAACCCCCTTTGCTTCAATTACGTCATCAGTTTTTCTTAAACCTGCAGTATCAAAAAGACGGGCAGGAATACCGTCAAAGCTTATCCAGCTTTCAATCCAGTCACGGGTTGTTCCTTCAATGTCACTTACAATTGAACGGTCTTCCTTCAAAAGGGCATTAAAAAGAGAAGATTTTCCTGCATTGGTTTTTCCCGCAAGGACTATTTTTACCCCTTCCTGATAAAGCTTTTCACTTTTCCAGGAAGATACAAGATTCCCAAGCCTGTTTTCTGCTTCTTCAAGAGAAGACGGATTAAAACTGTCGGCTATTGTTTCTTCATCCTCTGGATATTCAATATCAACTTCAATTGCAGCCAGAGTATCCGTCACAAGAGTCTTGATTGAATCAATTTCTTTATAAAGCTCACCGCTTAAACGGTCAGCAGCATGAGAACGGCCGGCATTTGTTTTTGAATCGATTATTTCCCGTACCGCTTCTGCCTTAGTTAAATCTGCCTTTCCGTTAATGTAGGCACGGAAAGTAAACTCGCCTCTTTCTGCAGGGCGGAAACCGTTTTTTAAGAGCGTTTCATAAACTGCGTTTACAACAGCAACACCGCCGTGACAGCTTATTTCACACATTTCTTCACCGGTAAAACTTTTGGGAGCACGGAACACAGAAACAAGAACTTCGTCTATTTTTTCAGTTCCGTCTAAAATCCAGCCGTATACAAGAGTATTACCCTGAGCTTCTTTCAGGGCTTTCGGGCGTGAGAAAATCTTACTGACAGCCTCAATACAGCCGCTTCCGCTTGTCCTTACAATCCCTAATGCACCGGGAGCAAGGGCTGTAGCAATGGCAGCTATAAGTTCTTCAGGGCTATATTTCGTGTTTGTCATTTTCGTATGCCTGCCACAGTTTTCTTATATCCGAAATCGAAGGAAATACGCTTGAGTTTTTTCTTCCCTTTGTTTCCCCTACTTCACCGCTTCTGACTGTATCGAGTACAGAAGTTCCGCTGTCATTATCTTCAAGTTCGTTTTCATGCTGAACCGACTGCGGATACATTAAGTTTCCTTTTGAGAGGGCCGGTTTTCTGTAATCAGGAGAAGCCTCGTAAGCAGGGCCTGAATACGGAGTTTTTCCCACATCCGGCATAATATCGTCATAACGGCCAATATTGTTCCAGTACATGTAGCCTCTGTCCACGCTGTCCCGAACTCCGTAAATCTCTTTCTGAACGTAATCCTTGTTGTACCACTGCCTGTCATAGCGCACGGAAATATAAAAGGCCTGAACCCACGGACGGATGATTATTTTGTTGCGGCCGATTACAGTGTTACGGTAAGTGCCGTAATAATAGATACGGTAGGGTCTGTCAGAAACAGGCGCATAATCAAGGAAGTTCTGTTCAAAATGACTCGGATAGAACATCGGACAGATGATATCAACATACTCAGAAAGCTGTTCAACATCCTGACCTGTTCTTGTTCCCGAGCGGTACCAGCCGTTTGCACCATAGATATCAATTCCAATCGGTGCATCTATATTTTTTCTTGCATAAGAAAGGAATGAAAGCAGTGCACTTTCTTTATCCATTCCCTGATCCTTCCATCTGAACTGCGCATTGGCCATGTTTCTTCCGTCTGTAGGGAAGCGGATATAATCGAACTGGATTTCATCAAATCCGCCTGCAATAAGTTCACGTGCAATACGGACATTATAGTCCCATACATCAGGAGAATACGGATCTACCCAGTTTTCATCATAGTAAGTCATGCGCTGGCCGGTAACATTGCCGTTTTCATCCGTTACATCTTCCATGCCCTTTGTTCCGACCCAGGCACGGTTTGAACTTCTGTCCCAGACAGCGTATTTTCCGCCTGCATACTGGCTTAAGTTTTTATCCTTAAAGACAACGATTCGGGCAATAAGATAGATATTACTCTTTTTCATTTCTGAAACAAAGTGAGCTAAATCTATGTGATACTTAGAAATATATCCTTTCTCAACGACAAGGCTGTCCTTTGCGTCATAGCGTAAAAGTCCGTAATCATCTTTCATATCGATTACAAGACTGTCGAGTTTATTATCAAGAATAATTTTTTTATATTTGTCGATTCCTGCCTGTGTTGTAACATGATTTGCAGGACAGTAAACAGAACGGCGGTTTAAAGCTTTGGAAGCATACTGGTTTGTGCAGAGTTCAGGGCGTAAAAGCCAGAGTTCACTTAAAGAAAGACCTCGTGACAAATCCCTTTCATCTGGAATCCAGGCTGCATATAAAGTGTCATTGGGTGCAAGAGCTGCAAAAGACTTTTTCCAGGCATAATAACTCTGAGGAACGGTGCCTAAGTTCTGTGTTAAAGGATCAAAGGACGCAATTTCCCCAGGACGCGTGTATAAAAGCTCATTTCCGTCCCAGAAAAGACCGTCAATTGTATCTGCAGGCTCTTTTCCGCTGTATAAAAGTTCTGCACGCTTAGAATCCCAGTTGAATTTATAAATACGCGGGAGGAAAGTCTGGCTTACATAAACCGTAGTCACAGAAGTTCCGTCAGCATTTTTTGTAACGACAGGATGAATGTCTGCAATTTCGTCAGGATATGTCTGTCCCTTCATGTTCTCAAAGCCGCCGTTACAGTCGTTCCAGGCCGGTTTAGTAGCCTGCGGCACAATGTATGAAAAGCCGAAAATCGGGTGAGATTCGAAAACAATAAGCCTGTCTTCAATTGTACAGACAGCAACGGCTTTTACTCCGGAAGTAGAGCCGCTCATTGAACCTAAATTCTGCCAGTTAAGGCCGCCGTCATAGGTGATATAAACCCTGTCTTTAGTTGCAGTTACAAGAATTGCCGGGTTTTCAGGATGAACTTCAAGATCCTTTAACTGGGCAGGTTTATTTGAAAAGCTTATCTGATCAGGGCTTACTTCCTTCATCTTTAAGAAAGGAAGCCCGTTGTTGCGGTATTCAAATGTCTTTAAATCAGCTGACGCCAAAATTCCACGGCTTGTAAGAAAATACCATGCAGAAGGGGTATGAATGATTTTAGAAACTTTTCCTTCTGTCCACAATGGCACGGCTGTTTTTGTTGCAGTAAGGCGGTACAGACCTGAATCAGCCCCCGCAATTACACCGCCAGCACCAGCGTTTTCAACAGTAGTTGTTGAACTTTCAGGCAGTTTATAAATGGATTTAGCTCCCTGGGCAGAAGCCGCACAGGATGTAAGAAAAAAAATCGAACCGATAACAAATGAATATACACGCATATCTTAATTATCGGCAAAATAAAAAATGTTGTTAGCAAGTAAATACAAAAAATGCAGCGCAAGGACGCGCTGTTCAGACAAGCAGGAATTTTCGAAGAAAATTGCTGCGAATACAAAAAATGCAGCGCAAGGACGCACTGTTCAAACAAGCAGGAATTTTCAAAGAAAATTGCTGCGAATAGCAAAATCCATGGATGGATTTTCGAGGTCAAAAAAAATGCAGCGCACGGATGCGCTGTTCAGACAAGCAGGAATTTTCGAAGAAAATTGCTGCGAATAGCAAAATCCAAGGATGGATTTTGCTATTCAATATTCCTCTTCAATTCGCTGGCAGATTTTTTTATAGCAGCGCTGAACTGCCTGCTCATAAGTTACATGACCTTCACGGCCGTTAATATTAAAAGATTTTACTGTATTTTCAGATGAATCAAGAACCGTCGTATTGAGGATATATCGTACAAAAATATTTTTCTGGTCAGGTGACTGAGTATTCTCAAGAGAAATATCAGCCCTGATTAAAAACAATGCCTTTCCCTTAACTACAGAAATTCCCTTTTCAGAAAAATATTTTACAAAAGCACCAAGAACCTGACCGTCTTTGTCATTATTTACAGTGATACTTACAGAAATCTCTTTTGCCATGTCCTTTGCTTTCAGCATAACTGACTGGACTGTTCCGTAAGTCATGAGCGGCCGCTTTTTTGTTAAGGCCAAAAGGATGTCAAGATTATACTGATTATCTTCAGCAAGCGTTACAGCCTGATTCATCAGTTCAAGGCTTTCAAAAGAAGCACCGGAATTCACAGCCCTTGAAACAAGCTCAGAGATTTTTGAATCATTTTCCCGGGCAAGGCGGCTGTAATAAGCTTCGGCATCTTTTTTATTCAGAACAGCTGCACAGATCCATTCCCCACTTTTTGTTCTGTAATTTTCCTTTACTTCAATGCCTGTAATATGTTCGTAAAGAACAGTCTCATTTACGCTGATTTTTAAGGAACTGTCCTGGTCTCCTGTACTGTAAGAAGATTCCTGAACATTCTGCTGTCCCTTTAAGCTTTCCCCCAGGGTCTGACAGATGCTTAATTTTGCCGCTCCCGAAGCAGAAGCAAGGGAAGCCCCCTGCCCCGTTCCGGTAATGTATTGCGAAGACGGATATTTTTTTTCTAAAGCCTCAAAAGAAAAAACATCTTTTCTTCCTCTTGCAGCAAGAAGAAAAACGGCTGAGAAAGAAATCAAAACAGCAGTAATATATTTTTTCATGACAGGGCAATTCCGTTATAAAAAGCTGAATCAAATATTAAAAAAAATCGTGGCAATAGACCTGTAATTTTTCTAATACCTGTAGTTAGGAGTTTTAATAACCTTCTTGATTGATGAATCTTCGCCGGCCCAGAGCTTACGGTTTGTTTCAATATCAATAAGTTCAGCTGTTACATAATAAGTTCTTGTAGATTTTCCAGCAGTAGAATCGACAATAGTCTTTACGGCACCAATGAGCATGAAGTCAGCACCTGTTTCATTTCCAAGGCTCTTTGCAGTGCTTTCTGAAGCAAAAGTCTGCTGTTCATTTCGCTCATCACGGATTTCTCCGCGTTCAGAAGAAGAAGCTACAAAATCAACCTTTCCGCTGTTAATCAATGCGATTTCAAACTTTTTGGAAAGAATTGTAGTATCAATATGTTCATCACTCTGATTCTTAAATGTTCCTAAAATTACTACAGGTTCACGCTTTTTTCCATAAGAGAAAGCAGCAATAGCCTTTGCATTAACACACTGATCGATTAAATTTTCAGCAACAATGCGGACATCAGTGTCATTCCAGTAACCACTGAGATCAGTCTGAGTCTCAGCAGCAATACGTTCAACATTACCTGAAGTTGAACCGCAGCCTGCATATAAAAAAACAAGTGCAGCAGTCAAAACTGTATAAAATACTTTTTTCATAATAAATCCCCCAGAGCCGTCCGTAACAGACGGAAAACTTAACAACTTTATAAAACATTTTACAGCGAAAAATAAGATTTGTCATTTTATAACTTAAAAACTTTTTTTCGTAAAACCGAACCATTCACAGATAGTTTATTTTTCAGAGCTGAGCTATAATTGATTTAAAGGGGATAATTCATGAAAAAGTTTTTTAATTCCAGAAAAAATATCATAACAGCTGCCGCAGCCTTCGCTTTAGTCCTGGCACTTACAGTTTCTGCATTAATCTGCCTTAAAAAGCCCGTAATTGCCTTCTACGGACTGGATGACAGCACAGTTACAGCCATAAAATCAGCAGTCGACGAATGGAACAAAACTTCAGGAGTCAAATACGCCTGGAAAAAGCTGGACGCAGCAAAAACAATTTCAGAAAATCTTGCAGCAGGACGCCGCCCTGAACTTTTAATCACAGTAAGCGGAGCTCCTGTAAAAAATGCCGTAAAAAAGGCAGCAAAAAACACCGGACTATCAGCTCAGACTCTTTCTGACCTTACTACGACAATCCGCTCCACAGCCCTGACAGATGAAAACACAAAAGCAGTACAGGCACTTCCTCTTCTTTCAAGTCATTTTGAAATTGACATTGATACACAGGCCTTTAAGCGCTCAAAAACCGGTGCCTTAAACAGCTGGAAAGATTTTGAAGCCTTCTTAAAATACGAAAAAAAATTCACAGATTCACCTCTTGTTTTCGGCGGAAAGAATCCAGAGCTTTTCCTCGACCTTTTAGGAGCCCTTACAGAAGCCTTTGACAGTGCAGAAGAATACAGCAAAGCAGTAAGCCTTATCAACAGTTCAAACCTTACAGGCTGGAACGAAATCACACTCGCTTCTGAACTCTGCGATGATTACACCTCCCCGCTTTATTCATCAGTTACTTTTCTTGCTGACTGGCTTAAAAAGGGCTACATAAACAAAGAATCCTTTAACCTTACAGACTTTGATGCAAATGAATTCTTAAAGGCAAAACTTGCTTCAGCGTCGTTCATGACCTTAGAGCAGCACAGAAGGGCTGACGGAAAAACAATCGAAAGATTTTCTTCGGTTTATTTCCCGTCGGACAAAAACTCATCAAAAAGAAACTTTACAGCAAAAGTAATTTATGCAGTACCACTCAGAAAAAATAAGGCAGTTTCAAAAGCTGCAGAATGGATGATTTCAACACAGGGACAGGAAAACTTAAGCCGTGCCACAGGACTTGCCCCTGTTCTTGCAAAATGCCGCACGCCAGACCATCAGTCAGATGACGCCCGTTTCTGGGTAGCCGCAACAGAAACTCCCCTCGCCGGCCTGAGCCGTGAAGTTGATTTAACCCTTTCTCAAAAAGAAGATCTTGCAAAAGCAATTTCGCTTAAAATAAAAGATATCGCTGCGAGATAATACTGCTGAAAATAATAAGACCCGCATTCTTTGTTCAGTTTTTTTCTGATTAAAGAACGCGGGTCTTTTTTTTATACGGCGGTCTCCCGCCGGCAGCGGGCCGGGCCTTGCACACTTCCGCGCATTCCGCGCTTCATCCCCGGACTTACACTCCGGGGACGCCTTACGGCGGTGTTCCAGTCCCTGACCGGATGGTTACTCTTTCTTTAAGAATACAACATCTATACGGCTTGTCTTGTATCCGACAAAGGCTTCGCAGTTTGCCATGGATACAGAATCCTGTGTTGCACTCCATGCACCTGCATTTGCACCAACGTATACACGGTAGTTATTAGGAGATACATAGTATTCAGTTCCTCCTGCAACAACAGCAGGAATTACTGAATAATCCCATACACTCGTGTCGTCTGCAAGAGTTACTTTCTTTGCATACTTAACGCCGTCTTCAGAAGATTCGCTGTTAAGGTATGTAATTACAGGCGCATTTCCATACAGAGAAAGAGTACTCATTGTAAGTGAACCGTTAGTATCAATAACTTCAGGTGTTCCGAAAGTGTAAGCACCTGTTGTAGTATTGCGGGTTGCACTTACATACATGAGTTTTGAACCGTTCTTGTAAACAGCGTGAAGTCTGTCTTTATTAACACCAGTTGCAGCTGTATCAATCTTCATTGAAATATAAAGACCGCCGGAAAGTCCTGTTTCCATTACATTCCAGTCAGAATATGCAGGAGTTTTGCTTGTTGTATAGGCAAGGCGAATCTTAGAGCCTGCCTTGTACATGATTACAGGACAGCCTGAAGAAGTTACATCGATCGAAGAATACTCACCGGCAGAAGTAGCAGTGTCAATGTAGCCTGCTGTTGCAGCACTTGCAGAACGTCCTCCGACACCGGTTACATTTGTTTTATGACCACCCCAGATTGTTACACTATTACAAGACGGAACTGCATCAGCAAATGTATAACGAAGTTGTGTAGTTCCTACGTTTTCACAGTTTGTTGCATCTGCGAACGGGAACGCATCATATGCGTTTGCAGCAGTGATAAATGCCATTGATGCCCCGTTAGAATCATAAAGAGCCTTCCATGCATTTCTTTCTGCAGCGCTTGAGAAAGTAACTGTTACTGTGCTTCCGTTAACAGTAAATGCATGACTCTGTGTTGTACCATTTTTTGATGTATTAACTGTAGGATAATCATATTTATAGTATCCGCCAGCCGTTCCCGTCTGGATGTATGTATTTTCACCAGTAGAATTGAAGCTTACTTTATAATTTTCTGTTCCACTTCCAGTCTCGTGCTGACGGTCATAACTATTAGCAGGTCCATCAACAACAACAGTGTCAAACATTCGCCCATCATTGTATGCCTCGGTTCCATTTCCATTAGTTGAAATAGGGACACAAACATATTTCAATGAACCATTTGTCTCATCATAATACAAAGAATGCCCAATATCACCATATCTTATCGTCTGTGGAGCACTGAATGAACCTGGGTTTCGCGCGAATTCATGGGTACCAATTGGATAATATGGTGAATCAGTATGTCCATCTAAACGAATATTCGGATTAAGACTATTACTTGTTGCAGTATTAGAATCAGCAGAAATAATTGGTGAACGTTTATCTTCATCAGAAGATTTTGTTATTTTAGAATTAGAATTTACCGCAATAAATCCAACACCACCAACGATATTGTGATTTCCTAAGCCCCAATCACCAAATACACCGCCGCTACCTACATGGTCAGGAAACATAGTTACCCCCATATTTCCTGTCGATTTTTCTACGCCGATTGCAGTGCTTGATGTCGGCTGGTCATAACAAACAAAAATATCTTCTGCTGTAGCAAGGTCTCGAGAAAGATTAATTGTTGCTTTACCAGTCTGCGCCCAAGTCGTATAAATTCT